>DULO01000013.1 GCA_012840345.1 Candidatus Fermentithermobacillaceae bacterium
ATGGTAATGGGTCACGGCGGCCTGCCGGCCGGGATAGAGAGCGCGTCGGCCATGATTCTCGGGGCGCAAGAGAACTTTCATGTCGTAAGCCTTCTTCCTGAGGACACTCCCGAGGCTTTCACAGAGCGCGTAGAGAGCGTGCTAGAGAAGTTTGGGCCGGACGAAGAAGTCCTGTTCTTGGTGGATGTCAAGGGAGGAACGCCGTCAAACGTGGCTGCCCGTTTCGTGAATTCCCGCCGCAGGTGCGTTACCGGGGCTAACCTTCCCATGGTCTTGGATGTGTTGCTGAACAGGTCGTCGGGAGCGACGGTATCCGAGCTTGTTAAAGGTTGCGTGACCGCGGGCGGTTCGGGAGTCCTGGATTTTTCGGCGGAGATAGACGAGATGCGTAGCAAGATGGCTTAGGACTGGCGGCAGAGTCGCTAAAGAACTACTACTTTCGGAGGGATCAGTATGCTCGATACAGTCCTGATGCGTATAGACGATCGACTGATTCACGGCCAGGTCATTACCGGATGGCTGCGCCAGACCGGCGCCAGCCGAATAATCATAGTCGACGACCTGGTAGCTAAGGACCAGTTTTCGCTCTCCCTCTTTAAGATGGCATCGCCGCCGGGAGTCTCGGTGGAAGCCTATACCGTAGCTGACGCAGTCAAGCTGTTGACCGATCCGGCGGTGCCAGATGAGAAAGTGATCGTCTTGGCCAAGAGCCCGGTAGCTCCCTTGGCTATGGTGAACGAGGGCGTCAAGGTGAAACTCTTGAACGTCGGCGGCATGGGCGCCAAGCCAGGCCGTAAACCGTACTACCGCAACATTTCAGCATCGCCCGAGGAGCTAGACATGCTGAGGGAGATCCAAGCAAAGGGAGTTCCTGTGGAATTCCGGATTGTGCCGGACGATAAGCCGAAAATGCTGGAGTAGACCACTGGAGTAAGCCGCGCACACTCAGATAGCTACATGTTAGTAGCTACGATCTTGTTTTCATATCATGGTGCCTGTATGTAACGTCATGTGTTGGGGCGCCTTTGGGCGCCCCTTCCATACTTCTACACGCGTTTGACAGATGCGAACCCTCGAAGAAAAGGCTTGGGAAGAAGGTCTTGGCTCTTTCCCGATGAATCTGAGAATTGTGGGGAGGGTCAACGGTGAGGCGCATCTCGTCCTCGGGTTGGATGGTCCTGGCTATCGCGGTCTGCGTGGTGTTGTGCCTAGTACTGCCGCCCGGTCCCGCGGCGACGAAAGGGCCAGTTCTTGGTCTTCCGTCCCGCCGTCAGCGGACTGCCATTAGGGCCAGGATATAGCGGTACTCCTGTATGCGGGGACGAAGGAGTACCTCAAGTGAATCAATGCGGCTGAAAGGAGTTCGCGCCATGCCCGACGTTTTCAAAGTGGCAGACATTCTCGTTTCCCATGCGGTCAAGGCGCACAAGGACGACATCGCCATCATCGCGTATTACGGGTCGTATGCTACGGGCCGTGCGTCTGAAACCTCGGACCTGGATATGTTCTATACTCCCGACGAGGGCGATGCAGGACCAGTTTGACAATGTGCTGTCTGCCGCAGACAACTTGGCCAAGGCCGTGAGGCGGATACTCCTCTCAGCACAGGCCTCGGTTGGCCAACCTGTCGAGCCCCGCGAAGCATTCGCTGATTTCTACTTCTTTGTGTACGAGTACATGAACAAGGTGCTGTCAGCGTGCAGCAGGGGAGACACCTACGCTGCCGGATATGCCGCGTTCATGCTTCAGGAGGAGATCTCCAACAACCTCAACAAAGTGGAACGCGGATTCGCTCCCTCAGATTTCAACCTGCTTGGCGAATACTCCCATGCTTACGCCGAAGCCGGATTTCCGGATCTCACCGAGGCCGCGAGCGCGGGCGACCTGCCCAGGCTTGCCGGACTGGTTAAAGAACTTGATGAACGAGTGAGGAAGTGGATGGAGGAAAGAGGAATTCCCACCGGCATCCTTTCCGACGAGGACGATCTCCGGCGGTTCTTAGAGCGGCGGGACCCGCCGGGCGTAGGCGCCGAAGGAGGAGCTCGATGATGGACAAACAGGCATATTCCCGGCCCAATGTACTGCGCGATGGTCGCCTCGACTTGGACCTTCTGAAGAGGCTGTCTACGCCTCCTCCTGTCTACGAGCCGGGAGAGCCCCTGTTTTGGACCGATCCTCACATCTCGTCCGAGATGCTGAAAGCGCCAGAAAACCGGGCTAAGACCAAGTACTGTTGACTTACTCGCACCAACATCTTACGATGTCCATGGTAAGCCATATATCACAGTAAGACACAGCAACAGTCAGCAACACATCGACGTGCATCAAGGCATCCCATCTAGCAGGACATCCGAGAAAGCAGGTGACGAGATGGATAAAGTTATCACCCTTTCCGATAAAGGACAGGTCGTGATACCGGCAGAAATCCGCCAGAAGTACGACCTGCAGAAGGGAGACAGATTCCTCGTCAAAGACGAAAACGGACGCATCACCCTTACGCGCCTGGAACGTCATCCCTTGCTTGGGCTACGGGGAGCGTACAAGGGTCAAGTCGACCTCACTTCGGAGTTGCTGAAGGAACGCAGGGCGGAACGTGAGCGGGAGGAAAGCAAAGAATGACCAGGCGTTATGTCCTTGACAGTTACGCCTTGTTGGCGCTCCTGCAGGACGAACCCGGCGCCCAGGAAGTGGAGGACCTTATCACCTCAGCCGATACAGAGATTTCGGTCAGCGTCATCAACCTGGGCGAGGTGTTCTACATCCTGGCCCGCAAGGTGGGAAGAGAGGCAGCTCATGCCTTCGAGAACAGAGTCATGGAAACCCCTAAGCTTACTATCGCCGACGCTTCCTGGCAAAGGGTCAAGAACGCCGCTGCTCTTAAGTCTGTCGGAGGCCTTTCCTTTGCTGATTGTTTCGGGGCGGCTTTGAGTCTAGAACTGGATGCTACCCTGGTCACGGGCGATCCTGAATTCAAGAGGCTGGAAGAGACTGTGGGTCTCAAGGTAATGTGGCTGCCTAGGAAGGGATAATAAGGGCGGGCTCATGGGTCCGCGTTCCATTTGTGTAGGATTGTGCAAGAGAGGGATATGCAACGATCGGCGGCGCGGCGCGGAGGAAATGCTGCTCCGCACCGCGCGATCGCTTCCTACCTGCCGACTGGTATTAGGTGACGTTTAAACGTGCCCAGCGACTGGCCCACATAAGCCGGTACCAAACTACGGCTTCGTCACAAGCTCCGGAATCCACTCGTAGAACGGCCAGCGCTTCTCCAATTTGAGCACTTCCATGTACTCGGGACCCAGGGCCTCTTGCGCCGCTTGCTCGCTGATGCGTCGGCCCGGCCAGTCTGTCCGGTTGGACATGCGAAGTGCCAGCCTTGCCATGAACGCCGCCGTTCCTTCGAGCGCCCGAGGCGACACTTTGTCCAGGGTGTCGGCTGCGGAGTGGCCCCATCCTCTCGTCCCGGTGTTCGTGTCGCTGAACTCACGAATACCGCCGGCGGGGATGCCCATGAGTTGGAAGGGCAAATGGTCGCTGTACAGGCTTATCCCGTTAGCTACCTGGATGGGCTGCTTCATTTCTTTCCCAATGCTTCGGAAGAAGTTGAATAGGCTTGCCCATTTTCCGTAGAGCTGCACTCCGGGCTGGGCGAAGCTGCGACCGGCACCGTCGAGGTTGAACATCATCTCGATGTTGTCCAGCTCGTCCCGGTGCATGTTCACGTAGTTGTACGAACCGCCCAGTCCGATCTCCTCGATGGGGAAGAGCACAAACCGCAAGGTCTTTCCGATGACGTCTTTGTGCCTGGCTAGCGCCCTGGCGGTCTCCATGACCACCATCGCGCCGGCTCCGTCATCCATGGCTCCCGGGGCTATGTCGTGCCCGTCGTAGTGGGCGCCTATCAAGATGACCTTGTCCGGCTCGGTGCGCCCCTTAATCTCAGCGACCACGTTCCACACGGGGGCAGGCTTCACGGTATCAGTGGTGTGTATGCGGACACGCACGGGGCCTTTTTCCTGCATACGCACGAGCGCCTCGCCGGCTTCCCGGGATACGCCTATGCACGGCACTTCAACAGGTTTGCCCCAGCGGGCGGCTCCTGTCTCTTCGAGTAGGCCCGGGTCCCAGCGCATCCAGATGAAACCTATTGCTCCACCCGCGATAGCGCGGCCTATCTTCTCGCATCTATGTACTCCGCGGTGGAAAAACGACGGACTCTTGGCGTTGGCCATGACGATCTTGCCGCGGATGGCGTCTCCGGCCGCCTCAAAATCGTCGGGAGTGCCGTGGCCGACGTAGAAAAGCTCTCCCTCTACATCCGACGCCACATTATAAGGAAGGGAGATACACTTGAACTCTTGGGACAGGGGAGCGATTGTATGGAGAGTAGCGGGTCCACGGGTCCACGCGTTGTGCATGAACTCTTCTTTGTGGACGTTCTCGAGACCGTATTCCTGGAACCTCTGGAGCATGTAGTCGACGGCCCGCCTGTCTTCGTCGGTCCCTCCGAACCGGCTTCCGAACTCGTCGCAAAGAACGGTCAGGTTCTTGTACCCTTCAACAGAGGTAGCCAGTTCAGCGATGATGTCCCTTTCGGCGGCTTCGATCCTGCTTTTGTCCACGCTCATTCCCCCTTGTTAATCCTCTGGGCGTTGCGTGAGAGCAACATCCTGTGCGCGAGTTAGAAGAAGCTCACGTGTCTGTGCTTGTCTACATTATATGG
>DULO01000092.1 GCA_012840345.1 Candidatus Fermentithermobacillaceae bacterium
GATGATGAAAAGCACGATGGCGGCGTGTGACAGGGATTGGGCGTCCATACCGCCAAGCGCCAAACCTGGCGTTTTGGATACCATCTCGTATTCGGCAGCGCCGCGGAGTCCTCCCAAAAGGCCAGCCAGCTGGCCACTCCCAAGGTACGGCATGAGGTACGGGACGGTGACGCCGGACGCTCCGGCGATGACTCTGACGCCCTTCGGCTGGACCTGCTGCAAGTAGTAGATGCAAGTATCGCCGGTGTTGAAGTCAATAAGCAGGTCGAAGTCGGAGACCGAGCTCACTCCACTCACGGCCTCCATGTCCCACACGGGCTTCCCCGAAACATCAACTGTAAGCGCACCCTTGATGTCCGACGCGATGGACGCTATGGCGGTCTGCTGTCCCGGCAAGTATGGTGTAATGACGTAGTCCCTGCCGTACTCGTATCCGAACTCGTCCTTCAGGGAATCCATCGCCCTGGTCGCGTACATGGACCCTTCCACGGTCAGATTCACCCACAGGAGCTTGGCGTTCTTGGACATGAGATGCTTCAGCAGCGCCATCATCTGAGGCACGACTTCCGCGTCCGAGCTGGGCGCGAAACTGGGCGACATAATCACCAGTGCCCCCTGCGGGAGACCGTCCACCAGCAAAAAAGCCTCTCTCGTTTGCTCGCCAACGGTGATAGGCAGACCTATCGGACGGAACAGCGGGAGTAGCACCGACAGAAACACGGCCAGATAGATATACCTGGAGTCAATCTTGTCAAATCTCTCGAACCGGGGCTTCAGTCTCTCAAACCAAGCCATGCGTATCTCCCTCCCCTTCGCTAAACCGACATCCCGGTGCCGCCGCGCTCGAGTCCAAGTATGACCCGGAGGCCGACGGTAACGGCGCCCAGAGCTCCACCAATCGTGATGCCTCTCATGCCGGCGGTTCCAGGGATGGACATGAGCCAATCGGCCAGCATCGGGAGTCTGGATGAGATGGCTTCCCCGATTCCGACCCTGCCCATCATCACCAAGACTGCCGCGGTCATCAGAATCGCGCTTTCCGCGCCCCTCAACCGGAAGGAGCGGTACGCCGCCGACGCGATGAAGAACGCGTTTAGCGCGAACATTGTGGCGGACAGACTGCTGTAGACGTTTTCCCAGACGAACTTGTAGATGTCAGATTCGGTCGTCCCGACAACCCCGACGACGAACCAAGCCACAAGGGACAACACCAGAATCACGCTAAGGCCCCAATTGGGCCGCCTGTCTTTTAGGTTTCTCACGTGGATGAACAGGATGTTGGCTCCTCCCAGGAACGTGCTGAAGGCAGCCAGCAGAACCGACCACGACAGGAATGCGTTGGACGTCGCCGAGATCCAGGAGCCTTCGACAAAGTAGTCCAGCAGAACCACCGCTCCGCCAACAAAGGTAACTATCATGGGTAGCACTGTTTTCACGGTCATTACTCCTCTCTAAAGGTCACAGAGCCCGGCTAGGAATGTTGAGCCCACGGTGTACATCACCGCTCCCAGAGCGATAAGCGCGATGACAAGGAGTTTGGCTATGTCCTGCGCCATGATCGCCCCGATCCTCACAGGGTCTCGCGTCAGGTAGGCGCCCGCCGCGAACAGCTCCTCCCCAATCAAGGTGTAGTCGCAAGCTGCCACAAAGAACGGGAGTTGAGGGGTGCTGGCAGTGCCCGCGACCTGGAACGCTCCTACCCGGTTTCCACATTCGGCCAGGAGCAGGGATTCAGCGAAGAAGTAGCCCATCATGATGTTGGCGGCCACTTTTTCCCGCTCCATGATCCCCCAGACGCCGCTCACGTAGGCCTGCTGGGTGTCAGATAGATAGCGGATGTCGGAAGACTTGAAGGAATCGGGCCGTCCTTCCATGGTGTAAGCCGTCTTAACGATGTTCTCGGTTATTGGGTGCACCACCGGCTGGGAGTTGGACACAATGAGACGAGCGTTGTACCGCGCGCATTGCCTGGCGACGTAGTCGAGGACGGCAAACGCCGCGAAAGTGTCCGCTACCAGGTCTCCGAAACCGGTGGTAAAGTGGACAGGCCTCCCCATCTCAGTGGCACGGCCGATAGCCTCATCGATGGTGTCGAGGCCCCTGATGCGGCGAATCGGCACGACCTTGTCGGACGCGAACTTGCGGTAATAGTAGATTCCGGACGCGATCATCAGGACCAATACAGTCAGGTCCGCTATACTGCCTGCTCGGAGCATATATGTTAACCTCCTTGATTTCTGGGATCACGTGAACTCAGTTCCGTGGCTCACTCACACAGCTCAGTCACATGGACTCAGCCACACGAACTCACTCACGCGGACTCAGTCACGCGGACTCACTCACACGGACTCAGTCACGCGGACCCACTCATGCGGACCCTCTCATGCGGTCCATGAACGTCCAGACATGAGCTCAGGCGCGTGACCTCACCAGAACGAAACTCAGTTGTCAGATGTCACCTACCCGGGTTACATGCCAGAACCACAACTTAGGCCGGAGCGACACGCCGGAACATACTGGCGTAGCCCACAAAACGGCCATGGCAGAACACACATGGCAAATAGCAAAACACCTTCGGGCGGTGGCCGCTCAGTTATTCAGTTGGGAATTGGAAATCAGAAAACGGGATTTGGAACGTAAGATGGGTCAGGCGTGATGGTGATGATGATGGTGGTGGTGATGGTGATGGTGGTGAGCCGCTGAGGAGGCAAAGGAGGAAAGATTCGTGTTAGGTGCCAAGAACCTTGATACAGACACAAAACACACTGCAGCGCCGGCACATGCGGCTTTCTCATTGGGACATCTCTCAAAACGCGTTGCGGACAATGATACCATCCCCTTCGTCACCCAACGCAAACACGTGGATGATACTGAATTGGGTAGATGTTATACCCCCACAATGCACCTGTCAACGGTTAGCTTCTTGCCATCTCGTAAGTCTGTAGGGTAGGTCCATAGGTCTGCAGGTCTTCGCAACCTTCTTACGTTGTCGACTTCGGCTTCTAACCCCGAAGCTAACGACGATGTAGGGTTTATAACCTGAAGTCTGCGACAACCTAGGGCTTAGAACCCGGAGTCAGCGACGGTTTAGGGCTCAAAGCCCGAAATCAGCGACAACCTAGGGCTTAAAACCCCAAGTCAGGAACGACCTAGGGCTCAAAACCCCAAGTCACCGACGACGTAGGGCTTAAAACCCGAAGTCAGCCACGACCTAGGGTTCAAAGCCCGAAGTCAGCGACGATGTGGGGTTTAAAACCCGAAGTCAACATTGACGTAGGACACCGTGCCTGATATTGCTGACAGACAATTGAAGGGGCAGCGTTGCTGCCCCAACCAATAATCGACCTAATCGACCAATCGGTCGTGCAGAGAACCGAAGAAGAAACCGGCTAGACCGCGCTCCACGCGTAAACCAGACCAAACCTCCCGATAAACCTCGCGATCATATCCGCTATCCGAATTGCCGCGGGAACTGCTTGACCAAGCCCTCCGTCATCATGTCGGCCATTTCCAAGGCCTCCGCCTCGATCCGATCGAGCAAAGATATGCTCTCAGCGTAGTTTCCAGTCAGCACGGCCACAGCCTCGTCTTTCGTCAGTGCCAAGTGGATGAAGAGCATCTGGCGCCACTCCGCTGCAGACCTCGCGGTCGAGGAACCGGGCAAGACGGTATTTGAAATGGAAGAGGGCGTCCCTTGAGGAGACGCCCAATCGACGAATCTGGTCCGGCCCTGTCGGAGCCTCCATCCCCAGCAAACACAGCTTTTTCTACTTCCTTTTGCTCCCTTGCGCTTCCTTATACTTCCTTCTGCTTCCCTCTACTTCCCCAAGTACGCCTTCTTGATCACGGGGTCGCGGATTAGCTCGGAGCAAGGCGCGGCCATCACGATCCGGCCCGTCTCCAAGACGTACCCCCTATCCGCGGTCTTCAACGCCTGGTAGGCGTTCTGCTCCACCAGCAGGATCGTAGTGTACTTGCGGATCTCCTCAATTTCCTTATAAATCTCCTGGACGAGCACCGGGGCAAGACCCATGGACGGCTCGTCAAGCAGCAGAAGTTTCGGCTTTGACATGAGAGCCCGGCCAATACAGAGCATCTGCTGCTCGCCCCCGGACAGAGTCCCGGCGGGCTGCTCTCTGCGTTCGCGCAGTCGTTCAAAGATGCGGAAGACCCTCTCCAGATCTTGCTCCATCTGCTCCTTGTCGGTCCTGAGGAACGCACCGAGCCGCAGGTTCTGCGCCACGGTCAGTTCGGAGAAAACCCTGCGTCCTTCCGGGGCATGGGCTATTCCCAACGCTACTATCTCATGCGGGGGCATTTTCCCCAGGTCTTTGCCGTTAAAGCTCACGGTCCCAGACCTTGCCCTGACCAAGCCCGAAATCGTCCTCAATAGGGTCGATTTCCCAGCTCCGTTGGCGCCGATGATGGTCACGATCTCCCCATCGTTCACGTCCACCGAAACCGAGTTCAGCGCATGGATCCCGCCGTAATAGACGTTCAAGTCCTCAATCTTCAACATCTGCCTGCGCCTCCCCCAGATAGGCCTCGATCACCCTGGCGTCGTTCTGGATCTCCTCCGGGGTACCCTCCGCCAAGAGCTTGCCGAAGTTCAGGACGTACATCCTCTCGCAGATGTTCATGATTACGTCCATGTGGTGCTCAATGATCAGGATCGTGGTGTCGAAGGTGGCCCGTACGTTGCGGATGAACTCAATTAACTGGACACACTCCTGGGGGTTCATCCCGGCAGCGGGCTCATCGAGAAGCAAGAGGGACGGACGCAAAGCCAGCGCTCTCGCGATTTCCAGCCGCCTCTGAAGCCCGTACGGAAGGCTTGAGGACACTTCGTCCTTTCGGTCAAGGAGACCCACCATAGCCAAGAGATCCAGGGCGTCTTCGTGGCACTTCTTCTCACATTCCTCGTACCTGGCAG
The DNA here is from genome assembly GCA_012840345.1 of Candidatus Fermentithermobacillaceae bacterium. Taxonomy (GTDB): domain Bacteria; phylum Bacillota; class Sulfobacillia; order Fermentithermobacillales; family Fermentithermobacillaceae; genus DULO01. Next base: position 4,934 of record DULO01000092.1, read on the forward strand.
TATGCAGGAAGGCGTCGGCTAACCCATAGGGCACTCGTAGGTGGCCCGCCGTCCGTACATTTTCGTAAACCGTGAGCTGCTTAAAGAGGCGGATGTTCTGGAACGTCCTCACTATCCCCAGCTTGGCTATCTGGTTGGGCTTTAGGCCAACAATGTTCCGGTCCCGGAAGAAGATCTGTCCCGCCGTGGGCGTGTACACGCCGGTTACGAGGTTGAACACCGTGGTTTTGCCCGCCCCGTTCGGACCGATCAGCCCCACGATTTCACCTTTGTCCACTTTGAGATCTACGTTATCCACGGCAGTGAGGCCGCCGAACTTGATTGTCAGTTTCTTCACCTCGAAGAGCGCCACGGTCTCACCCCCTTCCGGCCGAGCTTTTGGACCCATGCCTTCACACCGGCCCAGGTCAGTTCGCGCCTGCCCAACAGCCCCTGCGGCCTGGTCAACATGATCATCAAGAACATCACCGCGTAAAAGACCATCCAGCCGCGCCGTAAGAAGCCGCTCACAGCCATCCAACCAAATGACGCGAATACGGTGGCCGCGTTTCTGAAGATCTCGGGCAAGAGGGTTATCCCAAGAGCCCCTATCAAAGACCCGGTGATGCTGCCCAATCCGCCGAGGATGACCATAGACACCGAATCAACCGTCTTTAGATAGTTGAAGATGTCCGGATGTAAGTACATGGTGTAGTGGCCCGTCAATGCCCCGCCTAGCCCGGCGAAGAACGATGAGATTATGAAGGCTAGGATCTTGTAGTAGGTAGTATCGACGCCCACGGATTGCGCGGCGACCTCGTCCTCGCGGACAGCCACAAAACAACGCCCTTGCTTTGAGTTAACCAAGTTCGACAACACCCACACGGTTATTGTCAGTGTAACGGCCGCTGTCGGGAGGGTCGTTCTGTAGGGCACACCTGCCAACCCCAGCCCGCCCCCTGTCAAGGGCGTGGTGTTGTTCAAGATGGCCGTTATGATGTACTGAAAGCCTAGGGTGACTACGGACAAGTAGTCGCCGACCAGCCTCAAGGAAGGAAAGCCCACCAGAAACCCGACCAGCCCAGACATCAATCCCCCGCCCAAGAAAGCCACGAGGAAAGGCAGTTTGAGCCTCATCATGAGAAGAGCGGAAGTGTACGCGCCGACCGCCATGAACCCGGCGTGCCCCAGGCTGAACTGGCCGGTGAAACCGGAGACCAAGTTCCAGCTTAAAGCGAGGACCGCGTTGATGCAGAAGTAGGTGAGGATGCCTGTTGGATATGCCGCGAGGCGTCCCTTTAAGAACGTGGTCCCGGCCCACACCCCCAACACAATCAAGCCAAAGACCACGTACTTCCTGAGATGGGCGTTCTTGGCTGTCATCCGCTTATCACACCTTTTCTTGGGTGCCTTTGCCCAAGAGCCCTGAGGGCTTGAACAGCAGGACAAGCACCAGTAGTACGAAAGCTATCGCGTCCTTGTAGTTGGAAGAAACATAGCCGGCACCCAACGTCTCCAAGAAGCCGATCAGGTAGCCGCCGAGATAGGCTCCCGGCACGCTTCCGATGCCCCCAACCACGGACGCCGCGAAAGACTTAAGCCCGAACAGACCGCCCAATGAGGGGTTCACGCTGAACTTCATCCCGACCAGAATTCCGGCCATGCTGGCCATGAGTCCGGCGATGAAGAAGGTGATGGATATGGTCCGCCCGACATTGATGCCCATGAGCGCGGCGGCGTCCCTGTCCAGAGCGACCGCCTTAATCGAAAGACCAGTCAACGTCCTGTTGACGAAATAGGACAGGGCGAGCATCAGAATTGACGAACCGGCCACCAAGAGAAGGTCCACCGGAGGAAACACCACTCCTGACAGGTTGATCGGGGTTCCCGGCAATACTTTGGGAAAAACGTGAAAGTCTGGTGATACGAAAACCACGATGGCGTTTTCCACCAAGAGAGTGACGCCTATTGAAGTGATCAAAAGGTTCAGCCTTGGCGCACCCTTTTCACGCAGGGGTCTAAACGCGCGTAGCTCTGTCTGCATGGCGAAGACCCCGGACAACACCATGCTCAAGCCCAACGCCACCGGAAATGGCGCGACCTTGGAAAGCATGGTGTAGAGCGCCACATACGCCCCGAATGTCAGGATGGAACTGTGGGCGAAGTTGATGAACTTAAGTACTCCAAACACCAGCGTATATCCGACGGCTACCAAAGCGTACACGCTTCCTATAGCCAGACCGTTCCACAATTGCTGAAGTAGTTCGCGCAAATGCGACCATCCTCTCAAGGCCTGCTCTGCATATAAAACCGGGCCTCGCGGCACGGTAACGGGTTACCGGTTACAGCGAAGAGACAACGTGGCCGGCCACCGCGCCAAGAGCATCGTGACCGCGAGGTCCCTGTTAGGCACATTCTTTACTCGGGCGTCACCTTGGCCACGAAAGTGAACCCATCATCCTTGACCTTTATGACCACGACCGGCTTGTTCAAGGGATTGTGGGTCTCGGGGTCCATGGAGAACTTGCCCGAAGGAACCGGAACGTCTTTGATAGTCTCGATGGCGTCTCTGATAGCCTGGGGCTCCGCCTTGCCCGCTTTCTTGATGGCTTCCGCCAACACCATGACCGTCTCATAGGAGAAGCAGGCGTTGGAGTTGGGCTCCGAGTTGTAAAGCGCGCGGTACTTCTCGGCAAAGGCCAGGGCCGCGGGATCGGGATCGTCGTCCACATACAAAGTGGTCAGGTACAGATTCTGCACGGCGTCCTGCCCCGCGATCTCTATGACCTGGGGAGCGTGAGTCGAGTCGCCGGCCATGAACGGGCACTCGATGCCCAACTCTTTGGCTTGCCTCAAGATCAACCCCGATTCAGCGTAGGTGTTGGGAGTCACGATGATCTCGGGGTTAGCTGCCTTTATCTTGGTCAACTGGGGCTTGAAGTCCTGGGTGTCTTTGGGGTAGGTCTCCTCAATGATTACCGTGCCGCCCAGTTCTGTGAACCTGGCCTTGAAGTACTCAGCCAGGCCCTTATTGTAGTCCTCGGCGATGTTGTAAATGAGCGCCGCTTTGGTGAGACCTAGGTTGTTGTAGATGAAGTTGGCCATGACCGTTCCCTGCAGGGGGTCGATGAAACACGCCCTGAAGTAGTAGGGGTTGAGCTTGGTTTCATCGTTGGGGTCCAACACAACCTTGGGGTTGGTACTGGTGGGAGCGATGCTGCCGGGATAACGATGAGGAACATCAAATTGCCACACGCGGCGTCCTTCTGCGGTACAATACGTTTCGAGGTGTGAGGAATGCCAAACCGGACCAAGAAACTGGACGCGATCCTGAAATTCGGCATGATGGTCGGCCAAAACCCGTGGTTCGCCTTCCTCATAGGTTTCCTCGTCGGCCAGATAGACAGGGTCAACTTCGTGAGAGATCTAAGTGACGCCGAGATCGCCATCAGGCTGTCGGCCAGGCAGACGGCGATATGGCCGCGCGACCCCTTCAAAGCGACCGTCAGGGGCGTCAACATGCCGAACACATACACCCTGGTAAGGGCGATTTGCTCCGAATCCACTCCGATTTGCGTATCCTTGGACTTCGACCACGCGGAGGAGACTCCTTGGTATCAGGAAGTCCTCTTGCCCTCGGCTTCGTACGCCAAAGACGCGGTCACGGCCGCTCAAGAGGAGTCCGAGGCTCTTTGGAAGGAGATGGACCGCACCCTCGACGTCTATAGGGAGTGCCGCCGCCTCCTGAAAGAGCAGAGTCCCGAACGGAGGCGCGAACTCGAATTCTACATGAGGACGGCCGAGGCCGAGATGAAGAAAATAAGCCGGGAGTTGGAAGAACTCAACCGGCAGATGAAGCGCGTCACAGGAGAGGATAGCGCGGCGGACCCCTCTTAGGAGCCCTACCGCGTATCTTTCCGCTACTCGCTCAAGACGTACGAAAGGATCAGACGGGCAGTAGCCAGCAAGCCTTCCTTATGCGTACGCTCGTGGGAGTGGGAAGCGTCCACACCCGTTCCGATGCAAGCCGTCCTTACGTTGAGGCCTGCCCTCAGAGCGGCTCCCGCGTCAGAACCGTAGTACGGGAATATGTCCACCACGTATGGGATGTTGTCCCTCTCGCAAATGGCCTCAAGTTTCTTGCGGAGTTTCAAGTCATAGGGGCCTCCGGAGTCTTTGGCGCATATGGACACGGTGAACTCGCTGCCCAAGAGCCCATTTCCCACACACCCCATATCGACGGCGATGAACTCCCTGGTAGCCTCCGGGATACCGTAGGACCCGCCGTGCCCCACTTCCTCATAGTTGCTGATAAAGAAGTGGGTCGTGTAGGCGGGCTTCAGGCCTTTGTCCGCCAGATACTTGGCGCATCCTAAAATCGCGGCAACCGAGGCCTTGTCGTCCAGATGGCGCGACTTGATGAAGCCGGATGGAGTCACTTCGGTCCGCGGATCGAACACCACGAAATCGCCGGGCTTGATCCCGAGTTCGAACACGTCGTCTTTGGTCTTGACCTTCTCGTCGATCCGGACTTCCATGTTGTCCTGGGTCCGTTCCATTTTGTTGGTCTCTTGACCGTAAACGTGGCTCGCGGCCTTGGTCACCAGGATCGTCCCGGTGTACCTCTTGCCGGAACTCGCCTTTATGATGACGCGCTCTCCTTCAACGCTTGTCCACGGGGTCCCGCCGATACTGGTCAGTTTGAGCCGCCCGTTGCTCTTTATCTCGAAGACCATGGCCCCGAGAGTGTCTATATGGGCCGAAAGGCTTCTCTCCATCCCGGAAAGCCTTCCCGGAACCGTGACCAAAAGCCCTCCCTTGTTGGTGACCGTAGCCGTGTATCCTAGTTCCTCAAACTGGGCTTTTGTCCACAGTATGGCCTCTTCCGTATCGCCGCTTGGACTTGGGATCCGACACAGGGCGAGGAGCTTGTCCGTCATGAACTCAATGTCCGGAACGTTGGGGATGTTGTTGGATACGTTGACTCCCAATGACTGTCCCTCCGATTCTCTTAGACCTGGAACTCAATCTAGAACTCGATTCCTTTTCTGGCCGGAACGCCTTTGGCGTAATGGTGTTTTATCTCTCTTACTTCCGACACCATGTCCGCTTTCGCCATGATGGCGTCCGGGCAATAGCGGCCGGTAAGCACTAAGTCTACGTGAGGAGGCCTTTTCGCGATGAGCGCGAGCACGTCCTCGACTTCCACCAGTCCGCAGGCCGCCGCTACGTTGATCTCGTCAAGGACAACTAGTCCGTACTCGCCGGAGGACAGACCTTCCGAGGCTCTTTTCATCGCCGCTGCCGCCAGGGCGGCGTCCCTATCGCCCGGACTGGAGAGGTCCACGAACTCATCCTGACCGTACTGCTCCATCTCGAGAAGGGGCAAGTACTTCTCGGCCGCCATCCGTTCTCCGTAAACGTTGTCCTTGCTTTTCATAAACTGGATGAACAAGACCCGCCTTCCCCATCCTATCTGGCGTAAGGCCAATCCCAACGCCGCCGTGGTCTTGCCTTTGCCGTTTCCGGTATAGACCATAACCAGTCCCTTTGACCATTCTCCCGTCCTGTCAGTATCCATGTCTTACCTCCAATCAGAGCGCCAATGGCGAAAAAACGCTCCGTTTTCGGTTCTGTGCGCCTTTCTCATTATCCTTCAGGCGAGCGCCCGCTCAAGCAGCTTTCGCCACGAAACGACACCGAAACGCCTCCCACGGAGGAGAAGAACCCGGAAGTCCCAAAACACGTCCAATAAGTAAGCGTACAAGCCCGCGACGGAGGGAAAAACCCCGCCGGGATAGAAACCCCTCGATGGAGGGTTACGAGACTTGAGCAGAACTTACCGCGTAAGACGTTCAGCCGAATCCAACGGTGACAATGGAGGCAAAGAACCGCAGGCCAGACAGAGGCGTAAGAAGAAACCTGTCCGCTGGCCCTGGATTCTCTTGTGCCTTTTAGGAATGGCCCTGATTGTGGCCATCGGCATTTCCAGTTCCAAACCTGAAGGGGGAGGGCTTGCCATCAAGGTGGCGGCTTGGACCGCCAGGCAAGTCACGGCTTTGTCCGGTTCCTTCGCCATGTTCTTTTGCTTCATGCTGATTCTCACTTCGGTGCTTAAGCTGTTCAGCCCGGACGAACCCCTTCCCAGGCTGGCCTGGGGGCTTTGGACCATCTTTGTGTTCGGCGCCGGCATTTACCATGACTTCAAGGCGCCATGGGAAGGCACATTCGCCTTCGCCAGGACCGGAGGCGGAGGAGGCATAGTAGGAGCGTCCGCGGACTGGTTTTTCCGGATAGCGTTGGGCCGGGTGATCGCCCTTATCGCGTTGGCACTGGGAGCTTCATCCGGAGTAAGCTTAGTGCTGAACCGGTCCCCCTGGCTCCCATTCTCGTACATCTGGATGGGAGTCGTATCCTTGTGGCAGTGGTTCCGCCAGTTCGTGGCCCATTTCTTCAGGCCCGAAGGTCCTTCGATAGACGAAACCGATCCAGAGTTCGGGACGGCCGGAACCGCCGAAGCTGATGACGGACTAGACCTCGCGGCCCTCCTCGACGGGGACACACCCGGCAGAAGGAGAGCGCAAGCCGGTGATGCGTCCGAAGACGAAGCTGCCGCGACGTCCACGAGCATAGCCACAGCCGCGGCTAGTCTGAGAGAGAAGCTCGCTCGACAAGATGAGGCGGGATACCGAACCGGTAGCCCGGAACAACAGAACCTTTCGGCCGGACAATCCGACGAATCTGACGACGAATTCGCGGTGATGGAACAGCCGTCTCTCCACGAAGAACTGTTCTACGAATTCCCGACCCTGGACATCCTTCAAAAATCAGAGCCGCCCAAACGCCCGCGCTCCAGTCAAGATCTGGAAGCGCGCGCCAAAGTGATCGAGAAGGCCCTTTTGTCCTTCGGCGTCGTGGCCAAGGTCGTCGAATACGCCCAGGGTCCGACTGTAACCCGGTTCGAACTCCAGCCGGGTCCCGGAGTAAAAGTAGCCAGCATAGTCAACCTGTCCCAAGACCTGGCCCTTGCGCTAGCGGCCCCAGATGTCCGCATTGAGGCGCCCATACCCGGAAAGAGCGCGGTGGGCATTGAGGTGCCCAACAAAGAAGTGTCTATGGTGCACTTGCGGGATGTCCTGGAGACCAAGGAGTTTAGAAACTCCAAGTCGCCTCTGACGGTGGCGTTCGGCAAGGACATTTCGGGAAGGCCCGTCGTCACGACGCTGGATCACACCCTTCACCTGCTTATAGCGGGAGCGACAGGCGCGGGCAAGAGCGTCTGCATCAACACGCTCATCGCCAGCATCTTGTTTAAGGCTCGTCCCGACCAGGTGAAAATGGTCTTGATCGACCCAAAGAGAGTTGAGTTGTCTGTCTGGTCGCGGATCCCGCACCTAATAGCCCCGGTGGTCTCCGACCCGAAGAAGGCGGCGGGAGCCCTGCGGTGGGCCTGTAAGGAGATGGAGGCCAGATACGAGAAGTTCACGAAGGTGGGCACCAGGGACATTGACCGGTACAACCAGGTAGCGACCCCGCCTGACAGCGCAAAACCGGCGATGCCGTACATCGTCATCATCATCGATGAGTTGTCTGACCTTATGATGGTTGCCCCTGCTGAAGTGGAAGACGCCATCTTCCGCTTGGCGCAGATGGCGCGGGCGGCAGGCATTTACTTGGTGGTAGCCACACAGAGGCCGTCGGTAGACGTCATCACAGGCACCATCAAGGCCAACATCCCGTCTCGCTTGGCTTTCGCCGTAGCCTCCCAGATAGACTCCAGGACCATTCTCGACATGGCCGGTGCCGAGAAACTTCTCGGAAGGGGCGACATGCTCTTCTACCCGATCGGGGCGTCAAAGCCCCTGCGGGCTCAAGGGTGCTACATCTCCGAACGGGAGATAGACGAACTGGTTTCCTTTGTCTCCAGCCAAGCCAAACCCCAGTTCGCTGAGGGAATACTTGCGCAGCCTGAGACTGTGGAGAAGGAATCGGAGATGTCAGATGATCCCTTCTTCGCCCAGGCGCTCCGGATAGTGGTGGAGGCCAAGCAAGCTTCCGTCTCCCTGCTCCAGAGAAAGCTGCCCATAGGTTACAGCCGCGCCGCCAGACTGATAGACGCCATGGAGGTAAAAGGATACGTCGGGCCTTACGAAGGCTCCAAGCCCAGGGAAGTCCGGCTGACCATCCAAGACTATATGAGGCTGTTTGAGGGCGGCGGCCCGCTGGCGGGCGGAACCGGTTCGCCCAAGCCCGCCGAACCGGGAAAGACACCCTCGGCGCCGGTGACCACGTCGAGACCATCGACCGGACCTTCAGCGGGGCCGTTATCCGGAACGCTGGGAGCCTCGACGCCGCAGGAGGGTACAGGAGGCACGCAGTCTCACGATGACGTGCTGTCCAAACCTTCTTTCATCGCGGGGCGGCAGACTGTCATCGGCCACCGTCCGGCCAATCCCCCGCCCGAGCGCACTCTCAGGAGGGAATCCCCTGACAGGCGCATGCGTTAGCGGGCAAGCCGGTCTATGAACGCGGGCGGATTCACCAGTTTCATGGTAGACTGACGCCCTGAAGGGCCTCCCACTGTCACCCGAACCGTGGTCGCGGTTTCTTTCAGGGCGCCGTACAAGTCCTCCGCGGTCGCGTCGGGCCGCACCTGAAGCCCCAAGGCCATGAGTCCGGCAAGATAAGGCGTGGACCAGTTAGTCCCTCCTGCGCCCAAATACGCGTAGGCGTCATCAGAAGTCAGGCTGGGCACGGTAAGAAAGTCGGCGGGAACAGCAAGCGCTTCCGGGAGAGTGTCGGCCATGGCTTCCTTCCACTCTTTGTAAACCGTTGAACCCCGGTACAGGCTTATGAGGTAAATGAAAGTCTCGATCGCGTCGGCCTTCAAAGGATCAAGCGACGGGTCCTCTGTAAGAAGGCGGATGAGTTCTTGGCGGGCTTTATGCCAGGTATTTGCCTTGGCTGCGTCCAGCTGGGCGACAATCTCGGCCTTCACCGCGGCCCACGACCACAGGTCGTACTGATTGGGGTCATCCCGGTCCTTTCCGGGCAAGCATCCCGCCCCGGTGTACTGCAACCCGGACATGCCGGGGTAGACCACTATGATTCCGGCCTTCTTCGCTCGGGAGATAGCTTCGAGCCAATCCGCGGCCCCTCCCGTGTTGTCCTTTACCGCCTGGAGATCTAGCCCCAAAGAGACTGACAACACCCTGATCTTGTTTTCCTCAGGAAGCTCTTCCTGCAGTTCCATGAGTTTTTCCAGCGCTTCTATGCATCTCAGGTATGGCTGGCCGTCATCGGGCACGGCGAAGTAGTAGAGGCGCGCCCCGGGCGCCACTCCGTCCTTGCCGGCCAAAATGCCCGCGCAGGCGGCCCCGTGGGAATCGCTTGGGAACTCCTTGCTCATCTCCGGGTTAACATCGATGTAGGTGATGTTGTCCCTGAAGGCCTCATGGCTTGGAGAGAGCGGTTTGTCAATGATGGCCACTGATACCCCTTCGCCGGTAATGCCCTTCTCGTGGAGTCCTCTTAGGCCCAGCCCAAGGTACCTGCCTTGCCCCAAGATTTCTTCGGGCGTAACTTCTCTGGGCATCATGTCGCTTCCGGGCCACTTGGTTGCCCCGTCAAAAGTGACGGTGGCAAGTAGAGCGCCCAATCCGGAGAAATCTACGGCTGAAGCGTCTTTGCCCGCCCAATCCGCCCATTTTTGAGACTTTATCTTAGGAAGAGGCACACCTTCCCACGGGTCCGGAGATACACTTCCACTTCGCAGGGCCAACACAATGGTGGACAGGCTCCCCGCCAAGAGGCCAAGCACTATTAGGATGGGAACCAGTGTCTTCTTCAACTCAAAACCCCCGTACAAGATCCGGATTGTGCCCCTTCGATTGCGCGCGCTAATCATGTCCAGTATAACAAAGGAGTTCAGGCAGGTCATTGCGAAAGCCTGGAGGGCTTGTCTACGGACCAACCGAGAAAGGATGATCCAATTGCACAGAGAGATGAGGCGCAAGGACAGGCAGTTGGACCCGGCACGAGCCGAATCCATCCTGGAGGATGCCGAGTTTGGATACCTGGCCACGACTTGTCCCGACGGAACTCCTTATGTCGTGCCGGTTAACCATGTATACACCGGCGGCTATATCGTGTTTCACTGCGCTCACGAAGGACAGAAGCTGGATAATATCAGGTCAAATCCCTCGGTGTGTTACGCGGTGACGACGCGCAACCGGCTCATCCCGGAGAGGTTTACCACCGAGTATGAAAGCGCGTTAGCCTTCGGGAAAGCGGAGATCGTGACGGATTTTGAACTAAAGAAAAGCCTGCTTCATGCTCTAATGGCCCGCCTTGGCCCCGGAGTTCCGTTCCCCTGCGACGACGCCGGAGTTGAGAGGACAACGGTCGTAAGGATTAAGGTGGACGTGGTAACCGGAAAGGCTAACGACTAAGTAACCGTATGATTGATGAGGACGGTAGACACGACTTCGGGCACAGGGCTCGCCTTAGACCCCTGTGCCCGCGCTTATTCCGTCTCAGGCAACTAGTACCCAAGGGCCATGCCATTCACCCTGCGGTCCGAACCGCCCAAGAGTACGCCGGTGGCCGGGTCTTTCATGATGATCTGGGCGCCTCCGCCTCCCGCCCAGGCCCCTACCGTGCGGACGGTATGCCCCTTCTCCCTCAAGGCTTTCACCGTCTCCTCGGGGAATCTGGATTCCATCTGCACCTGGAACGGTTGTCCCAAGCCAATCACATCGGTCCCGGGCAGAGAAATCCATCTGGGGAAATCGGCCGCGGCCTGCGGTCCCATTTCGTGGTCGAGCATCAGTGACAGCATCTGCATGTTCCACTGGGGCTGGCCGTCGCCTCCTGGGGTACCGCCGGCGATGAAAGGCTCCCCGTCCTTTAAGACCATGTAGCAGTTAAGGGTGTGCATTGGCCGCTTCCCGGGCATGAGCGAGTTCGGATGTCCCGGTTTCAACACAAAGGACCGTCCGGCCCTGTTGTTAAGGAGCACGCCCGTTCCCGGCACCGTAATGCCCGACCCGAACGCGAAAGCGTTGGAGTGAATGAAAGAGCAAACGTTCCCTTCCCCATCCCAAGCAACGAACGAGGTGGTGTCGGAACCGCTTTCCGCGCCTGACGGTTCCTGGACCGAAGCCGCCGTTCTGGATATCCGGGCGGCAAGCCTCCTGGAGTGTTCCTTGGAGATAAAGCGGGACACTTCGAAACCGGAGAAGGCGGGATCCCCCGCATGGGCGTTTCTGTCGGAAAACGCCAGTTTCTTGGCCTCTATCATGAGATGTATGGCCTCGGGCCCGGCCGGATCAGTCTTTCCCATCTCAAAAGCCTCAAGGATGTTCAGCTCTTCCAAAACGATGAATCCTTGGGACACGGGAGCGGTCTCAAGCACGGTGTATCCCCGGTAATCCGTAGCCAAAGGCCGGTAGAATCTCGGCGGCTCGTTTAAGTACCTGGGGAACTCTTCGCCCGAGAAAGCCCCTCCCATTTCTTTCTGCATCTTCTGGAACGCTTTGTAAAAGGGGCCTTTGTAGATGTACTCGGCTCCGCCTGACGCGAAAGCCTCCAATGTGGCGGCCAGATCGGGACGCCTCAATATGGAGCCGGGCTTGGGAGGGCCGCCTGTGGCAAAGAAAATCTTTCTAGTCTCCTCGAACTTGCTGAGTTTCTCTTTCTCCGCCGCCACGAATCTGGAAAACTGAGGGGGCACCGGGTATCCTTCCCTGGCTATGTCGATGCCGGCCTGAAAACACTTCGTGAGCCCCAAACGGCCGAACCGTTTCGCCGCCATTTCAAATACCAAAGGCGCTCCGGGAACGGCCACAGAGATTATTCCGTCCTGAGGCAAGATGTTCCCCTTCCCGCCGTAACTCTCTATGGTCAACAGGTCTCCGCCGGGACCGCTTCCGTTAAGGGCAACAATCTCCCCGGTTGAGGCTTCTCGATAGATGAAAAACGCGTCCCCTCCGAGTCCGCACATATGAGGAAGTACCACTGTGGTGACAGACGCCATGGCCAAGCACGCGTCCATCGCCGTCCCGCCCTGCCGCAAGATCTCTATTCCAGCCAAAGAAGCTAAAGGATGGGCCGAAGCCACCATGCCCGTCTTCGCCATAAGGGAACCTTCGTACCTTTTGTTGTCCACGGCAAGCGCCTCCCCCAAGTGTGTGTTATTTGCGGGGCCGGTTTTCCCTCTCGTAACGTTCCTTTGCGTTCATCCAGGTCTTCACGATGGCGTCCACCTCAGCGGGCTCTAAGTCTCTCTTGCTGAATCCTTGAGCGAGCTTGAGGTACGGGCAGCCCCTCGCGGCCTCATCTCTGATAAACTTCCTGATTTCGGCGGGGATTTCGTAGAGCCAGGCGTCGGATTCCCGGTCTAGGGTCGCGTCACCGAAACCGGAAGGACGCGCCCTGCTCACAGAATCGGAAGACGTTTCGCCGTGATCAGGCAATCCTGTCCAACCGCCGCTGTCGTCAAGGGTTTTCCCAACGCCGGACGGAACCTCGCGCTCCGCGACCTGAACGGACAAGTAGCCCGCCTCCACCATCAGTTCCTCATAGGACACGCCCAACGGGTCCGCGAGCGCCTTTAGAACATCGGGAGACGTGCTCTTGCGACTCCCCGCCTCGATCCTGGAGATCTCGCTGTTGCTTATGCCCGACAGCATAGAAAGCTGCCTCTGGCTTATGCCCTTGGCTTTTCTCGCCTTCCTTATGAAGTCAGCCAACGCCATGAGTCATCGTCCCTTGCCAGTTCGCTCCAATATCTGTTTGATCCAGTATCTTCTTACTCCAAGTCTACACCGTGAGTTGCCTTCTGGCAACACTCAAGTTATGCCGCGAACCGCGTTGACCGTGAGCAACACCGTGTGTATACTATGAGTGTCACTCTTAGGCAACGGGGGTGCGCGTCTTGGGTAGTTTTTCACCGCAACGTCTCTTTCAAGCCATGCGCGAGAAGGGTATAACCCAGGCCAGCCTCGCCAAGGCCGCCGGGGTTTCCCCCTCCCTGGTTTCCAGAGTCTTAAGAGGGCTCCGCTCTCCAGGCTCGAAGTTTATCGCGTCCCTGAAGAAGGTGTTCCCTGATAAGTCCATGGAGTTTTTCTTTGAACTGAGCCCGGATGAACCCCCGGATCCCCAAACAAGCGATCCTGAAACCGGCGATCCCCGGACGGTCGATCTCGTAAAGGAGATCCAAACCCTTTACTTTCGGGGGCCGGATCACGCTGAAACGCTGGTGAAGCTCCTCATGAAAGCCGACGTACGCGACACAACGCACGAACTCTTCGTGCCGCTATACACTCTGGCGTCTATAGGTCCCGAGGTGCTCAAGTTCGTCGGACCGGAAGCCATCGACTTTTATGGGTTGATTGAGGCGGCCAAGTCTTGGACCTGCCAAAAGTCCACTATGGTCAAACTCGCGGGTTCCCTGGCATCCAAGGTCAAACTGACAGACCTTTACGAAACCTTTTCGTGTATTGCCGAGACCGAGTTCTTCGAAGTGGCCGTATCAGCTGTAAAAATGCGGTGGGAGTTCTGACGTTCTCGACGTCAGAACCCCCGTTCGCTACTAGAACCTGTCAAAAAGCAAGGCCGCGTAGACTCGCCACGCAAACTCAAGGCCGGGGATAAGAGAGTCGATGTACAAGAACTCGGACACCCTATGAGCGTTCTCGGATCTCTTGAAGCCCATGGTAACCGCGGGCCATCCTTTGGAAAGGGGTATGTTCGAGTCTGTGCTTGAGGCCTCCAAACTGAGCTTCAGCCCGTTTTCGGCGCCGAGCTTCACCAGCCCCTGGACGAGGGAAGAGTCTGGGGAAAGCAAGCCCGTCGGTCTGTCGCCCACAACTTCGGCGGTATACGAGGTATTGGTCTCCGCCGCGGCGGAGTCCAGTATGGCCCGCACTTGGCGTTCGAGTTTGGCCAGCTCCTCACCGCTCACAGACCTCATGTCCAAGAGCATCTCTGCCGACTGGGCGATGGAGTTCACCGAGTGACCCCCCGATACCACGCCCACGTTGTACGTGGTCTTGGGAGAAGCCGGCACCTTGATCCTGGCTATGCCGGCGATCGCGGTACCCATTCCGTGGATGGCGCTGGACTTCCCGAAGGCGCCCCAACTGTGGCCGCCTTCTCCGGTGAAGGTTATCCTGAGCCTCCTGCTTCCCACCCCGGCGTTCACTATGCTGTCCATACCGCCGTCTATATTGATGAACACCAAATTGGCCGGGTCCAGTTTGAAGCCGTCGAAGTCGTAGTCTTGGACGTGATCGCAGAAGTACCGGGCCCCTTTTAAGTCGCCCAGGCCTTCCTCTCCCACGTTGGCGATTAGGAGGACGGGATGGGGAAGCGGCAAGTTCCTGGCCATCAGCTTGCCCAGTAGCAGCATCTGAGCGACCGACGCCGAGTTGTCGCTCACGCCGGGACCGTGGAGGGTATTGCCCTCCCGTCTCACCGTGAGATCCGTCCCCCTGGGAAAAACCGTGTCTATGTGGGCCATGCTTACGATGGTCCTGGACGGGTCCTTGCCCGGCAAGAAGCCCAGCACGTTGCCTACGGCATCCACCGTGACGACGGGGAACCCGTAGTCCTCCATCACCGACTTGACGAAAGCACCGCGCTCCGCTTCGTCGTGACTTGGCGCGGGGATCTCGGATATCTTGGTAATCAAGTCAATAAGCTCTTCTTCCATACCGCGGATTTCCGCGAGATGGCTTTCCACGAATCTGAGCTCGTCACCATTCTGACCTACCACGTATCCCACTCCCTTTCACTTTGCCTAGAGAGAGTTGATGGCCCGGATTATCCGCGGTATCACTTGCTTCTTTCTGGAGATCACTCCGGGCAAGACAACGCTTTTCCCCCTGGCGTCCACATCAAAGGCCCGTTCGACCAGCTCCGACCGGTTGCCCACAAAGAGGACCTCGGAACCTTCATTAATGATGTCCGTGAGCATCATGAGGTACAGGTCGAACCCCCGCTCGTCTTTGACCCGCTCCATGGCATCCACCAGACGGTCTTTCAGCCGGCCCAGATTCTGTTTGTAGATGTTTACCTGGCTAACCCCTATCTTGAACCCCGCCACGTGAAACTCCTTCAAGTCGCTCATGAGGATATCCAGCTCGGTCTTCCCCTCCAGCGACGTCCCAGCCTCAAACATGAACGCGGTGAACTCATCAACGTCAAGCCCGGCGATCTCTGATAGGGCAGAAACCGCCCGTTTGTCTTCTTCCGTGGTAGTCGGCGACTTCATGGCAAGGGTGTCGGACAGCATCGCCGCGCACATGATCCCCGCGATTTCTTTGGGAGGAACAATGCCCTTCTGCTCAAACAACCCGTACACGATGGTCGCTGTGGATCCCACGGGCCGGTTGATGAAAACTATGGGTTGATCCGTTTCCACACTGCTTATCCTGTGGTGGTCGATGATCTCGAGGACGCGGGCTTGCGCGATCCCCTCGGCGGATTGGGACTTCTCGTTGTGGTCCACCAAGATTACGTTTTTCCCGGAATAATCAAGGATGTGGCGGCGAGCGAGCATGCCTACGGGTATACCATTACCATCCATTACCGGGAAATTCCGGTATTTGAAGTGGAGCATGGTCTCCCTGACATCGTCCAGATAGTCGTCAAGGTCAAATGCCACCAGGTTGTCTTGGGTCATGATTTCCCTTACAGGTCTGCTCTGGCTTATGAGGTGGGCGGCTTCGTACGTGCTGATTCCGACTTCGATAACCGTTACTCCCTTTTCCACGGCCGCAGCCAAATCCTCGTGCGAAACGCGGGCCCCCGATGTCGCCACAACAACCCAAACGCCGGAGTGGATAGCCCGGCTAAGGGCCGCGGGATCGCACGAGATGTAGACTCCCGTACCAGCGGGACACGGGCCTTCGACGGTCACCCTCCCGCTCACCGTGTTCCCGTGCCTTACCCGCGCTACTCCTCCGAGGGTGCCCAGCAAGTTGTCCAAAGGCACGTCCCTAAGATCAAGGTTAGGACCGGTCTCAAGATGCGCTTCTGCTATATCGCCCAGCGTAGCAACGCCTGCCAGCTCTCCTCGCGTCCCCGTCACGCTTATGGTCTTCACTCCATGAACGGTCATGAGGCGCCACGCCTCTCTCATGGACGTATCCCCGTTCACGTTTACCGACTTGTCGAACGCCAGGTCGGAAACCTGGGCATAGACGTTCTCTATCAGGGCTGGCACGGGCACTCTGAAATAATCCAGGACAAACTGGGTCTCCCTGTTTATGGGGCCCAGGCGCACGGGGACAAACTCGATATCCGGCTCCAATCTTGACCTAAGGTACGCGTAAGCGATAGGGGAGCAAATCGAGTCTGTGTCCGGGTTCCGGTGTCCAATTAGGTATACCTTGTTTCCTTGGGAACTCATCTTCAAAGCTCACTCCGAATCAGCAGCATGTCGGGAAACGAGCCACCTTTGCCGCGAAACGCGGATAGACGAGGGGCGGTTCGCTCAGGGCTTTTGCGATGGCCTCAATCCTCTCTACGGCAGGCGCAAGAGGCACCGCTATTAGATACTCAGGGCTTATCCTTTCGTGGACAATAGCGTTGCGAAGCTCCGAAAACTCCTCTAAGTCGTCTTTGAACCGCCGCGCCGCCGGATCGGTCTTGGACAAAACATCCACCATGCGCCGTACGCTCTCGCGCCCGGACGCCTCGCCCCATTTTCGTCTAAGTGTCTGCTCAATTAGGGTAAACGCGGCGAGAAACCTTTCTCCCCTGTAGAGTTCGTCCTGCGTACAGGTCGTGTTGGACGCGCGCCCCATGCGGCTACCTCCTGTTTGCTGCCAGCTTCTCTGTCTTCCTGTACACCTCTTCAGGGTCAACCTTGACCCTGGCGACCCCCGACTCCAAGGCTGCTTGCGCGACCGCTCTCGCCACCGCCGGCGCCACCCTCGGGTCCAACGCGTCTGGAATGATGTACTCGGCGGAGAGTTCCGACTCGGACACCAAGCCGGCTATGGCACGGGCGGCGGCCACCTTCATAGCCTCGTTTATGTCGGAAGCCCTGGCGTCAAGCGCTCCCCTCAAGATACCGGGAAACGCGAGCACGTTGTTGACCTGGTTCGGGTAATCCGACCTGCCCGTACCGACTACAGCGGCCCCACCGGCTTTTGCTTCATCAGGGAAAATCTCGGGCACCGGGTTGGCCATAGCTATCACTATGGCGTCCCTGGACATGCCGCTGACCATTTCACGAGTGATGGTCCGCGGGCCGGACAGACCGATGCAGACATCAGCTCCTGCCAATGCGTCTGCCAGCTGTCCTCTGACATCCCTGACGTTCCCTCTCCGGGCAACTTCGGCCTTGAAGGGGTTCATACCTTCAGGCCGGCCGTCGTAGATGACTCCCTTGGTATCGCAGACAACCACGTCTTTGACTCCCGAATCCAAAAGGAGATTCGCGGTGGCGATACCCGCGGCGCCTGCCCCGTTGATGACTACACGGACGCTTTCCAGGTCCTTGCCCACCACTTTAAAAGCGTTCAGCAAAGCCGCCAGCACCACCACGGCGGTTCCGTGCTGGTCGTCATGGAAAATGGGGATGCCGGTTTCTTTCTTTAGCCTTTCCTCTATTTCAAAACATCTGGGAGCGGAGATGTCCTCAAGGTTCACAGCTCCTATGGTCGGTTCCAGCCACTTGACCATCTGGACGACCTCGTCCGCCGTCTTGGCCGAAACGCAGATAGGGAACGCGTCAACTCCGGCAAACCCCTTGAACAGGAGGCACTTACCCTCCATGACCGGGAGGGCTCCGGCGGGGCCGATGTTGCCGAGTCCCAAGACCGCAGTACCGTCTGATACTACGGCGACCAAGTTCCCTTTCAGGGTATACTCGTAGGCCGCGGCCGGGTCTTTGGCTATCTCCAAGCACGCCTCAGCCACACCCGGAGTGTACGCCAAAGAAAGGTCGTGCCTGCTGGCCAAAGGCACCTTGCTCCTTACTTCCAGCTTCCCTTGATTGGCGCGGTGCAGTTCCAACGCTTGCTCTCTGAGACTCATGAAGCTTCATCCTCTCTAGTCCCTGCTCTAATTCCTGATGTAAACGTCGTTTCCTCGAGAGTCTATCCCTACGACCACCGGGAACCCCGAGACTTGCAGCCTGTACACTGCCTCGGGTCCCAACTCCGGGTAGGCCACAACCGTAGCTTCTGTTACCGCCCGGCTCAACAGCGCTCCCGCGCCGCCCACCGCCACAAAGTACACGGC
>DULO01000093.1 GCA_012840345.1 Candidatus Fermentithermobacillaceae bacterium
ATGGCGCACCGGTATCTTGCTGTTCGACGGTCAAGTGGAACATCCTTCAGCTTCTCGAGAAGAAGGGCGTTATTATCGGCGTCATCGCCTGTGCGGGAAAAGCGGTGTGACTTGACTCCGGGAGCGCCGCCCAGCCAGTCCACCTCAAGCCCGGAGTCCTCTCCAAGGCAAAGAATCCCTGACTGGCTCGCCGCCTCTCGAGCCTTCTGTCTGGCGTTTTCAGCGAAAGTAGTGCCGGTTTCCTCGACGTCCTTGAGGCCTACCTCATCCGCTCGCAAGATATCCCACTCAACATCGGGGGCCAACTCGGTGAAGAGCCTGAGAAACTCCCTGGTCTTCCCCGGGTTCTTGGTGGCCAGCACCAAGGTTATTCTGCGTTTACTCACTCGCGGTTCTATTCTCCCTTACTGCCCGGATTCACAGGTTTGTGTTTGCCGATGGTCTCGGCGATATCGCCCAGGGCTTCCTTTTGGCGGTCCATCAACTGGCGGATACCGCTTTCCGCCAAGGACAAGAGGTCAGATAGCCGCCGCCTATCAAAGGGGGCGTGCTCACCAGTGCCCTGTACCTCGATGAACTCCCCTTTTCCTGTCATGACGACGTTCATGTCCACTTGCGCGGTGGAGTCCTCAGCGTAGTTAAGGTCAAGCACGGGATTCCCGTCCACGACGCCGACGCTGACGGCCGCTATGTAGTCCAGAATCGGAGGGATCTGCCAGTTTTCCTTCTTGGCTACGGAGTCCAAGGCTAAAGCGAGGGCCACAAATCCTCCCGTGATGGAGGCCGTCCTGGTCCCTCCATCTGCCTGGATCACGTCGCAGTCGATCCAAAACGTGCGCTCGCCCACGGCCGAAAGGTCTACCGCCGCCCTGAGGCTCCTTCCGATAAGCCGCTGGATCTCCACGGTCCGCCCACCCGGCTTGCCGCGGCTGACTTCGCGAGGAGTCCTCGTCAGTGTGGCGCCCGGGAGCATGGAGTACTCGGCGGTGATCCAGCCTGAAGAGGTCCCTTTCAAGAACGGGGGGACCCTCTCTTCTACGGTTGCCGTGCAGATTACCTTTGTATCGCCCGCTTCAACGAGGCACGAACCTTCGGGGTACTTCAGGAACCTAGGGGTGATCTTCACCGGCCTAAGGTCACCGGGAGCCCGGCCGTCTATTCTCATGACTTCCACCTCTTGCCCTTCATCATTTCGTCATTCTGCGGTACGGCGACACGCCGCCCTTGACAGATTTCGTCTCCAGGACTGTCACGAAGCATCCGGGCGAAAACTCCTCTATCAGGGACATCAAAGTGGGCAGAGTCTTCCTGTCCGCAGAAACGAGCATAACCATCTTCTCGCCGGTCATACCTTCTCCGGTAAGGACGGTTACCCCGAATCCCATGGTCCTCATTGCCTTAAGGAGTTCGTCTTGAGTGCCGGGGTTGGGGATCACTTCGAGCGCCACATGTCCCAACGCCAGCTTCTCCTCTATGAAGCTCCCCAAGAGAGTGCCGCAGGCAAAACCGAGCCCGTAAGCAACTATCTTCCACGGGTCGTTTATGTTCTTCATGATGCGGCTCAACGCGGTGATGTAGATTGATGCCTCAATAAAGCCGATGGCGGCCGCCGGATACCTCTTGCCTTTCACGACAAGGATCATCCTGACAGTAGCCAAGCTAACGTCGCAGATACGGGCAATGAAAATGAGGATGTATTCGAGGAACACCCAGCGCACCCCTTTTTGGCTACCGGCTCCGTCCGCAGGCGCGAATCCGGGTGGTTACGGGTTCACTTTCTCCGAAAACATAAGAGAGTGCAGCCTGTCAAGGGACTGGGCCAATTGAGTTTTTTCTTCTTCGCTTAGTTTTTCAAGCATGGAGGCCACGTACCGCCTCCTGGCGGAGAGGACCTCGGTGATGACCTGCTGGCCTTTCTCAGAGACCGCGAGCCTGATCACCCGGCGGTCCTGAGTATCTCTGTTCCTTACGATAAAACCGTTCTTCTCCATCCTGTCGATGAGATCCGTAGCCGTTGAGCAAGCCAGCATGAGCTTTTCGCACAGCTCGCCCATGGTCATATGTTCTTTTTCCTTAAGCGCCAAAAGAGCATTAAACTGGGGATTCGTTATCCCAAAATCGGCAAGGATGTCCCGGCCGCGCCTCTTCACAATAAACGCTACGCGCCTCAAAAGCCGCTCGACTTTCACTACTGACTCGTCGAATACTTCCGGCTCCGGCATGGCCGAGTACCCCCTGTGTAATGCCCGCTGTTTCAGGATTTGGTGGAGGCGGAGGGAATCGCACCCTCGTCCGCAGACAACCCGGTTTCAGTCTCTACGAGCGTATCTCCGGTTTTAGTCTCGCGAACCGCGACGCCCCGGAGCGGGCTCCGCTATCCGCCAGCCGGGAATTGCTTTCCCTGAAGGGTCCCCGACATCCCCCTGCAGGTATCTCTTCTGCGTGACGGCGACTCGAGGATAGAAGAGAAGTCTCCCCGGTCACCGAGCAGCCGTCTTAGGCTGCTAGAGCGTAATTGGTATTGGCTCTTGTATTTTTGCCGCTTTAATGGGCACGGCTCCCATGCTCGCTGCTCAAACCCGACTACCTACGTCGAACCTGGTCGCCCCCAAGCATAACAACACGCCATGCGGCGTCCTAACTCATGTTAACACGAGGACGGGTGGCGTTCAAGGTGGCTAAGTGGTCGAGAACTGACGACTTCGGAGCGCGGAGTCATCAGCCGGAGACAAGGATTAGACAAGGGGGCTACTCATACCGCCGGTCCCGTCCGCGCACGGCGCGGCGGCTTTCCATGGCCTGCTCCCGCTCTTTTATGGCCTCGCGCTTGTCGTAAATCTTCTTACCGCGGGCGAGGGCCAATTCAACCTTGACCCTGCCGTCTCTGTTGAAGTAAAGGGACAGCGGAACCAGGGTATAGCCTCTTTCCGCCACCTTGGACTGGAGCTTCCTGATCTCGCGCTTGTGCAGGAGCAGTCGCCTAGGGCGCTGGGGGTTGTGATTGAACCTAGAGGCGGGCTCGTACTGGTCTATATGGGCGTTCTGAAGTATGACCTCTCCGCCCACGATCTCAGCGTAGCTGTCGTTCAGACTTACCCTCCCGGATCTCAACGACTTGACTTCGGTACCAATCAAAGCTATTCCGGCTTCGACGGTGTCTTCGATGTAGTAATTGTGCCGGGCCCTCCGGTTCTGGGCTATGGTTTTCTGTTGTTCGAGTCTGGACTTATCCATACCTTATCCTCCGGTGCTACGGACCCCGCTCTTTCCTACTCTAGAACTCCAGCTAGTGCCAGTACGCTGCACGGCCTCCCGGTTTAATTCATGAACCCCTGCAATCCCAACTCGTCGCTTATTCGCTGTATGCTGTGACCTCCGGGGCGAGCCAGCTTAACAACTACAACCCAGTTCGCCGCCCATGCCCGCATGGCCCCCGGAGCCAGCTAGATGAGCAACTACAGCCCCAGTTCCTTGCTTATTCCCTGCATGGCCTCCAAGCCAAGCTCGATGAACCTGCGCAGCTCCATTCCGAAGTCCGAACAAGCCTTAATGATCTCCCTGTTGGCTCCGCGGGCGAAGGACTTCTCCCCCATCCTGTGTAGCACGAAGTCGGCGTCGATGCCTTCAAGTTTCTTGCCGGGAGAAATCAGCGCCGCGGCCACGATGAGCCCCGTGAGAGGGTCGGCCGAGTACAAGACTTTGTCCATCAGGGATTCCCTGGGTATCCCGTGGGCCTCATTGTGAGCCTCCACGGCGTGGACGATTTCTTCGTCATAGCCCAGCTCCCTGGCGATCTTTCCAGACAACAGGCTGTGGGTGTGCGGGTCGTCCTTGGTCTCTTCGTAGTCGATGTCGTGCAAGAGCCCCGCCGCGCCCCAGCGCTCTTCGTCCTGTCCCAATTCCCGCGCCAAACGACGCATGACGGCTTCTACCGCAAGGATGTGCTTAAAAAGGTTCTTCGTGGGCACTCTCTTCCGGACTTCTTCCACCAGTTCGTCACGCGTCATGTAAAGCCACCTCGTCTTTTTTTACGAATTCTACCTTAAGGCTTGGCCGAACACCAGAGCGGCGAAACTCATCGGTCTTGACCTATCATCGGCAGTGACCTGTCATCGGTCATAACCTGGCATGGGTTTCAACCTGGCACCGGTGTTGACGGTGTTGTTACCTGAACACCGACGCGAATACCAGGGCGACTATGCTCATCAGCTTGATGAGGATGTTGATCGACGGACCCGCGGCGTCCTTGCAGGGGTCTCCCACGGTGTCGCCGATGACCGCGGCAGCGTGGACAGTAGTGCCTTTTCCACCGAGGTTTCCGGCCTCGATGTACTTCTTGGCGTTGTCCCAGGCGCCTCCGGCGTTAGCAAGCATTAGGGCCAAAAGCACTCCGGTGACCGTAGCGCCGGCCAAGAGCCCCGCAAGCGCGCCTTTGCCCAAGAAAAACCCTGTCAGCAAGGGGGCCGCTACCGCCAGAAGTCCGGGGACAACCATCTGCCGCAAGGCGCCGGCCGTCGCGATGTCCACGCACTCGGCGTAGTCCGGCATGGCCTTGCCTTCTACCAGCCCGGTAATCTCCTTGAACTGACGCCTGACTTCCTCCACCATGTGCAGGGCGGTGATGCCTACAGCTTCCATGGCCAGGGACGCGAAGAAGAACGGAAGCATGGCGCCTGTAAGCAACCCGGCGATCACTTCGGGACGCATCAAGTCGATGACAGAAAGCCCCGAAGCCTGGGAAAACGCGGAGAAAAGGGCCAACGCGGTCAAAGCCGCAGAACCGATGGCCAACCCCTTGCCCAAAGCCGCGGTGGTATTGCCCAACGAGTCCAAAGCGTCGGTAGTCTGGCGCACTTCTTCCGGTTGGTTAGTCATCTGGGCTATGCCGCCGGCGTTGTCCGCGATCGGGCCGTAGGCGTCTACCGCGACAGTCATGCCCGTGGTCGACAGCATACCGACTGCCGCCAAAGCGACTCCGTACAGTCCGCCAAACCCGCTAATGTATCCGAACTTGTACGCGACCAGAATCGCCGCCGAAATCAAGAGGACGGGTACCGCCGACGACTTCATACCGATGGCAAGTCCCTCAATAACGTTTGTGGCCGCGCCGCTTCTGGACGCCTCGGCAATCTTTCGCACAGATTTGTAGTCAGCAGATGTGTACAACTCAGACAGCAGCCCGATTGCGAACCCCGAGGTTATTCCGGCCAAGACAGGGACGAACAAGCCGTACGCGCCCGTGCCGATCCTTATGATGATCAGCGAACCTGCCAAGGTGAGGGCGCTCGACAAGAATGAACCCAGCCTCAAGCTGGCAGCGGGATCCCTTCTTCCCGTCCTGACCACTATCACGCTCACTATCGAAGCCAGCACGCCGACCGCCGAGATAAGGAGAGGCATAACTATCCCTACCTTGACTAGAGCCGGCTGAGGCAGGAGCCCTCCTACGGCCATCGCGGCCACGATGGAACCCACGTACGACTCATAAAGGTCGGCTCCCATTCCGGCCACATCTCCCACGTTGTCACCCACGTTGTCCGCTATTACCGCGGGGTTGCGCGGGTCGTCCTCAGGGATGCCGGCCTCGACCTTGCCCACGATGTCGGCCCCAATGTCGGCCGCTTTGGTGTAGATGCCGCCGCCCACCCTCGCGAACAGGGCTATGGAGCTGGCTCCAAACGCGAAACCGTTAACCACCCCGAAGGAAGTCGGGTCGTCCACGTTTCCGAATATCGCGTACACAATACCCAAGCCTAACAAGGCCAAACCTACAACCGTCATGCCCATGATCGCGCCGCCGGAAAAAGCGACGCTAAGAGCGGAATTACGGTCCTGTTTGGCGGCGTTGGTGGTACGGACGTTGGCCTTGGTGGCGGTCCTCATTCCCACGTAACCCGCCAGTCCGGACGTGAGAGCGCCGCATATGAAGGCGATGGCCATCTCTGGCCTCACTACCTCCCTGGGCGTCAGATAGCCCGCGGCAGCAATGATGACCGACACGACGGCGACAAATACTACGAGCGTTACGTATTCACGGCGCAAAAAAGCCATGGCGCCCATTTCGATGGCGTTGGACACTCTCTGCATATCTTGGCTGCCCGGGTCAACTCTAAGGACCCTGGAGCGAAGATAAGCTGTGAAAAGCAAAGCAATTATGCCTGCTATAGGGGCGACATACGCCCATTCTAGAGTAATCACAAGCAAAAGCCCCTTTCCACGCTGCCACATGGTCAATATGTCCCAAGGAGTGTGGGCGTATCAATGAGGTACATCTCGGGGGCGTTGGCGCCCCCGAGATGCTTTGTTAAGTAGATCGTGCCTAATTGGTCAGCGGCGCAGGATCGTCAGTCCGATGGAAGTCACTACAAAAGCGACCGCAAGATAAACGGTAAGTCTGGCTAATAGAGCTTCCCGTCCTCTAGCCTTGCGCATCGCGGGGCTTTCGCCACCGCCACCTACGATGCCCAGACCGGCGCTCCGGCTTGGCTGAAGCATCACCGTTCCGATCAATCCAAGAGTGATCAGCCAGTGAAGCACCCTTACCAAATTCAAGAGCACATCTTTCAACTCCTCTTAAGCAATGCCCGTAAGACCCCTAATGGTTCTATCCCTGATGGCTTTATAAATTCTAAACCAAACAGCCTTTAGAGTCTACCGGAAAGAACTCTTTGCCCTCCGTAAAGGGCTTCGGCGCCGAGTTCTTCCTCGATCCTGAGGAGCTGATTGTACTTGGCCACTCTCTCGCTGCGGCTCGGAGCTCCCGTCTTGATCTGTCCGCCGCCGGAAGCGACGACCAGGTCGGCTATGAAGGAGTCCTCGGTCTCGCCTGACCTGTGGGAGACCAGCCACCTGTACCCGCCGCATCTTGCCGTGTCTATGGCCTCAAGGGTCTCGGTGAGGGTTCCCACCTGGTTGAGCTTGATTAGGACCGAGTTTCCGGCGCCCATGGCGATTCCTTTTTCAATCCTGGAACGCTGCGTCACAAACAGGTCGTCGCCGACTATCTGAATCTCGTCGCCCAGAAGCTTGGTCATGATGACCCAGCTCTCCCAGTCGTCTTCCGCGAGGCCGTCCTCGATGCTGACGATTGGGTACGCTTTGACCCATCCCTGGTACTTGGCCACGAGTTCGGCGCCGTCTCCCTGCCAGCCTTCGCCTTCCAGCACGTACTTGCCGTCTTTCAGGAACTCGGAAGCCGCGGCGTCAATAGCCAGGTAGCAGTCGCGGCCCGGAGCGTATCCGGCCTTCTTGATGGCGACTGTCAGAAGCTCCAGTGCTTCTTCGTTGGACTTCAGGTCGGGCGCGAACCCGCCTTCGTCTCCCACCGCTGTGCTGAGGCCCTTGGACTTCAGGACCGACTTCAGAGCCTGGTAGATTTCGCACGCCATCTGGGCCGCTCCGGCGAAGCTGCCGGCGCCGGCGGGAACAATCATGAACTCCTGGATGTCAACGTTGTTGTCGGCGTGCTTGCCGCCGTTCAGGACGTTCATGAAAGGAACAGGAAGAACACGTGCGGATACTCCGCCCAAATACCTGTACAACGGTTGTCCGGTGGACTGGGCGGCCGCTGAGGCCACGGCCAAGGATACGGCCAAGGTCGCGTTGGCTCCCAGGTTCGACTTGTTGGGCGTGCCGTCCAGCTTAATCATGGCGCGGTCTATCTGGGCCTGAGCCGTAGCTTCCATGCCGATGATTTCCGGACCTATGACTTCGGTGACGTTCTTGACGGCTTTCAGCACGCCCTTGCCGCCGTAAGCTTTCTCTCCGTCCCTAAGCTCCAACGCCTCGTAGGTGCCGGTGGACGCGCCCGAAGGCACCATGCCGCGTCCGAAGGAGCCGTCACTCAAGAGCACGTCCGCCTCGAGAGTGGGGTTTCCGCGGGAGTCTAGAATCTGCCGTGCCTTTACATCAATAATCTCAGCCATTCGCAAGACCTCCAACAGGTGTCTCAGGTGTGTCAGGGTGTCTCAGATGTCACTAGCAAACTGTCTCTGTCCATCTCCGGCGGCTTCGGAAGTCCCAAGAGCTCAAGTACCGTCGGAGCGACGTCAGCCAAGATACCGGGCCGCAAGGTCCGGCCGTACTTGTCCCCCACCAAAATGCAGGGTACGGGGTTGTGGGAGTGATAGGTGTGGCCGCCTTCGTCCGTGGGCCCTACGTCTTCCACGTTTCCGTGGTCGGCGATTACGAGAGCGACGCCTCCGGCTTCCTCGATGGCCTCAAGCAGCATCCCGAGGCACTCATCCACCGCCTCAAGCGCCTTCACGGCAGCCTCGAAGACGCCCGTATGCCCTACCATGTCCGGGTTGGCGTAGTTCAGAACTATGAGGTCGTACTTGTTCTCGCGGATCTTCGCGACGACCTCCCGGGTCACAGCGTACGCGCTCATCTCTGGCGCTTCGTCGTAAGTGGCGCAGTGTCTGGGCGACGGGATTAGGATCCGGTCCTCGCCGGGGAATGGGTCGTCTTTCTTGCCGTTCAGGAAAAAGGTAACGTGGGCGTACTTCTCCGTCTCAGCGGCCCTCAACTGCTTGAGCCCTGCCTTGGACACCACTTCTCCCAGGGTGTTGTCCAGGGTCAACGGGAGGTACGCGTAATGGCCCGATAGATCTTCTTCATACTTCATCAACCCGCAGAAATACACGTCGGGCTTGGGGCCCCGATCGAAACCTTGAAAGTCGTCATCTGTGAAGGCGTGGCTCAACTCCCTGGCCCTGTCCGCCCTGTAGTTGAAGAAGATAACCGAGTCTTTCGGACGG
Organism: Candidatus Fermentithermobacillaceae bacterium; assembly: GCA_012840345.1. Lineage (GTDB taxonomy): Bacteria > Bacillota > Sulfobacillia > Fermentithermobacillales > Fermentithermobacillaceae > DULO01. The sequence goes on from DULO01000093.1 coordinate 8,760, forward strand.
ATGATCCCATCTTCGCCCTGCAACAGGCGAGTGGGGACTACAAACTCGTCGTGCACGCCCTTGGAATAGGAGTCTTCAAGGGCTTGACGCCACCCAGAAGCGCTGGGCCCCTCTCCCTTGAAGAAGAGTTTCCAGGCCGTCTCGACTCTCTCCCACCGCTTATCCCTGTCCATGGGGTAGTAACGGCCGGAGATGGACGCTATCTTGCCCGTGCCCAGCCTCTTCATCTCTTCCTCGAGGCGGGCAAGGTAGGTCCCCGCGGACGTGGGAGGCACGTCGCGCCCGTCCAAGAACGCGTGGACATACACTTTGGTGAGACCGTGCCGTCTGGCAAGCTCCAATAAGGCGTAGAGGTGGTCTTCCAGGCTGTGGACTCCCCCGTCCGAAACCAACCCCATGAGGTGCAGGGCCGACGAATGCCTTTTCGCGTTCTCCACGGCCTCAACCAGGACTGGGTTGGTGAAGAACTCCCCGCTCTTGATCTGCATGTTGAGCCTGACCACGTCCTGGTAGACGATCCTCCCGGCACCTATGTTCAGGTGGCCTACGTTGGAGTCTCCCATTTGGCCGGGCATCAGTCCGACAGCCTCCGCGGAAGCTTGGAGCATGGAGTTAGGACAAGTCTCAAGCAACCGGCGAAAGACCGGGGTATTCGCTACTGTACAGACGCTGGGCTCTTTGCCGCAAAGCCCCCACCCGTCCAAGATCACCAGCGCCACAGGCTTCTGCCTCTGGACCGACACGTCTACTCCCCCTGTCCGAAGTCCTTTGGGGCGACTCTCGTCTTAAGAACCTCGGAGACTATGCGCAAGAACTCTTCAGGGTCAAGGCTGGCCCCGCCGATAAGCGCCCCGTCGATCGTCTCTTTGACCATAAAGCCCCTGATGTTGCCCGACTTCACGCTGCCGCCGTACAACACGCGGACGTCCGCGGCGGCGTCCCCAAACATCTTCCCCATGGTGTCCCGGATGCTGTCTATGACTTCTTCCGCGTCGTCGGGCTTGGCCTCTTTACCGGTGCCGATGGCCCAGACCGGCTCGTAGGCGACAACCACCGATGCGATTTCCTCGGGTTTCACCGCCGAGAGGCCCTGCTCGGTCTGCCTCCTGCACAGCTCCAGAGTCTGGCCGGCTTCCCTTTCCTCGAGCGTCTCGCCGACGCAGAGGATGGGCTTGAGCCCGCAATCCAGGGCCGCGCGGACTTTCTTCCCTATTACCTCGTCGGTTTCGCCCAGGATGTGGCGCCTTTCAGAGTGGCCGACGATGACGTACTCGCACCCGCAATCCTTCAGCATTAGGCCGGAAACCTCTCCGGTGTACGCGCCCTTCTTCTCCCAGCTCAGGTTCTGTGCTCCGACCTTGACCTCGGTGTTGGCCAACGCCGCCGACACAGCCGGCACGGCGGTAAACGGAGGGCATATCAGGATTTCCGGCCATCCTCGTTTCCTGGTTTCATCTGATAGGAGAGGGTTCAGCCCGGACACGAAAGCCAAGGCTTCCCCTACCGTCTTGTTCATCTTCCAGTTGCCTGCTACCAGCGGTACTCTCACTTCAACGCCCTCCTGTTTACCAAAAGTCCCGTTTGCTCTGGCAGTTCTGGTTCAGTTCACTTTGGTCACGTTCGCACTGATCTGGCTCACACAGATCTCGTTCACATTGGTTCCGCTTATTCTGCTGCAGTTCTGATAGTCCCGTGAGCCGGATCTGGTCTGATTCAGACGCCCCGAAGGGCGAGCGCCAAAGGGCAACCGTCAGGGGCCGCACCCTATCCCCTGACGGTAGTTGCATCCAGTCTATCTAGGCGTCCTTTAGGGCGGCTACTCCGGGTAGGACCTGGCCCTCCAGGAACTCCAGGGAAGCGCCGCCTCCCGTGGAGAGGTGGCCGATCTTGTCCGCCAAACCGGACATCTCGACCGCGGCCAGTGAATCGCCGCCTCCTACTACGCTAAGCCCGTCAACCTGGGCTACGGCAGCGGCCATTTCCATGGTGCCGCCCCTGAAAGCCTCCAGCTCGAATAGGCCAACAGGACCGTTCCAGAAGACAGTCTTGGACTTCTTAATGATCTCGGCGAAGGCCTTCCTGCTCTCAGGCCCAATGTCCAGTGCCATCTGATCGTCGGGTATCTCCGAGACAGGGACGACCTGCACGGGCACGCCGACTTCGGGCTTGGGAGCCACGACGACGTCCACCGGCAGATAAACTTGTTTGCCGAGGCTCTTGGCCTTTTCCATGATGGCGTTGGCTTCGTCCACCAGTCCGGGCTCGGCCAAAGACTTGCCAACCTTGTGGCCCTGGGCCAAAAGGAAGGTATTGGCCATGCCGCCGCCAATCACGAGGGAATCAACCTTCTCAAGAAGGTTCTTTAGCACGCTCAGCTTGTCAGAGACCTTTGCCCCGCCGATGACAGCGGTAAAGGGCTTCTCCGGGGATTCCAGAAGCTTTCCGAGGCTGGACAGCTCCTTCTCCATCAAGAATCCGGCATATCCCGGCAAGAAGGCCGCGACGCCGGCAGTTGACGCATGAGCCCTGTGAGCGGTTCCGAAGGCGTCATTGATGTAGACCTCTCCCAGCGACGCCAACTCCTTGGAAAAGTCAGGGTCATTGCCCTCTTCCTCCGCGTGGAAACGGAGGTTCTCCAGGAGGACGATGTCGCCCGGCTGCATAGCCATGACGGCCGTCTTTACTTCCTCACCGACACAGTCTCTCAAGTGCTTGACAGGGGCACCAATGAGCTCGGACAGTCTTGCGGCTACGGGACCCAAACGCAGGTCCTCAACGACCTTGGCTTTCGGGCGCCCCAGGTGGGACATAAGGATTACTTTGGCGCCTTGTTCCTTCAGGTAAGTGATGGTGGGCAACGCCGCCCGTATGCGGGTGTCGTCAGTGACTACCCCGTTCTTCATGGGCACGTTGAAGTCTACCCGAACAAGACACCGTTTTCCTTTGACATCGGCTTGTCTAACGCTGGCTTTGGCCACGTCAAAGCCTCCTTTCAGAGCCATTCAACTCAGAGCCATACAACTCAAAGCCATACAACTCAGTGCCACACGGCTCAGAGAGCCATCAGCCTCCGAGCTTTACAGTTCCGAGCGATTCGGCTTAGAGTCCCTTGGAAATGATGAAGCTTACGAGGTCAACCAACCTCTCGCTGTAGCCCCACTCGTTGTCGTACCAAGCGACTACCTTGGCCAGATCGCCGAGGACCATGGTGGAGAGCCCGTCTACCATCGAAGACTCGCGCATTCCCTTGAAGTCGGTTGAAACCAAGGGAGCGTAGGTGATGCCGAGGATCCCCTTGAGCGGACCGGCGGCGTACTCTTCCATGGCCTTGTTGATCTCTTCGGCTGTCGCGGGCTTGGAGAGCCGCACCGCCAAGTCAACCACGGACACGGTCGGAGTCGGGACGCGGAAAGCCATTCCGTTGAGCTTGCCCTTTAGCTCGGGAAGAACCAAGGACACGGCCTTCGCGGCGCCTGTAGTGGTCGGAATTATGTTCTGTCCAGCGGATCTGCCCCTACGCAGGTCCTTGTGGGGGAAGTCCAAAGTGACCTGGTCGTTGGTGTAGGCGTGAATGGTAGTCATCAAGCCGTTCTCGATGCCGAACTTCTCGAGAAGAACCTTGGCGACCGGAGCAAGTCCGTTGGTGGTGCAGGAAGCGTTTGAAATCACGTGATGAGCGGCAGGATCGTACTTGTCCTGGTTAACGCCCATAACTATGGTGATGTCCTCACCTTTCGCAGGAGCCGAGATGACGACTTTCTTGGCGCCCGCCTGCAGGTGAAGGGCGGCCTTCTCCTTGTCGGTGAAACGGCCGGTTGACTCAAGGACGATGTCTACGCCAAGGTCTTTCCACGGCAGCTTGCCCGGATCCCTTTCGGCGAGAACCTTTACGTTCTTTCCTCCCACTGAGAACCCATCGGCTGTAGCTTGGACTTCTTCAGGCAGGGTGCCGTAGTTTGAGTCATACTTCAGGAGGTGTGCGAGAGTTCCGGGGTCTGTGAGGTCGTTTACTGCTACTATCTCGAAATTCGGATTTCCTTGCGCGGCTCTATAAAACCGTCGCCCAATGCTGCCAAATCCGTTGATCCCGATCTTTACCATAGCTTTACCCCCAATTCCACACGTAATAGGCCGTTATTGCCAGCCGCCCCAATTATAACTTAGGTTGTGAAACTTCGTTCACGGGACAACGGGCATCTTGAAGGCTCCTACCTGTACATAAACCAACCCATTATGCCCGCCAGACTAAGAAGCAGGACAGGGTCGATCTTGAACAGTGTTGTGCCCACAAGCACGGCAACTGCGACTACCGCAGGTATTATTCCCGTTACTGTTGTACCAACAACCGATGCCGCCGCAGAAGCGATCAGGGCCACTACGACTGGACGGATTCCTGCAAGGATATCCTTGACAATTCTGACTTCCTTGTACCGGGAAAAGAGGGCACCCAAGAGCAGCATTATGATGACGGGGAACATGATAACGCCTAGGGTCGCCGCCAGCGAACCCCAGAAGCCGGCCATCCTGTACCCCACGTAAGTTGCGGCGTTGATGGCAATCGGCCCTGGCGTCCCCTGAGAGATGGCTATGACGTCGAGGAATTCGGTCATGGCAAGCCAGTTTCTGGCCTCCACCACTTCCCTAGATATCAGCGAAATGACCGCGTAGCCGCCTCCAAAACTGAAGGCGCCTATCTTCGCGAACACGGTAAACAGTTGAAGGATCATTAGTTCTCTGACCTCTCGTTCTCAAGCGGAGTATCGTCGAAGCCGCGCTGGCTTTCAGGTTGCTTCGTGGTTTCGTCCCCACTCTCGCTGCTGTTGTCGTTCTCGCCTTCGTTCTCGGTCTCGTTCTCGGTCTCGCTCTTGTTCGCGTTCTCGCAGTTGTTCTCGTTCCTGCCTTCGAGCCCGTTCCCGCCGTTTTTCGTGCACGTGCCTTCGTCCCTACTCTGGGGGCTGGTGTCGTTCTCGTTCTGGTCCGTGTACTCGGCCTCGCTCGCGTTCCCTCTTTCACGACGGCTCCGCGAACGGGAGATGGCCCCGACTGCAATACCTGCTACCATGGCCATCATAACTACGTAGATGGGGTTTACCCGGAATCCGATTAGCAAAATAGCCGCTACGACCGCGAAAACCACGTCCCGTGACTTCTTGATGGATGACTTGGAAACCACTATCAGCGCGTTTGCCAGCAAACCCAGTATCGCCGGCCTCATACCGGTGAATATCGCCTCAAGGTGCTGTGATGACCGGAACCGTGAGAGCACCGAGACCAACGCGAGTATCACCATGAACGATGGCAGGGAAGCGCCGACCACTGAGGCTATAGCTCCGGGGACCTTCCTGATTCTGTGCCCGGTCAAGGAAGCGACGTTGATGGCGATGGGTCCCGGTCCGCTCTGAGCGATGGCCAGAAGGTCGACGAAGTCCGAATCATCGAGCCATCCCTTTTTCGAGACCAGTTCCTTGCGGATGAGCGGCACCATCGCCCATCCCCCGCCAAAAGTGAAGGCACCTATTTTGAAGAAACTCCACAGTATCTCCAGCAGCGGAGCGCTTCTTCCGGGCGTTCTTGTTGGTGTCTCGGTAGATGTCTTGGGTGATGTCTTTGTTGATGACTCTGCTGCCATTTCCGCCAATTCTTCCTCCGATATCTCTGCTGATGTAACCTTACTGCTACAAGACTATATCCGACTATACCATAACTAATCCCCCAGGGCAGATAAGACGCACCACGGAATGTCGGTCTCAACGGGTGGGGCTTCGAACCCGATTCAACGGTGAACGTGGGGTTTTGAGCCCGAGATGGGGGTGAGATTCGCGTTTTGAACCCCACGTTGCGGAGGAATTGGGGTTCAGAGACCGAGATGGAAGCAGAATTAGGGTTTGGAACCCCACATTGCGGAGGAATTGGGGCTCAGAGACCGAGATAGAAGCGAGATTAGGGTTTAGAACCCCACATCGCGGAGGAATTGGGGTTCAGAGACCGAGATGGAAGCAGAGTTAGGGTTTGGAACCCCACATTGCGGAGGAATTGGGACTCAAAGCCCGAGGTGGCGGCGAGATTAGGGTTTAAAACCCCACATCGCGGAGGAATTGGGGCTCAAAGCCCGAGATGGAAGCAGAATTAGGGTTTAGAACCCCAAATTGCGTAGGAATTGGGGCTCAGAGCCCGAGAGGGAAGCAGAATTAGGGTTTAGAACCCCAAATTGCGTAGGAATTGGGGCTCAGAGACCAAGATGGAGGCGAGATTAGGAAGATAAATCAGGAAGACAAATGGAAAGACCGCCATCGCGACGATGGCGGTCTTCCGAATGAAACTTGGCAAGTTACACTTGGTGAGCTACTTGGTAAGCTACCTGGTAAGCCAATCGGTTAGCTACTCAGTGAGCTAGACCAAGTAGTCCTTCAACCGTTTGCTCCTCTGAGGATGGCGGAGCTTCCGGAGGGCTTTGGCCTCTATCTGCCTGATGCGCTCCCGGGTGACACCGAACTCACGCCCGACTTCCTCTAGGGTGCGGGCCTTGCCGTCATCCAGGCCGAACCGGAGCCTCAGGACCTTCTGCTCCCGTTCGTTGAGCGTGCTCAGCACTTCCTCAATCTGCTCCTTCAGGAGCAGGAACGAAGCGGCCTCAACCGGCGCGGGGGCTTCTTCGTCTTCGATGAAGTCCCCGAGATGGCTGTCCTCTTCCTCCCCGATCGGGGTTTCCAGAGAGACCGGCTCCTGAACGATCTTCAGAATCTCCCGCACCTTGTCGGGAGTAATCCCCATCTCCTCGGCGACCTCCTCGGGGGTAGGTTCCCTCCCGAGTTCCTGGATGAGGTGCCTTGAGGTGCGGATCAACTTGTTGATCGTCTCGACCATATGGACGGGGATTCTGATCGTCCTGGCTTGGTCCGCGATTGCACGGGTAATCGCCTGACGAATCCACCAAGTGGCGTAGGTGGAGAGCTTGAATCCCTTGCGATAGTCAAACTTCTCAACCGCCTTGATGAGGCCCATGTTGCCTTCCTGGATGAGGTCCAGGAACTGCATGCCGCGGCCCACGTACCTCTTGGCTATAGAAACCACGAGCCTCAGGTTCGCTTCGATGAGCCGGCTCTTGGCGGTCTTGTCGCCTCTCTCCATCCGAAGCGCAAGCTCCACTTCCTCATCGGCGGTCAGAAGCGGCACCCGTCCGATTTCCTTTAGATACATCCTGACCGGATCGTCCAGCGCGACGCCTTCCGGGATGGACAGATCGATGTCAACAGGTTCCTCGGAGTTCTCGGTTTCCACAAGGTCTTCGTCATTGGGAGCATCGCTGGACATCACTGCGTCAGCGACATGGTCGGCGTCCTCCCCATCTGAAGCCTTGCCCTCTGGATACAGCACATGGTCCGGAACTGCTTGGCGGCTGCTCACAACTTCGATCCCCATATCAGTGAAACGCTTGTACACGTCATCAATCTGTTGGGCGTTTAGATCGAGGTGGTTCAGGGCATCAGCAATCTCGCCGTAGGTCAGAAAACCCTTCTTCTGCCCCGACGAGACCAGTTCACGTACCGCATCGATGCCCGGCTGCATTTCCTTCAACTAGTATTCCCTCCTGGGGATTTATCGGAGGCTAACTATCACTGTTTTCCCCCGCGGATTTCAACTCTTTCAGGAGCCTCTGGTATTGAGCCTGAACCGCCGCAAGCATTTCCTGATCCTTCTCCCGTTCAGCCAATGCTATACGGTCGCTCAGCTCAATCAGGCGAAATTCCCGAATCTTTTTGACGCAATCCCGGAAAATGCGCTCGGGCTGGTCTACCGGACCGAAACGGATGCACAGTTCCGCTACCCACGCAAGTACTTCCTCGTCATCGTCGGGTGTGAGCTGACCCTTCTGGAGGCTCATGAACGCTCTCCGACACCCGGGATCCATCAAGTCGTCAACTGTAATACGATTCGACATCGAGTCGAGTAATCCTGGTTTTTCGACCAGACAACGAATTACTCCTTCTTCAGCCTTTCGCCTAACCAAAGGGATTTCGCTACCAGGCCGCCCGGCTCCTACTTTCTGGGAATGGCCCCCGCCCAATCCCTGTTCGGGCTGGTTATCATAACCAGTAGTATTGCTGTTTTCTGACTTTTTATTCTTTGCGTATCTAACTTTCCGTCTGTACAATTCGACATCCTTGTCCAGCGATTCCTTCCTGACGCCTAAATCCCTGGAAAACTCCTCTGTGTAGGCGGATACCTCGAACTGGCTCTCCAGGGAGGCCAGGATCGGGACTATGGTGTCCTTCAGTCTCACCTTGTCGTCGATCTTGGAGAGGTCCAGATGGCGCCGGGCCTCCTGGTAGATAAACTGAATATCGGTGAGCGCCTCTTCCAAACGCTCGACAAATCGCTCGACACCGTTAGCCTTAAGGAACTCATCTGGGTCTTTTGCACCATCATATGTCACCACATTGGTTCTGCCGCCGATCTCCCGAAACACATCGATGGTCCTCCGGGCAGCCCTCTTCCCCGCCTCGTCCTGGTCGTACACCAGGTAGACCCGCTGAGTGAGCAGCATCAAGGTCCGAGCCTGAAGCGGCGTGAGGGCAGTTCCCATACCCGCAACCGTATAATCTATTCCATGCTGGAAGGAAGTGATTACATCCATATATCCTTCCACTATGCAGACCCTGTCGTTTGCCCGGATCCCCGGTTTTGCCAGGTTCAGGGCGTATAGCTCCTTCCCCTTGTGAAAGAGCGGGGTTTCGGGACTATTTAGGTATTTGGCCGGGTCATCCCCGAGAGTACGGCCTCCGAAACCGATCAAAGTCCCGGTGCTGTCCCATATCGGGAACATAATCCTGTTTCGGAACCGGTCATAGTACCCCCCTCCCTGCCTTTCCACCAGGAGGCCCGCTTTCTGCATATCCCTGGGGTCCAGTCCAGCGCGCCTGGACGAGACCGCGAGAGCTTCCCAATCGTCCAGCGCCAGCCCCAGGCCGAATCGCTCGATCGTCTGGTCGGACAGCCCTCGTTTGTGAAGGTAGCTCATGGCGTCCTTGCCTCTTGACGAAAGCAGGTTCTCCCTAAACCTTGTCTGGGCATATTGAAGGACCGCTTTCAGCCTCTCAATTTCCTTTCGGGCACTGTCCCCGCCGCCTCTTGGCTGCGTGAGGCGCACCCCGGCCCTTTGGGCGAGAACCTGCAGGGCTTCCTGGAACGTAAGCCCGTCCTTTTTCATCAAGAACGTGAAGACGTTGCCCCCCGTATTGCAGCCAAAGCAGTAAAACAATTGCTTGTCCGGGTCAACGCTAAAAGAAGGCGTCTTCTCCGAGTGAAACGGACAAAGGCCCACGTAATTGCGTCCGGCCTTCTTGAGTTTCACGTACTCGGAGATGACCGCCACAATATCTGTTTTCGCGCGGACTTCTTCCGCCTGGTCTCCGTAATAGCCTCGCTGCATCCTGCTAGATCCACCTTCTATGGTTGACGACGCGCCCCGACCGTGTGATGGGCCGGCGGCTCGATGGCCGGACGGGCCCAATGCTAGCTCCCGAACCTCCACGTATTCGGCACAAACGCGGCCCTGTACTGGGCTATGGCGAAGCGGTCGGTCATGCCGGCCACGTAGTCCCTGGCGCGGTCCTCTACGGGATCGCTATCGGCCGGTCCAGAAGGAATCAACGACGGCTCGCGGCAGTAGAGACGGTACAGGGCCTCTACCACGCCTTTCGCCTTGTCCTCTTCCCTCTTGGCCAAGGAACTGATGTAAACCCGCTCAAACAAGAAGTTGCGGAGCTCGTTCATTGCCTCCAAACACTCTTTGCCGAACGTGACCTCGGGTTTTCCGTAACTGTGGGTGAGGACATCCATCACCAAAGTGTTCACCCTGGCTCCGTGAGTCTTACCCAGCACGGCTATAGCATCCTTGGGGAGGTCCTCCTGGCCTATGACCTGTCCCCTTATGGCGTCGTCTATGTCATGGTTCACGTAAGCGATACGGTCGCTTAGCTGGACACACTTTCCCTCCAAAGTTCCAGGTGTGTTCTTCCACGGATGGTTCAAGATCCCGTCCCTGACTTCCCAGGTCAGGTTCAGTCCTCCTTGCTCCAGGATGTCGACCACCCGGAGGGACTGGGCCTCATGGGTGAACCCGCCGGGGTGAACCCTGTTCAGCACCTCTTCCCCCGCATGCCCGAAAGGAGTGTGCCCCAGGTCGTGGCCCAAAGCAATGGCTTCGGTAAGGTCCTCGTTCAACCTTAGCCCCCTGGCTATCGTTCTGGCGATTTGGCAGACCTCCAACGTGTGAGTGAGCCGGGTCCGGAAATGGTCAGCTTCCGGCGCCAGGAAAACCTGGGTCTTGTCCTTCAGCCTCCTAAACGCCTTGGAGTGGACTATTCGATCCCTGTCTCTCTGAAAGACGGTTCTGACGGGACAAGGTTCCTCGTCCCTCTGGCGACCTTTGGACTTTGACGAGAGGGTCGCGTAAGGCGATAAGGTAAGCTCCTCGATTTCTTCGGTTCTCAGGCGAACGCAGTTAGAAGAAGTCATAGCACACCACCTAAACCCCATGAACTTCTACGCCGGCTGAAGCTTTTGGTCTGCCGGTATTCCCGAGACCCGCTGAGCCGGCCCGATGCCTGCCGGGAAAAGGGCGGCCCGAGCGACTGCTAAGATGCTGCCTCGAAACCGTTCTGACACTGCCGAAAACGGTGCCCGAGCAACTGCTTAGACGCTGCCTCGAAACCGCCCTGACACTGCCGAAAACGCTGCCCAACCAAAACCAAGGGAGGCTCCACTATGACTACTTCGGAGCCTCCCGGAAGTCCTCTATGCTACTGTCTCAATATCAGCCTTATTTCTTCAACGCGGCGTGAGCAGCGGCAAGCCTAGCCACGGGCACCCTGAAGGGCGAGCACGACACGTAGTTCAAGCCTACCTCATGGCAGAACTCTACCGATTCGGGGTCGCCGCCGTGCTCACCGCAGATACCGATGACCAGTTCGGGCCTGGTCTTGCGGCCGAGCTCAACGGCCATCCGCATCAGCTTGCCGACACCCTTCCGGTCGATGACCGCGAACGGGTTCTCCTTGATGATCTTCTCTTCCAGATACCTGTGGAGGAACTTGCCCTCGGCGTCGTCCCGGCTGTAGCCGTAGGTCATCTGGGTAAGGTCGTTGGTCCCGAAGGAGAAGAACTGGGCGTGCTCGGCGATCTCGTCGGCCGTCAGAGCGGCTCTCGGGATCTCGATCATGGTGCCGACCACCACGGGGAAGTCCACGCCGGTCTGTTCTTTGACTTCTTCGGCTACCTTCACGACCATCTTGCGAGTGAGCTCCAACTCGGCGGCCTCGCCCACCAAGGGGATCATGACCTCGGGCATTGCGTCGGTAACGCCGTCCTTAAACAGCTGGGCAGTGGCCTGGAATATCGCCCTGGCCTGCATCTCGTAAATTTCGGGCCAGAGGATGCCCAAGCGGCAGCCGCGAAGCCCCATCATCGGGTTGGCTTCATGGAGGTTGCGGGCTTGGCGCAGGAGTTCCTCTTCGTGGGCGATCTCCTCAGCGGGCGCGTTCTCTGACCTCATCTTGATCAACTTGACGACCAGTTCCTCGGTGGCGGGGAGGAACTCGTGAAGCGGCGGGTCAAGCAGACGGATGGTGACCGGGTAACCCCGCATGGCCTTCAGAATGTGATAGAAGTCGTCCTGCTGCATGGGCAGGAGTTTATCGAGAGCGGCGCGCCTTTCGGCTTCGTTCTCGGCCATAATCATCTCTTGCACTACCGGAAGCCTGTCGGCAGCCATGAACATATGCTCGGTCCTGCAGAGGCCGATGCCCTCGGCTCCGAGTTCTCTCGCCTTCTCCGCGTCGCGAGGAGTATCGGCGTTCGCCTTGACGCCCAAAACGCGGATTTCGTCGGCCCAGTCAAGGATCTGCTTGAACGCGTCTCCCAGGTCGGGCTCTACGAGCCGCACTTCGCCGAGGTAGACGTTTCCGGTGGCGCCGTCTATGGATACCCAGTCGCCTTCCTTGAGCTGGACCTTGCCGAATCTAGCGATCTTCTTGGACATATCCAGCTGCATGGCCTCGCAGCCAACAATAGCCGGCTTGCCCATGCCGCGGGCGACAACCGCCGCGTGGCAGGTCATGCCGCCGCGAGACGTGAGGATTCCCTGGGAATACACGATTCCGGGCATATCGTCGGGCTTGGTCTCGGGCCTGACCAAAATGACCTTCTGGCCTTTCTGCCCAAGCTCTTCGGCGACGTCTGAGTCGAAGACCAGAGTTCCGACGGCCGCGCCGGGCGACGCGGGAAGTCCCTTAGCCAGAAGTTCGTTCTTGGCGTTCGGGTCGATGCCCCTGTGCAGGAGCCTGGCCACTTCCTCGGGCTTGACTCTCTTGACGGCCTCTTCTTTGGTGATGACTCCCTCATTGACGAACTGCCTGGCGATCTCCATCGACGCCAAAGCGGTCCTCTTGCCGGTCCTGGTCTGGAGCAGGTAGAGCTTCTTGTGCTCTATGGTGAACTCGATGTCCTGCATGTCCCTGTAATGGCTTTCGAGGGTCTTGGCGACCTGCTGCAGCTGCTCGTACGTCTCAGGCAGCTCGTTGGCCATCTCGGCGATGGGTTTGGGAGTGCGGATACCGGCGACCACGTCTTCACCCTGGGCGTTCATGAGGTACTCGCCGTACAGAACCTTTTCCCCGGTCGACGGGTTGCGGGTAAACATAACGCCGGTGCCCGAATCGGGACCCATGTTGCCGAACACCATCATCTGGACATTTACCGCGGTGCCGAGGTCATCGGGGATCTTGTTTATCTTCCGGTAAAGGATGGCGCGTTCATTGTTCCACGAACGGAATACGGCCAGTACGGCCATATACAGCTGTTCCATTGGATCTTCGGGGAAGGGCTTTCCGGCCTTCTCCTGTACGATCCGGCGGTATCCCTCGATTACCTTTTTCAAGCCCTCGGGGGAGATCTCGTGGTCATACTTGGCTCCCTCGGCCTCTCTCACAGCCGACAGGACGTGCTCGAACTCATCGTGATCGATTTCCAACACAACGTTGCCGAACATCTGGATGAAACGCCTGTGGCAGTCAAGAGCGAACCTCATGTCGCCCGTGGCGTCGTAGAGGCCCATTACGCTTTGGTCGTTTAGGCCGAGGTTTAGGATCGTATCCATCATACCGGGCATGCTGATAGGAGCACCCGACCTGACAGAGACCAAAAGCGGGTTCTTTCTGCCACCGAAAGTCTTGCCGGTCTCCTTCTCAAACTCCCTGATGTGGCGCTCGATGTCCTCTTCGAGGCCGTCGGGCATCTTCTGCCCCAGTTTGTAGTAGGAGATGCACGCTTCGGTGGTAATGGTGAATCCCTGCGGCACCGGCAACCCTATTCGGGTCATCTCGCTCAGGCCGGCTCCCTTGCCACCGAGAATGTTTCTCATGCTTTCGGATCCTTCTCTGAACCAGTAGACCAGCTTGGTTCCCACGCTTTCGCCCCCTATGTAAGAATTCATGCCGAGAAAACCATTGTCAGTAAACCCACAATACTCGACACCTTCCATATTCTAACCACAACGCAAGACCCGTTCAACAGAGACGTTACGGGCTCACGCGGCTAAACTAGTGAAAGGACGTGTGAGAAATCCGCGAACCGGGTGTATAGATCGGACACGGTCCCTAAGAGCGCCAGACGGTTGGCTTTCACCGCGGGGTCTTCCGCCATGATCAGCACTTTGTCCAAACACTCGTCAACGTGCGGACGCAGTCCGGCCAAGAGCGCGAGGTATTCGCCGTACCGTTTTTCTTCAAACAACAGGTTGGCTTGTTCCAAACGCTCCGTAACGGCCTTGTACAGGTTCTTTTCCGGCTCTTCCTTCAGAAGGTCTTCCGACACCTGCCTGGAAGCCGAGGCCTTTCCTAACACGCTGGTTCTCCTCCAGCCGGTAACCGCGTCCGCCAGCTCGGGACGCTTTGAGAACTCGGACAGGGCTTCGGTCATGAGCGGGATCCGGGTCAACCTCTGTTCTTTGCCGCCGAGGACCGCCCTCACGACGCCTGCCGCGTAACCCTTCTCCAGAAGTCCGATCTCGAGACGTCCCAAGAGGAAGGCCCTAAGTTTCTCCCGGGCGTCCGCCGCGGGCTTCGAGACCACCTGCGAGGCCAGCTTCAGAGGGGTATCCAGGAGCTTGTCGAGGTCCACGTCGTACCCGTGGCCCAGGATGATGTTGATGACCCCCAAAGCCGCGCGCCTGAGCCCCAACGGGTCTTGTGAGCCTGAGACCTCCACACCCAGGGAAAACGCCACCGCCAGGGTATCCAGCTTGTCGCACAGCGCGGTAACCGAGCATACTCCCTTGTATGGGATGGGGTCTTCGGCGCCCCTCGGCAAGTACTGCTGGGTGAGGGCACGGGCGACTTCCTCATGCAAGCCGTCGTTGGCCGCGTAGACGCCTCCCATTATCCCCTCAAGCTCCGGGAACTCCCTGACCAGGGCCGTAGTGAGGTCGCACTTGGCCAATGTGGCCGCCAAGACGCTCCGCTCAGTTTCTTCGGACGAAAGCTCAAGGTATGAGGCTAACTCTTTGGCCAGTTCGGCCATGCGCAGCGTCTTTTCGTACATGGTTCCCGCGTCGCGCAGGAAACGCACGCCCTTTAGGTCATCAAGGCGGTCTTTGAGCGGAGTCTTGATGTCCTGGTTGTAGAAGAACTCGGCGTCTTCCAGGCGCGCCCTGAGCACCCACTCGTTGCCCTTCCGGACAATATCGATGCTCTCGTCAGGGTCTCCGTCCCGGACTCCGACGAAGCCGGGGAGCACTTTGCCGTCCTCGTTCACCACGGGGAAGTAGCGCTGGTGATGCCTCATAGCCGTGAGCAGGACATCCTTCGGAAGGGACAAGTACTTGTCGTCAAACTTGCCCAAGAAGGGCGAAGGATGCTCGGAGATACAGACGACCTCGGACAGCAGGTCCTCATCGATGAGCGGTACCCCGCCGATGTCCTTTGCCCACCATTCGGCTCCCATGGTGATTTGCTTTCTCCTGAGGTCCTGGTCCACCATAACAGAACAATCGGCCATGACCTGGAAGTACGATTCGGCGTCGGGTATGTCGGCTTGGCCCGGATGCAGGGTCCTGTGGCCGTAAGTGCTCCTCCCCGCGGTAATCCCCGCGATCTCGACGGGCACCACTTCATCCCCGTACAGACAGACGACCCAGCGGATGGCCCTGTACCAGCGGTAGTCCCGGTCTCCCCACCTGAGAGGATACGGGCACTCCATGCCCATCACTACGTCCGGAAGCGCTTTCTTCAAAATCTCGGGCGCCGGGAGGCCTTTTTCAAACTTCACACCGTAGACGTACTCGCCGCCGTTTTCATTTTCCACTGTCACAGACGACGGATCGACTCCGATGGACTTGGCGAAACCCAGAAGCGCTTTGGTGGGATTGCCGTCCTGGTCATACGCCACTTTCTTGGAGGGTCCCCTTACTTTGCGGCTCACGTCGTCTCCCGCCTCGGCCAAGCCTTCCACGTACAGGCACAGCCGGCGTGGAGTCCCGAACACGGCTACGCTTCCATAACCCAACCTGGCGTTTTGAAACGCCGCCTCCGCCCTGCTCTTCAACTGCACAAACGCCGACGGCAAATACCTGGCGGGGATCTCGTCAGAGCCGATTTCCAAAAGCAAAGTCCTAGGCATCCTTTTTCGCCTCCAAACTGGCCACGTACTTCTTGGCGCACTCCCTGGTCAACGCCCGGATCCTGGCGATATGGGTTTGCCTATCGGCTACTGACAAGACTCCTCTGGCGTCAAGCATGTTGAAAACGTGGGAGCACTTCAGGGCGTGATCGTAGGCCGGGTAGAACAGGCCCAACTCCAAGAGCCTCTTGCACTCCTTCTCGTGCTGTTCAAAGCTCTGGCGCAGCATGGATACGTCGGCTATCTCAAAGCCGTACTTCGAGTTCTGCTTCTCCTGCTCTAGGAAAAGGTCCCTGTAGGTTAGGCCCGGCGCCACCTTGACGTCCCAGACATTGTCCAGGCCCTGTATGTAGGCGGCGATCCTCTCAAGGCCGTAGGTTATCTCCACCGAGATCGGCCTGACCTCCATTCCCCCGACTTCCTGGAAGAAGGTGAACTGGGTGATCTCGTTGCCGTCCAGCCAGACTTCCCATCCTAGCCCGTAAGCGCCCAAAGTGGGGGATTCCCAGTTATCCTCGACGAACCTGATGTCGTGGTCCGTGCGTTTGATTCCCAGAGCCTCCAGGGAACTTATATACATCTCCACCACCATGTCAGGCGGCGGCTTCATGATCACTTGAAACTGGAAGTAGTGGCCCATCCTGTACGGGTTGTCCCCGTAACGGGCATCGGCCGGCCTCCTGCAAGGCTCGATATAGGCCATGTTCCAAGGCTCTTCGCCCAGCACCCTGAAGAAGGTAAACGGGTTCATAGTGCCAGCGCCTTTCTCGATATCGTAGGGCTGGCCTATGTGGCATCCCTTATCTGCCCAGAAGTCTTGGAGTTTGCGAACTATGTCGCGGAAATAGAGGGGTTCTGTCACGGTGATGACTCCTTCCCGGCCCAGGTCTCACTCGCGAGGAGGACGAACAACCTCGATGCTCCAGGGGCCGGCCAGAAAAACCATGGCTACCATCAGGGCGAACCAAGGGGCGATGATTCCGGCTAAAAGGCCGGTAGTCACCGGGAACTCGGCCAAGACGCTGCGCCCCTCTCTCACCACTATGCGGCTCCTGTTACCTCGCCTTATCAAGCAGGCCATAAACCTGAGAAAACTCTCCGGCCCGCCTTCGACTCGGGTCTCCTTGCGTATCACGTTCTTTTTCTCTACCGGTAATACCATATCCTTCATCACTCCCTGTGAGGGCTTACCAGTATACTGCCCACAAGGAGGGATGACTTAAGCCTCTTGCCCAGCGCGTGATCCACGCATTGCTGCAGTACGTCGTTGACCTCTTGTCTCACCTGTCCTTTGGCGGTGAGGTTGGGACACTGGTTTCCGGAATCTCTCAGGATCTCCAGGGTTTTCAGAGTCCCGGGGGACACCGGAATCGCACGGACGGTTTGCTCTCCCAAGGCCAGGTTTCCGGCCTGGACTCCTGCCCAGTCTGCCGCATCTTTGGCCTGACCGCACTTGCCGCACACGGCCCCCCCGGCTTCTGCCGAGAAGTAGGCGGGCTGTACGATTTCCCCGCCGCACAGGGCGCACTCGTCGAAAGAAGGCAGCAGACCGGCTCTCAAGAGCAATCCGACTTCGGTCCACTTGACCACTACCCACGGGTCCTCCCGTTGTTCCAGATGATCCAAGACCGAGGAGAAAAACCAGAACTGCTCCCTGTTTTGCTGCTTTTCGGGGGAAAGCTCGGCCACCAACTCGGAAACGTAAGAGGCGCACACGACCTTGGCGTAGTCGGAGAGGATCCCGGGATGGGATGTCTTCAAGGATACCTGTATCACCCTGTCGAGCGATTTGCCCCTGCTCAGCTGGAAGGAGGCGCGGGTAAAAGGCTGGGTAACGGCAGAAAGGCGGCTTTTGGGCTTGCGGGCCCCTTTGACAACCGCCCTGACCAGGCCCTCTTCAGGGGACAGGAGCGTGATGATCTTGTCGTTCTCCCCCAAGGGCGTCTGGGACAGTACAATGCCTTCCGTCTGGTACAAAGACACGTTACTCGGCTCCTCCCCCGTTGGCTCCGCCGCCTTCGGCTCCACCCATTCGCTTCTTCCTCGCCCTGTCCACCGCCGCGGGATGGGTGAGCCCGGCCAGCGCCGGTACGACCACGAACACGGAGTAAACGGTGAACCAGCCTATCCTGCTGTCAAGGAAGGACGACAACCGCGCGGGCAAGTCCATTAAGGCGGGATAGAACGCGATTATGCCTATGAGTACGGCGAACATGGATGTGAGGAGTACTCCCGCCGCCGCTACGTCCTTGGTGACCTTGGCCAGTTCCGAATACTCGGGTTCCATCAGGTCCGTCAAGGATTCGGTAACTGTGTTGACCACCTCTGAAACCAAGACAGCGGCTATAGCCAACGAGACCATGAGGACCTCCACCCGTCCCACTCCCAGCACCAGGCACGCCGCCCCGACAAGGGTGGCGAAAAGCGTATGAAGCCTCATGTTTCGCTGAGTCTTGTAGACGTGAAGGAGGCCGTCCCAGGCGTGGCTGAAACTGCGTCTGATAGCTTCCAGCGTTCCTCTTATTCCTTCTCGAAGGCCCGCAGGATTCTTGCCTGCTTCTCCCACATGACCGCCTCTCTCTCGGGCTCGTCGTGGTCGTAAGCGAGGAGGTGCAACGCTCCGTGTGCCAGCAAAAGGCGTAGTTCCTGGTCTTCAGTTTTTCCCTCTGACTCCGCCTGCCGCGCGGCCGTCTCCAATGAGATGACGATGTCGCCGAGCATTATCGGCAGTCCCGGCACTTCTTGACGGTCGACTTCGCTCTCCATGTCGCACAGGGCAAAAGACAAGACGTCGGTAGGCCCGGAAACGCCCCTGTACTGTTGGTTCAGGTCGGCTATGAAGCAGTCGTCGGTGTAGAGTACCGATACTTCGCACGACTCGGTGTCTCGCCCTTCCGCCTTAAGCGCGGCCTCGACAGTGCTCACGGCTAGGTTCTCTAGATGGGAACGCCGGGATGGAGGAAGATCGGGAGTGACCATAAAGTCGACTTCAACGCTCACTATTCGCACCTTCGTTTCCGTCGGAAGCCTTTGCCGCGGCCTTGTCGTTCTTCTCGGTCTTCTCATTCTTGTCGGGGTACTCGATCCTGGTATGGAAGATGCCCGTAAGCACTTTGGTAAATGCGTCGGCGATGACATCCAGTTCCCTCAAGGTCAAGTCAGACCTGTCCAGCTGATGGTCGTTGAGCTTCTCCTGGATGATGCGCCTTACTGTCGACTCGATCCTGGCGGGAGTCGGTTTCGTGATCGACCGGACCGCGGCTTCCACGCTGTCCGCCAACATCACGATGGCGGTTTCCTTGCTGTCGGGCCTGGGACCCTCGTACCTGAAGTCCCACTCTTCCGGTCCCCTGTTGTCCTTGGCTTGCTCGGAGGCCTTCATGTAGAAGTAGCTCGCGAGAGTCGTCCCGTGGTGTTCCGAGATGAACTTCCTGATGACCGCGGGCACCTTGTACTCTTCAGCCAACTCCAAGCCGTCCCTCACATGGGACGTAATCACGGAGGCCGAGAGCGTCGGGCTCATCTTGTCGTGGGGGTTCTCCATGCCGAACACCTGGTTTTCAGAGAAGAAGTACGGGCGCTTGATCTTCCCCACGTCGTGGTAATACGCCCCGACCCGGGCCAAGAGGCTGTTGGCTCCAATAGCGACGGCCGCGGCCTCAGCAAGATTCCCAACCATAATGCTGTGATGGTAAGTGCCCGGAGCCTCCAGGAGCAATCTGTGCAAGAGCGGGTGGTCCGGATTGGATATCTCAAGGAGCCTGACAGGCGTGATTATGCCGAACATCATCTCGAGGAGCGGCAAAGAACCGAGGGCCAACACCGCGGACACAACACCGTTTCCCGCGGTGAACAGGAGATCCCTGATGGCCAGGGCATCGCCCATAGGTATCGCGCCGATCAAGCCCAGACTGATGTGAATCACCGTATTCACTGCGGAGACGACCAGTCCCGCTTTCACGATGGCCGTGCGGTTCCAGTCCGCCTTCAGCGTCAGTGACGCCGCGATGCCGCTTACCAGCGATAGGACCACATACCTCATCTCAAAACCGGTAACGGCGCCGAGGGCAAGGGTAATGCAGGTCGCGTAGAAAACCCCGAGCCGGCGCTCGATCAAGGTCGACGCCAGCATAACGCCCGCGGCCGTGGGGGCCAAGAGTCCCGAGAACTGGGAGAAGACTTTGACGAGCACAACAGCCAAAACCATGGTGCAGGCCACGAGAGGGAGCTTATCCGAATTCGGCGCGGTCATATCGGGATGGTAGGTGTAAAGATAGACTCCCAGGAAACCGAGGATGAGCAGGGTAACCACAAACGAGCCCGACAAGGCGGTAAACCGGACCCTTCCTCCCATCATTCCCAGTTCCTCAAGGATGGCTATCTGGTCGTCTGTGACTACCTCGCCTTCCCTGACTATGAACTGCCCGCGCTTTATCCTCACGGGCTCGACGGCGTCAACGGCTTCCTTTATCCTCCGGGCGGTCTCCTCTTCGTTGAATATGTGATTGGGTCTGAGGTTCTTTTCCACCAGAGCCGACAGGTACGACGCCACCGGGGCCGGGATATCCTTGTCCGAGTTTAGGGCGCCGGTAATCTGCTCCTTGCCGAGTTGCAGGTTCTCGGCTTTCAGACCCGGCGAAAGGACGCTTTCCAGAAGGGCGTTCAGCTTCTCTACCGAAGCCTCAACGGTACGGGGAGAGGCTGCCGCCATGGCGATGATGTCCGCGTCAGGCAGGTCGGCGGTCACGAAAGGCCTCAGCTGGCTCAAGATCTCCTGGGTGGTCATGGTGGGCTGGTTTCCCAAAGAGACGACCTTGTCCTTCATTTCCGCAACCAGCGCCTTCAGGTCGGCGAGCACCTTGGGGTCCGTCTCCCAAGTTTTGTTCACGCTGGCCGCCTTTTCGGCTTTGAGACGTTCGGTGGCCGCCTTGTCGATGACTTCCTGAGGGGCCTTCACGTTGATGGGAGAAACTTCGCCGGCCCTAAGCTTTATCTGCTGGGGCACCTGGGAGACGAACAGAACCGCGAAAACCACGACAAAGGTACTCACCGCCCACAAGATCGCGCGGTAGTGCCGGAGGATTCCAGGCCACTTCCGCTTTTGATGAGGGTTGTCCCCGTTGGGGCGAGTCTTCCCTTTCCCGTTCTGGCGCTCCTTTTGGCTCACTGCCTCGATTTCCCCTCTTTCCAGGCCATCTCGTCAAACTTGTCGTACGCCCGGATTATCCTGGACACCAGCTCGTGCCTCACTACGTCTCTGTCTGAAAGGTACACGAACGCGATTCCCGGGATATCTCTTAGGATCACACGCACTTGGTCCAGGCCTGAATAAGTGCCCTTTGGCAGGTCTATCTGTGTTATGTCTCCCGTGACCACCGCCTTGGAGTTGAGCCCCATGCGGGTCAGAAACATCTTCATCTGCTCAGGAGTGGTATTCTGGGCTTCGTCCAAGATCACGTACGCGGACTCCAGCGTCCTTCCCCTCATGTACGCCAGAGGGGCTACCTCGATCATGCCCTTCTCCATATACTTTTGAAACGTCTCGATCCCTATCACGTCAAAAAGCGCGTCGTACAGGGGACGAAGGTACGGGTTCACCTTCTCCTGAATATCCCCGGGGAGAAAGCCCAACCTCTCCCCCGCCTCAACGGCGGGACGCGTCAGTATGATCCGGTCTACTTCCTTCTTCTTGAACGCGGCTACCGCCATGGCCACCGCGAGATAGGTCTTGCCTGTGCCGGCGGGACCTATACAAAAGACCAGGGGGTTCTCCCTGATGGCCTTGATGTACTCTTTCTGGCCGTCAGTGCGCGGGCCGATAGCTCGTCCCCGGGCGTTTACCAGGATGCTCCCGCCTAAATCCTGCAAGGTGTTTCCTTCTTTTGCGGCGCGGACCGCGTACCGGACATCGTGAGCCGTCACCTTCTGGCCCGACCTAGCCTGATGAAGCAGGTGCTCGATGACCGCTTTGGCCGTGCGCAGTTCCACAGAGCCCCCCGAAACAGTAAGGTCCTTACCGCGGGCGACTATCTTCACATCGAGGGCGTCTTCCAACAGAGCGAGATTCTCATCGTAGGAGCCGAAAAGCCGAAACATCTCTCCGTTGTCTTGCAACTCGAAGACGAGTTGAGATCCGTGTGACGTCAATTAGAAACCTCCGTATCTTTACTGGGCCACGGCCTGACTACGCCAATATCCTCGATGGCTGACGCGACGGCCCTGACATATACGGTCTCCCCATCTGTTCGCAAGTCCTCACAGGTCAAGTCTATCAATTTCGCCGAAGAAGGCAACCGCCTTTGGACAGAATCCTTGGCCTGCCTTTCTGCGATCTCTTTCGCTTCCTCATAGCTAAGAACCTGCTCCATCCAGGTAATTTCATAATACACCCGGGTGATCACTTCTAGATTGACCCCTTTTGAGCCGCTCCTTCCGATCTTCCACAGGGGATAGTCTTCCACTTCGTACCACTGAAACGCGTCCCTCTTGCCCAGGAGAGTGAATTCGTTTCCGGCGTAGCGGATGACTTTGGCTTCCACTTTGTTGCCCGTCCTCATGGGGAGGACTCTTCTCACCGGCATTTCGTTGCGCCCTTCGTAGAAAGTAAGCGCGGTCACCGTGCCTCGCGCCCCGCGCCCGGTCTCCCGGTCTCCTTCTATGAGCACGTCGCCTTTTTGGACAGTTTGTCCGGGAACCACTTTCGGCACTCCTGACAAGACAAGGATTGAATCTATGACGCCATCCTTGCTCGCTACTAGGTCGCCCGGCTGCTCAATCTCAGGTCTGGTCTTCTCAACAACTTGGATTTCCGCCATAGTCCCCTGAAACCGGACGTAAACCCAAGCAATAAGCGGTATCTCCCGGAGGATGGTGGTCTCCACTTCGTCAGGGGATATGCGTGACTTTCTCGCGCCTGTGATAAGCCCGGCGTTTTCTGCCACTCTGAGGATTTCTTCGGGGTCCACCTTTTCGGCGCCTGTCACCCTAATGGCCCACACGGATCCTGAGAGGTATATGAAAAGAGCGGCCAGAATCAGCGCCGCCCAAAGCAAGAAAGGGCGCCTCCTCACCTTTCCGATGAAAAAGGGGAGGCCGACGCGCTTTATTATCCTCGGCACGCACTTGGCTTTTCTGGCCAGCGGCCTTATCTCCTTGTACTTGGACAGGGTTGTGGCGAAAGTCGCCTCGTTCTCGCCTATCACGAAGTCCCAGACCGGAAACCCGTTGGCAAGGCAGAGGTTTACCAGGCGTTCGGGGTTCTTACCTCGAACGCTCACTACCACGTAACCCAACAAGTACTCCCGTGTTCTCTTAAGTCCCGGAGCGCTCATTCACCCACCGTCCCTGTGGATGCCTTCGCCATCTGGTGGCTCATAGGTGCCTGCCTGTCTTCGCCGGCCAGTTCGCGGCTAGTTCTCCATGTGGACCGACTTGATGGAACCACGGATTACGATGTCTTCCCTGCTGACTTCCTCAACTTCCAGGCCGTCTCCTAAGATGGTGATCTGGCCCGGCCCGATTCCTATGGCAATGCGTTCAGGAGAGCACATGATTATGCCGCGGTGGTTTTGGATGAGGACTCCCAGATGCCCGTGGATCACAACCCTCGGAAGGTCCAGACTCACGTCGACCGGGAGTTCCAGAATCTCGGAGAGGTTTTGTCTCAGTTTCTTACGCACCTTAATCCCTCCAAAGATGCCTAAGAAGAGTCTATGAGGGAGACTGCCGGTACTTGCGAACAATTCCTTGAGGGGTCCCGTCCCTCGGCTAGCCCGTCCAGGGAGGGACTCCGCACCCTGGTAGTCACCAGTTGACAACTTCTCCGGCGCAAGGCATCTCTGGTTGATAACTCAGTGCTCCGAAGCCGTCAGTTTTTGAGGACTCCTCCGTGAGTGGGTGGAACGTGGCTGTGACATGGGTGGATAGCTGGAAAGTGGAAGGTGGAAATAAGAAGTAAGAGGCCGCGGGGGAATCCCGCGGCCTCAACTATTTCACGTCACGAGGCTATAGGCATCTAGCGCACTCAGCTTAACGCATCCGGCGCTTTCTCTGCCTGGCGGCCTCCGACTTCTTCTTCCTTCTTACGCTTGGACTTTCGTAATGCTCGTGCTTCCGAACATCCCTAAGGACACCTGAACGCTGGCATTCTCTCTTGAAGCGGCGCAGGGCACTGTCGAAGTTTTCATCTTTTCCAACTCTGATCTCTGGCAAGTCTGAATCCCTCCCTCCGCCGCAGTCGTTTCCCCTACTCCCGAGAACACTAGGGATTGTACAATACACGACCTCATCCGGTCAATTACAAACCTACGCTCGGAGGCGCACTTCCCTCCAAGAAGAAGCCTGCCGTTCCACCGCAAGTTCAACCAGCGTCTTGACCAGTTCGGGGAAAGACAATCCGGACGCCTCCCAGAGCTTGGGGTACATGCTTATGGAGGTAAAGCCGGGAATGGTATTCAGCTCGTTGACCAGCACGTCGCCCTTGGCAGGGTTAACAAAGAAGTCGACCCGGGCCATTCCTTTGCATCCTGTGGCCTGGAAGGCTCTTATGGCGATATCCTGGACTTTTTTCGCCAGCACCGGCTCAAGCGGAGCCGGTATCCTTAGTTCGGTATCATCATCGATGTACTTGGCCCTGTAATCGTAGAACTCGCGCTTCGGCAGGATCTGGCCCGGGATTGACGCCACGGGCTCGTCGTTGCCCAGAACGCTGCACTCTATCTCAAGGAAGCCTTCCTGAGAGGGCTCCAGCAAGGCCTTGGTATCGTACAGAAACGCCAAATCCAGCGCCTCCGGGAGCGCTTCCATAGTCTTCACCTTTGTGACTCCCAGGCTGGAGCCTGAAGCCGAAGGCTTCACAAACACCGGGAGCCGGATTAGCCTGCTAAGGTGCTCCAGGACTTCCTCCGGCCTGGACTGCCACTGGAACCTCTCTACCGCGACGGCAGGCACATGAGGGACGCCGTAGGTGGTCAATACCCTCTTAGTCGTATCTTTGTCCATGCAGATGGCCGAGGCCAGCACCGGCGCCCCGACATAAGGAATACCCGCAAGCTCCAACAATCCCTGAACCGTGCCGTCTTCGCCGTATGAACCGTGGAGCACCGGAAACACGACGTCAATCTTTGGCCGCTCCACTCCCATTCCCTGCACGAACAGGCCTTTTTGGGTTGGATCGGGCAGGATGTGACATGCCGGCCCCATGCCGTCGGTGACCTCAGCAAATCCGGAGTTGAAAAACGCCCGACAATCGCCGAGATATACCCAACATCCCTCGCGGGCAATGCCCACCCCCATTGTCCGGTAACCGTTGGCAACAGCGGCTTGGTACACAGCTTTGGCTGACCTTACCGATACTTCGTGCTCGCCGGACCGACCGCCGAAAAACAAACACAACCTGGTTTCTGACATGCCAATCCCCCTTATGCCTTACAGAGCACTCCGTCAGGCGCGAGGCTTACAACAGTAGCTTGCAGCAGCGTCCCGCGTAAGTTGTCGCTGCCCTCAATGTAAGCGCGGATGTAGTTTCTGGTTACTCCCGTGAGGCTCCCATCGGGGGCTCTATCGTCTTCTACCAGAATCTCAACTGGCCTACCTATATGTTTACTGTGAAAATCCCTTGAGAGTTCCCTACCTAGCTCGATAAGGCGGTCGATCCGGGCGTCCTTTTCCTTGTCCGCCACTTTCTCGCCAAACTCGGCGGCCCTGGTGCCGGGACGCGCCGAGAACTTGAAGGCATGGATCCGGGAAAAAGCGGCTGCTCTAGCCACGTCGAGGGTGGCTTGAAAGTCCTTTTCGGTCTCTCCGGGGAATCCCGCGATTATGTCCGTCGAGATGCCCACGTCCGGCGCTACTTCCCGGACGCTCTCGACGATGTGCAAGAACTCCTCGCTCGTGTAGCGGCGCCCCATCCTCCTGAGCACGCCGTCACTCCCGCTTTGTAGGGGCAGGTGCAGGTGATGGCAAATCTGGGGGAACCTTAGGCAGTGGATGAGATCGGGCGTCACATCGTGGGGCTCCAGGGAGCTTATCCGCAACCGGGTTAGCCCTTTAATATCGCAAATCATCCTTATTATCTCGGGAAGCCCCACCGTCTTGCCGTTATGGGTCTCACTGTAGAGGCCCAAGTGGGTTCCGGTAAGGACGATTTCTTTGAATCCCTTTTCAACAAGGCTCTTCGCTTCTGAAAGCACCGCATCCACGTTCCTGGACCGGGACGGCCCCCGGGCGTATGGGACTATGCAGTAGGAACAGAAGTCCCCGCATCCTTCCTGTATCTTCATAAAAGCCCTGGTAAGAGACGGGCTCGGTACAGGAGTCTCCTCGAAAGCTTCTCCCTGCTCATGAGGGAGTACGGCAACGATCGGGCGGTCGCGGTCTTCGGCCAGCGCTTGCTCCGCCAGGGAGGCGAGCTCCCCGCGCCCGCGCACTCCTCCGACGACGATGACTCCCGGAATGCCCGCTATCTCGTCCTTGGCGACTTGCGAGTAGCATCCGGTGACGATTACCTTGGCGCCTGTCCGCGCGGCGGCCCGGATGGCCTGGCGGCACTTTGCGGCGCTTCTGGAAGTTACGGCGCAAGTGTTTATGACAACTATATCTGCCGGCCCCTCGTCCAGGACCTCAAATCCACGCTGACGAAAGGTCTCTTTCAGGTAGTCGGTGTCATACTGGTTCTGCTTGCAGCCCAACGTGCGGAAAGAAACTGTTTTCCGTGACAAAGGCGTAAACCCCTCGCTCTTCTTCTGCTGCCATCATTATAACCGTATAAAGGGGTCCCGCCCTTACAGGGTTTGCTATTGCGCCGGTTTCCTCGCTATGTTCTCGGACACGGTCACCAGCATCAGGCCTTTTTCTCTAAGCCCGTCGATAAGCGTGGGCAGGGCGGCTACCGTGTTCTCGGTCGGGTGCAGGAGGATCAAGCATCCGGGGCCCGCTCCCGCCAGCGCGCGTTTCCAGATGGTCTCGGGCGGGGGATGCCGCCAGTCCACGGTATCCACTGTCCAGAGCACGGTCTGATATCCGATTTCCAAGGCATACAGCACCGTCTTGTCGTTCCATTCCCCATAGGGCGGGGCGAACAATGGCGACGGCTTGACGCCTGTGGCAAGCTGGATCCGCTCCTCACCTTTGAGGATTAGGGACTGAAGTTTATCCTTGGGCATGGTCTCAACATGCAGGTGGGACGCCCCGTGGTTTCCCACCTCGTGGCCTTCCTGGACAATCTTCTTGGCGAGCTCAGCGTTTCTTTCGACCCACGTGCCCGTCGGGAAGAAGGTGGCCTTGGCGTTCTTTTCCTTGAGGATATCGAGGAGCTGGGGGATGTACTCTTCTCCCCAATCAACGTTAAATATTAGACTTGCGCAGGGGCTTTGGGTGTTTCCTTTGTGAATAGGGGCGCAGGCAGCCGTGGAACCGCCGTACATGCCCACTATGTTCGCGGCGCCTAGAGCCCAGAGCGCCGCCGATAGCGCCAAGGCCGCGAAATACTTCCTCTTGACTACCAGCATATGAAGCACCTCGATTCTATCGGGGACGGTTCTCCGGGCCGGGAGCGGGTGTTTGTCTAACAAACATACCGAGCCCTAAGGAAGGGTTATGAGGAGGAATCCCACTTAATGCCTTTGGACAGGTAGTTTCGCTCGTCACGCAACAGGTGGGTACCCTGTCGGTCTAGAGCAAGAGAAAACGCATCAAGATGGCCACCGCCGCGATGGAGGCCGTCTCGGCTTTCAGTATGTAGGGTCCCAGTGACATGGGAGAAAAACCCGCGGCCATGGCAGATTCAACTTCAGAGGAATCCAGACCGCCCTCGGGACCGATGAGGACCGATACCTCGGACTGTCCTTGAAGCAGTTCAGGCAGGGAAGCTCCCTTCACCTCATGCTCGTGGGCAAGCAGCCGCCGGCCCCGGACGGCACCCCTAAGCGCTTCGTCCAGCGAGGTCACCCCGGCTATCTCGGGAACAAAGGGCCTTCCGCACTGCTGGGCAGCGGCTTTGGCGATCTTATCCCACCGTTCCTTGCGGGAAGCGGCTTTCTCGGACTCCAGTCTGGGGATGGTCCTAGACGTGATGACTGGATGTATGGAAGCCACGCCGAGTTCAGTAGCCTTTTCCACCACGAGGTCAAACTTCTGGCCCTTCAACAGGGCCGCGTACAGGTGGACGGCAACCGGAGGCGCTGAGAGAGTCTGTCTGCCAACAATGTCGGCCAAGAGACTGTCGCCCTTCACCGAGATAACCTTAGCTTCGTAACCGGTTTGCCCGAGCACTGCCCGGAAGACTTCTCCGGGCCGGAGCCGCTTGGCCATGGCGTGGCGGAACAGGTCTTCGGTGAGGACAATCTGACCTCCGAGCACCATCTCGGAGGTTACGAAGAACTGAGGAGGAGTGTGGGCGGCGTCCACAGACGTTTCGCTTGGTGACGCCCGGCGCTGGTCACCGAGGGCATTTTCTGAACCGGCCAAAGACCGGGGTTGGTTGCCGGCGCTCCGCCGCTCGTCACTTTGCACCTTGGTCGCCCGCTCCTCTCAGCTTCTGGAAAAACGTCCTGGTGTCGTTGAAGGTCTCTCCATCGAGCTTGCCCAGCTCTTTTAGGGCCTCGCGCTCTCTGGACGTAAGCTTGGTGGGTACCCTCACGTTTACGCGGACCAGGAGGTCGCCCCGGCCTTTCTGCCTGAGCCTGGGCATTCCTTTGCCCCTCAGCCTCAAGATGGCGTTAGGTTGAGTGCCGGAGGGGATCTCCAGTTCCACTCGTCCCTCGAGGGTCTCCAGGGTGGTCTTTCCTCCTATGGCCGCCAAGGGGAAGCTCACGGCCCGGTCGACGATAAGATCGTCGCCTTGCCGTTGGAAGACCGGGTGGGGTTTAACAAATACCACAACGTACAGATCTCCCGGCGCTCCGCCGCGGATGCCAGCGTTGCCCTGTCCGGACAGCCTTAGCCTCAATCCGGAGTCGGCCCCGGGCGGGATCTTCACAGTGACCCCTCTGGTCCTGCGGACCTCCCCTGTACCGTCGCACTCCTTGCAAGGCTTCTCGACGTACCTGCCCGTGCCTCCGCACTTGCCGCAGGTTGTAACCGTCACGAACTGACCAAGCATAGTGGTCCTGGTGGTCCTGACTTGGCCTGTACCGTGGCAGGCCGGACAAGTGACGGGCTTGGTGCCCGGCTCGGCGCCATCGCCGTCGCACCTTGGGCATTTTTCTGTGCGCGGGATCCTCACGTCACGCTCGGTGCCGGAGAAAGCCTCCTCCAGGGAGATCTCGACCTCCAGCTCAAGGTCTGCGCCTCGCCTAGGGCCGGTATCACGCCTGCCGCCGCCAAAAACGTTCCCAAAACCGCCGAAGATGTCCCCGAATGGGAAACCTCCGAACCCCTCAAACACCCTGCCGAAGGGGTCCTCCCCGCCTCCTCCGCCTCCGGGCCCGGGTCCGGCCACCGGACCGTTGGGGTTCCCGTAAGCATCGTAGTTAGCCTTCTTGGCGGGGTCAGACAGCACATCGTAAGCCTCGTTAATCTCTTTAAACCTGGCTTCCGCTGTCGGATCCCCGGGGTTGGCGTCCGGGTGATACTTCTTGGCCAGCTGCCTGAAGGCTTTCTTTATCTCTTCCTGGGACGCGTTTTTGTCCACGCCCAGTACTTCATAGTAATCCTTCATTAGAAATCCATTTCCTCCACTTGTTCGCGTGAAGAATCCGCCGGGCCGCCTTCATCCTTCTTTTTGATGATCGTGTCGATCCTCAAGATGGCGCACGCGATCTCCAAAGCTGCCTTTAGCGCGTGAATCTTCACAGGTGCCGGGTCGATCACGCCCATCTCCCACATATCTACGATCTCCCCGGTCTCGCAGTCCACAGCCAGGCTATCGTTCCCTGTCTCTGTCTGGCGGGCTATCACGTCGCCCACCTTTTCCAACGGGTTGAAACCGGCGTTAAGCACTATCTGAGACATGGGCCGCTTTAAGGCCTCGACCACGCACAGAAGGCCGTACGCCTGCATGCCTTTCTGGCTTGACCTCATCTTGTCGACTTCTCTGGACAAGGCGATTTCTATGGCGCCGCCTCCCGCCACCACACCGCCCCTAACGGCAGCTTGCACGGAAGCCGCGGCGTCGGTGCATATCCTTTCCCTTTCGCCCCGCACCTCTTCCGTGGTCGCCCCAACCAGAATCGTGGCCATGGGTTTGCCTCGCCCGCCGAGGATCCTCACGTTCTCCAGCTTTGGGTCCTCGTACACGGTCTGGGCCGACCCGAGGTATTTCCACAGCTCTTCTGGCGGTTTCTTGAGTCCCGTCCTCTTAACGGACCTGGCGCCCGTGTGCTCGCAAACCTTACGTATCTCAGCCGAAGACACCCTGGCCAGGACCATGACGCCGGCGTCTGACAGGATCTCTTCGGCGATGTCGCTCACTCCGCCGTCAACGACTATGAGGCCGACGCCCATCCGGACGATTTTGGCCAGGTTTCTCTTGAACTCTTCCTGTAGGTCAAGATACCTTTGGAACCCGGCCTCGGTAGCCAAGGCTTCTTCCTCAACCTGCTCCGGCTCCAGCGAGTCGTCCACCACCAAAACGCGGGGCTCGGACAGTGACTCGGGCATCTCCTCGTTAATCCGTTTCTTGTCCACAATGATTCCGGCGAAGACTTCGTTTTCGGCGCCTTCTTTGGCGACGATGGTCTCGGACAGCTTGAACCTGCGGTCAAGGAGCTTCTCCTTGCCGACCATGATAGCTGCCTGAACAACCAGGTCAGCGATGTCCTGGTTTTCTCGCCCGGCGACCAAGGCGACCTTCCTCAACAGGGGGTCGGTGACGTCGTCGATCCGTACGGCCTTCTCCTCGATTACCTGCACCGCCCTGGAAATGCCCGCCTTGATGCCGTCTATGAGCCTGGTGACGGGCACTCCGCGTATGGCCTGGGCAACGCCTTCGGAAAGGAGGGAACCCGCCATGATGGTGGCAGTTGTAGTCCCGTCGCCGACTTCGTCTTCTTGGGCTTTGGCGGTGTTGATGACCATTTTGGCCGCTGGATGGTTTACATCCATCTTGGTGAGGATGGTCATGCCGTCGTTTGTGATGACCACTTCTCCGAACCTGTCTACAAGCAGGGTGTCGAGCCCTTTAGGCCCGATGGTCCCTTCCACAGCCGAAGCTATGGCGCGAACCGCGTTGGCGTTGGTCAATAGAGCAGCAAGTTTCTCGTCGACCTCAGAACCCTGAGCCGCTTGTCTAAGAGTCATGTTCTACCTCCCGCCTAAGTCGAATCCAACTAGGAAAGGGACTCGGAAAGCCGCCTTTCGCAAAACTTGATGATCGCGACTGATCGGGCGTAGTCCATCCTCCTAGGGCCCAGGAGTCCGATCCTTCCCTCGGCGTTGCCGGCGGTAAACCGGCCGTAGACCAAGCTCAGGTCACGGATGGCTCCCACCGGGCTCTCGGCGCCGATGCGGATGATGGGGTCGCCTTCCCGGTGATCATTTGAAAGGATGTATTGGATTAAGCCCTCGCTCTCTATGGCGGATAGGAGTTCCTTTACCCGTCCCACGTCCCGAAACTCAGGCTGACTTAACAAATTGGCGGTCCCGCCGACAAATAGGCGTTCTTCATCAGGCTCGGTCGCGAGGCCTCTCAAGAAAGCGGCGGCCTGGTCGATTATCTCGGCGTACCTCGAGGCTTCTTCCCGGATCAAAGCCTGCGCCCTGTCGGCCACTTTGTCCAGCCGGACGGAACCCAGATTCCGGGTGAGCATGTCCGACACATATCTCATTTCATCAATGGTCATATCCGGAGCGTCGATGAGGCAGGTCTCAACATACCCCACGTCCGTGATGATCACCAGGAGAGCCTTTCTGGACGAAGCCGGCAAGAGGTGTATGGAGTTGAAAGTCACTTCGCCCGAATCGGGTCCCAGGACAAACGCGAGATAGTTTGTCGCGTCAGATATCACTTTGACCGTTTCTTTCAAAAGAGAGACTACGTCTTTAGCCCTGGAGCGGAAAAGGGACTCAAGGGCGTACACTTCGTCATCATGAAGCCGGACTTGAGGCATGAGCTCGTCAACGTAAAACCGGTACCCCCTGTCTGAAGGGATTCGGCCAGACGAGGTGTGAGGCTTGTCGAGATAGCCCGTTTCCTCAAGCTCCGCCATTTCGTTTCTGATGGTCGCGGGGCTCACGCCCAGCGCGTATCTCTTGGCGATAGTGCGGGAACCGACAGGCAAGCCTGTTTCGATATGCTCTTCCACGACGGCTCTCAAAACGCGAGCTTTTCTGTCGTCGAGAGTCACTAACGACACTCCCTTTTTAGCACTCCTGGGATGAGAGTGCTAATCTAGATGCAAAATAGCACGGGACAAGGACAGGTGTCAACGGGGAGGAAACGGCGCCCCGGCCCCTCGCGACATCGCGGTCCCTTGCGGTACGGTGGCCTCTTACGGCTCGCCACCCCTCACGGTCTGCCACGGCAACGCGGGTCTCGGGACATCGCGAACCCTGACGGCATAGGGACGCCTCACGGCATCGCGGGAGCCGCGGGCAGCGTCAGCGAAGCTATGACCCATGCCAGGGCTTCCATGCTGTTCTTGCATTCGGCGAGCGTGTTGTCCACTCCCCCAACCTCAACCAGGATGGCGTTGGGAGAGTAGTGTTGGTTATAGTAGGCGGACGCGTAGAGAATCCCCCTGGAAATGCCCGGATAGGCGTCTTCTAGCATCGACACTATCTTCCGGGCCAACTCGTAGTTCTTCACCCAGTTCGGGTTGTCTGTACCCACCACCAGCATCAGCCTGGCGTAAGACTTCCCCCGGATGGTTACGGTGGTAAGGTTCTTGGGCTGGCTGTCCCGGTGTAAGTCTATGAGAAGCGCGCATGACGGGTATTTCTCCAGTAGGGCCTTGACCGTCTGCTCCGAACGATAGTAAGCCCCCACTCTGGAATCGGCATCGTGGATGGTCTTAGAGTGGACGCACGCTATACGGTACCTGTTTTCCAGTTCGGAAACCAAGTACTCGCCGACCTTGATGACCGACCGTGAAGTGTCGGACGTGAAGGCAGCCTCGGCGGCCTTCTTCCCGATTTCAGGCAAGTAAGACTCTGTAGCGTGAGTGTGGTAGATGGCCACCGTAGGAGTGGTGAGGCCAACCGAAGCCGCTTGGCCCCCCTCCCCGGGAGGGAGACTGTAAAGGACGGGGCTCAATCCCCAGTCTTCTTCCAAATTCTGAGGGATCGTCACGCTGGCGGCCACGTCTGACGTGAACCCCGGCAACTGGGCGAGTATCAAGTCTTGCGCGCCTATCGGAGTGAATCCCATGAACCAGCCAAAGATCGAGGCCATGACGCCCGGAGCCTCGTGCTCCTCCCCGTACCTCTCCATGTAGCCGATGATAGGAAAACCCGCCCGGAGGACGGTTTTCGCCAGGTCGTGCCTCGTCCACAACAGCCCGTAGAGGGACGGTGACATCACTTCGCCCGGGACATCACCTAGCTCTCCCGAAAAAGCCATCCGGGAACGGTCCGCCGGGATAGTCAGGACAAAAGCCAAGAGAAACGCCATGAGGAGTACTTGAATAATGAAGAGCCGGGCGATGTTCCGCTTTCCGGTCTCCATAATCCTCACCTCCCTCCATTCCGTTTATGAAAGGAAGGCTCAGATCATACCCGGAGTTTGGACAAGGCCCGGCTCGCCGGATAGCTTTCTGTACCTGACTGCCTGTTACCTGACTACGGTGGGGACAAACGCGTCTATGATTCCGACCACCAATGAGGCCAGAAGGGCGCCGAGTATGCTGACGTTCATGCCCGGCACCAAGAACTGGGCCACGTAGATGACTACGGCGGCTGTTATGAATCCGATGATGCCCCGGGACTGTGGTGAGACTCTCTCGCCCAGGATGGCCTCAACGCCCCAACCTAAGAGCGCGATCACGACCGCGGCCAGGAGAGCGTTCAGGAATCCAAGCACCTCAAATCCCGGCAAAATCAGTCCCATAACCATTAGAACGATGGCCGAAACCACGAACCGTATGATTGCCCCTATCCATGAACCTCCACGCATGTCACTCACCTCCATACGAGCCTAGGAAAAGACTCAGAGAGTATCATGCCCAGTACGCGGAGGAAAATTCAGCGGAAAAATCAACTTGCGCCCAAATGCATCCTTTACTATAGTAGTTCCCAACAACTCAAGAGACACCTCTTTCATCGAGAGGCGGCGGAGGGACAGGCCCAATGATGCCACGGCAACCCATCCCCAGGGAATAACCCTGCGGGATAACGGTGCCAACTCCTGCGGACTGAAGCGCCTTTAGCGCGGGGTACGGTCCGGAAGATGAGAGTGAAGGTGACGGCAATCAACCTTCATTCTTATGAGGGTTATTTTTTTAGCCTATCTCCCGGACCTTTCGTTTAGAAATCTGGAGGGATAGGCATGGCAAGGTTATCTTACAGACTCAAGCGGCGGTATTTCGTGGTCACTGCCGAAATTGACCCCCCAAAGGGACCCGACGTTCAGAAGACCCTCGAGAAAATCAGGAAATTCGCCGACAAAGTGGACGCGGTCAACGTGGCTGATTGCCCCATGGCAAACGTCCGCATGAGTCCGATCACTCTTGCCCACCTCATCCAAAGGGACGTCGGCGTCGAAGCCATTTTCCATCTTACCTGCAGGGATAGAAACGTAATCGGCCTGCAGGCGGAACTCCTTGGCGCCGCCGGTCTGGGCGTCCGCAACATACTCGCCCTCCGGGGCGACGACCCTTCGAGAGGAGACCACCCCGACGCCAAAGGCGTGTTCGAAGTGGACGTAATACGCCTTATCGAACTGGCTTCCTCGCTTAACGCCGGCCGGACGGTAACCGGAGGCGAACTGGAACAAGGGACCGATTTCGCCATAGGCTGCGTCACCAATCCCGGCGCGGAAGACCTTGAGAGAGAGGTCTCTCGCCTGGAGGAGAAGATAGCCGCGGGAGCCAGCTTCGTTCAAACCCAACCGGTCTACGATCCCGCGCTGTTCGACCGCTGGCTGCGCAAGATAGACGGGCGAATTCACGCCCCCATCCTCTACGGAGTCATGCCCCTCAGGAGTTATGAGTTCGCCGCGCACCTTAACAGAAACGTGCCAGGCATCGTCGTTCCCGACTGGGCAGTGGAACGAATGCGAAACGGCGGACGGGAAGAGGGGCTTAGGCTCACGTATGAGTTGCTTTCCCGCATCAAGCCCCATTTGCGAGGTATACACATATTCCCAATGAACGCGCCGTCGCGGGTCTTGGATGTCCTGCGCGTCCTGGACGAACTGGAGCTCCTGGAGACTGAGGAGGAACCGGTTGCGGCGGATACAGCTGGAACGTCGGGTGCAAGGTGAGACCGAGGCACAAGCATCAGCAACATCTGTAGCCCGGCAAGCGGTGCCGCGAGGCAAGCGTGAGGAACGTCCGAGGTCCGGTGAGCGGTACCGGGACGTAAACATCAGCAACATCGGAAGCCCTGTGAACTGTGGGAGGAGGAGCCCTTAATGGACATCTTAGAGATGCTTAACAGAAGAATTCTCGTATTTGACGGGGCTACCGGCACTATGCTGCAGTCCAGAGGACTCCCCGCGGGCATGGCTCCCGAAGTATGGTGCCTGGAGAAGCCCGAAGAGGTTCGCTGGGTCCACAAGCAGTACGTGGACGCCGGCGCGCAAGTGATCGAGACAAACACTCTGGGCGCCACTCCGATGCGCCTGTCTCACTACGGGCTGGAAGACAAGGTGCGCGAGATAAACTTGGCGGCGGTACGGATCGCCCGTGAGGCCGCGGAAGGCAAGGCACTGGTGGCTGCTTCTGTGGGCCCGTTGGGGACTCTGCTGGAGCCGCTCGGGACCCTCTCCTTTGACGAAGCGTACCGGCAGTTCGCGGAGCAGGCGAAAGCTCTGGCCGAAGCCAAGCCGGATTTCATAATAATCGAGACCATTGCCGACCTAAATGAAATGAGAGCCGCCATAATCGCGTGCAAGGAAAACGCCCCGGGCATCAAGATAATCGCCCAGATGACTCTCGACGAGTCCGGACGGTCATTTACAGGTACCGGCCCTGAGACCGCGGGACTGGTGATGCAGTCCTTGGGCGCCGACATCATCGGCTTTAACTGCTCCGTGGGACCCGCTCAGATGGTGGAAGCGGTAAGGCGCATCGCGAAAGTGGCGAGAGTTCCCGTCTCAGCGCAACCTAACGCCGGGATGCCCCGCCTTCAGGGAGGCGCCACCGTGTTCCCCATGGGGCCGGAAGAGTTCGCAAGCTACGGACCGAAACTCATTGAGGCCGGAGCGTCGGTGATAGGCGGTTGCTGCGGGACGACGCCCGAACACATCCGCCTGTTGAGAGGAGCCGTCTCGGGGCTCACTCCGCGCAGCGAATGCCCCGCTCTGGGGAAGTGCCTGGGGGTTACTTCCCGGACCGAACCCATTTTCTTCGCCGAGGCCAACCTGCCCGTCCCCATCGGCGAGAGGCTTAATCCCACGGGCAAAAAGGCGCTGGCTAAGGACATAAAGGAAGGGAAGTACTCGCTGGTCAGGCGTGAGGCCAAAGTCCAGGTGGCGGCGGGTGCCAAGATGCTTGACGTCAACGTCGGCGTCCCCCTCATTGACGAAGCCAAGGCGATGCGCGAGGCGGTTGTAGCCGTCCAGGAAGCAGTTACGGTTCCGCTGTGCATCGACTCGGCCTCTCCGGAAGCGCTTGAGGCCGGATTGAAAGCGTACGTTGGGAAAGCGATTGTGAACTCTTTCAGCCTTGAACAGGGCCGAGCCGAGGCCATCCTCCCCATCGCCAAACGGTACGGGGCCGCGGTCATCGGACTCACCATGGACGAAAACGGGATACCGTCCACCGCCGAAGACCGGCTGCATATAGCCCGGCGGTTGGTGGAAGTCGCCGGCGAGTACGGCATTCCTCCCTATGACGTGATCATCGATCCTTTGGCCCTCACGGCAGGTGCTCAACAGTCTCAGGCCCTGCAGACACTCAGAGCCATCTGCGCTCTGAAGTTCGAGTTGGGATGCAAGACGTCCCTAGGAGTATCCAACGTGTCTTTCGGGCTGCCCAACCGCAGTTTCCTAAACGCCGCTTATCTCACCATGGCGATCACGGCCGGGTTGGATATGGCCATCGTGAATCCACTGGATGAGAGGATCATGGATACCATCAGGGCCGCCAGAGTGTTCCTGGGCAGGGACCAGAACGCTAGAGAGTACATCTCGGTGGTGGGTCCCAAGCGGCTGGTCCACAACGAGGACGAGGTAGCGGGCAAGTTGGCAGGGCAAAGGCAGCACGAGGCGGCACAGCCGGCGCTACAGGCAGGTCAATCGGCAGCGCAGCCGGGACAACAGCAGACAGTCGAGCCGCCACTACAAGCAGCGCAACAGGCACAACGAAGCGATGGAAGCGGGACCACGAGGTCCTCGCAAGGTTCGCCTGCCGCGGCAGACCGTCCGGGCGCGCCCGAACCGGGCACGCTGAACCGGAGGCTCTACGACGCGGTCTTGGAGGGAAACAAAGCTGACATCCTGCCGTTGGTGGAGGAAGCCCTATCCCAGGGCATATCCGCTTTGGACATCCTCAATGGCGCCCTGATACCCGCCATCGAGGAAACAGGAAGGCTTTTCGGCGCGGGCATATACTTCCTTCCCCAGCTCATGCTGTCGGCGAACGTGATGAAGGAAGCATTCGACCGCCTGAAACCGGAGCTTGCCAAAGCCAACGCCGGAGGAGAGCGGGCGGGCGTGGTCGTCCTGGCTACCGTCCAGGGAGACGTCCATGACATCGGGAAGAACCTCGTCGCCGTATTGCTGGAGAACCACGGCTTCACCGTCCACGACCTGGGAAGAGACGTGAGTCCCGAAACGGTGCTTCACGAAGCCCGCAGGCTTTCGGCAGACCTGGTGTGCCTGAGCGCCCTCATGACCACCACAATGCCAAAGATGAAAGAAGTAATCGACCTATTTGCTAAAGAGGGCTTTGACTGCCCGGTAATCGTCGGTGGGGCGGCCACGACCCAGTCTTTCGCGGATGAGATAGGCGCGGCCGGGTACGGACGAGACGCTCAAGAAGCCGTCACCGTGGCGAAAGGGATACTGGCTGAAAGGAAGTCCAGTACCCGATGACGGCCGTGACAGTCCGCTGGGGAGGCGGAACAATAGAGGTTCCTCAAGGCACCCTGCTGTCCGACGCGCTCCGGATGGGTGGCGTGCATCTGGATATGCCGTGCGGCGGCCGCGGACGGTGCGGAAAGTGCGCGGTACTCGTTGAGTATGGGTCTGGGTCCGAGTCATCCGGTGCGAAGGCGTCCGGCGAAAGACCTGCCCCTGAACGCAGGCTCGCATGTCAGTTTCGCGTAGATAGGGACGTGACGGTGTTCGTCCCGGCCATTCCTCCGGCTGTTCCTTTGGAAGCGGGAGTTCCGGACTCCATGAACGCCATAGAAACCATGAGGGCCAACCGGCCCGCTGCCTACTTCGGCAGTGTCGACCCTTGGATCACCTTGCCCGCGTCTGGTCCCGCGGCAGGTCTGGCGATTGACCTAGGCACAACGTCTATCGCCCTTTCCTTGGTAGACTTGCGAACAGGCGAAGAACTGGCGTCCTCAGCGCGTCCGAATCCCCAGGCGGCCTTCGGAGCGGACATCATGTCCCGCCTGCTCTATGCCACATCCCGGTCCAGGAACAACGGAACATTACAGCGGCTCGCCCTAGAGTCCATAACAGACGCCTTCTCGGAACTGCTGAAGGCCTCGGGCTTGCGCCGCGAAGACGTGCTGGGAGCGGTTTTGGTCGCCAACACCGCCATGCATCACCTGGCTTTGGGGCTGTCGGTGAAGGACTTGTCGGTCCATCCCTACACAGCCGCGACTCTCAAGCCGAGAGAAGCCGACATACCCGGACTTCCGCGTCTGTACGCCCCGCCTGTGGTGTGGTCTTTCGTGGGGTCCGACTTAGTGGCGGCGGCAATCGCTACCGGTATCGCCGGCTGTATCGCCGGTGCCGTTGCGGTTGAGGACCCCGTCACCCGATTGTTGATAGACGTCGGCACCAACAGCGAGGTCCTCCTGAGTCACCAGGGCCGCCTGTACGCATGCTCGGCTCCGGCTGGACCCGCTTTCGAAGGCGGAGAGATATCCCAGGGAATGCTCGCTTTGCCCGGCGCGGTCTTTGAGGTCTCAGACAACTTTGAGCTGTCTGTGGTGGGAGGAGGACAACCCAAGGGGATCTGCGGGTCAGGCATCGTGGATACCATCGCGGCTCTCCTCCGCGCCGGCGTTCTGGACGAAAACGGCCTGATGCGCGCGGAACAACCCTTCGCCGACCGCATCATCCACGAGACCGACGGTTCGCTTAAGTTCATGCTTGCTCCAGGCCTGTTTCTGACCCAGAAGGACATCCGGGCCGTCCAACTGGCCAAGGGTGCCCTGAGGTGCGCCGTCGACGCCCTTCTCGACGAAGCCGGTGCCGTTGCTTCCCAAATCGACGCCGTATACCTTGCCGGAGCGTTCGGGACATCGCTCAGGGTCGAGAATGCCCTGGAAATCGGCTTGGTCCCTCCCATCGCGCCGGCTAGGGTCAAGCAAGTGGGCAACGGCGCAATCCAAGGGGCAAAAGCAATCCTGCTGTCAGCCTGCGCGAAAGCCGAAGCGGAACGCCTCGCCAAGGCAATCCGGCACGTTGACCTTGCCTCACTCGAGGACTTCCAGGACCGGTTTCTCGCATCCCTATCGTTTGGTCCCGGGCTCGGGCGTTGACCGCTCAAAAGCGGGCCCAAGTTCGACCGCGCGAACTAAGCATCATCCAACGCAAAGGGGGTTCTTAGATGACCTACAGATCGTTTGAAGAGATCAACGAGAAAATCAAAGAGCAAAAAGCCGTCGTATTCACCGCCGAAGAAATCCTCCGCGTGGTTGAGGAGAAAGGCATATCGCAAGCAGCCAAAGAGGTCGACGTCGTAACCACCGGGACCTTTGGACCCATGTGCTCCTCAGGCGCGTTTCTGAATTTCGGTCACTCGGACCCCCCGATTAAGATGACCAAGGTCTGGCTGAACGACGTCCCCGCTTACGCTGGGCTCGCTGCTGTGGACGCTTACATAGGCGCCACTGAGCTGTCTGAAACCCGCGGAATGGAGTATGGCGGAGCCCACGTCATCGAGGACCTCATCGCCGGCAAGAGCGTCCGTCTTAAGGCGACAGCTTACGGCACAGACTGCTACCCGCGCAAGGAAATCGAGAGCGACATCACCAAGGACTCCATCAACCAGGCGTTCATGTTTAATCCCCGGAACTGCTATCAAAACTACGGAGCGGCGACCAACTCCACAGACAGGGTGATTTACACCTACATGGGCACGCTCCTGCCGCGTATGGGGAACGTCAACTACAGCACGTCGGGCGAGCTCAGTCCTCTCCTGAACGACCCATATTACCGGACGATAGGGCTCGGAACCCGCATTTTCCTTGGCGGCGCCCAGGGCTACGTGGCGTGGGAAGGCACCCAGCATAATCCCTGCCGGACCAGAAACGACTGCTCTGTCCCTATAGGAGGAGCGGGGACCCTCTCCCTCATCGGAGACCTTAAGCAGATGAGCACGGAGTTCATCCGCGCTGGCGTCTTTGAGCGGTACGGCGTCACCTTGTTTGTGGGCGTCGGCATCCCCATCCCCATCCTGGACGAAGACATGATGAGGTTCGTCTCGGTCCGGAACCGGGATATCCAAACCAACGTGTTCGATTACGGCATCCCGAAGCGGTCCAAACCTGTGGTAGCTACGGTCAATTACGAAGACCTGCGTAGCGGCAGCATAGAACTGAACGGCCGGCGGGTTCCGACAGCTCCCTTGTCCAGCCTTAAGAAGGCCAGGGACATCGCGCTGTCACTGAAGTCGTGGATACAGAAAGGTGAGTTCCTTTTGCAGCAACCGGTGCAGCCGCTTCCGTTGGAAGCCAGGCCCAAGACTCTCGAAGAAGTCGAGGTGAAGTAGGATGGCGCGGGATATAGAGCGCAGCGCCCCGTGCGGTCTCAATGGGAGCATCTCCTGGAACGATGCAGTGTGCGTCCACTGCGGGGCGTGTACATCGGTATGCCCTGCCGAATGCCTGACTATGGACAAAGAGTCGTGGACCCTCGTCTTCGACAAGGGCAAGTGCCTGGCCTGCCAGGTCTGCGTCAAGGCGTGCCCGGTCGGGGCGATGAAGGTGACCGTCTAGCCGAGAGGCTGTCTCGCCAAGTAGGCCAGTTTGCCAGTGGGCCAGATCGCCAAGTGACCCAGTTCGCCAACTAAGCCAGTTCGCCAAGTAGGCCAGCTCGCCAAGTAGACCAGTTCACCAATCCGCCAAGTAGGCTATCTCAGCACCGGCCAGCCTGGCTTCGGGAGGTGCGGCATCAGTGTACGAACCGAGGACGTACCGGGACCTCTTCAAAGGCAGCAACCTGGTTTTCTTCAACTGCTCGGTCCGGGAGACGGACCTGCAGATCGGAGTCCATGCGCCTTCGGAGGTCCCGGCGGGGCATCCCGCACCGGATGGGCATCCGGCACCGGTCGGGCACCCCGCATCACTCGGGCATCCCGCATCTGCCGAGCATCCCGCATCACCCGAGCATCCCGCATCTGCCGAGCGTCTCGCATCACTCGAGCATCGTGCATCGGCAGGCACGCTCCAAACAGAGGCCTTCATGTCCGTCATACGACACCGCGCAGCCATCGAGGACTACGCAGCCCAACACCCTGAGTTCCTAACGTCGTTCGTCCCGCTGAAGCCCGCCGCGGACGCGCCCCTTATCGTCAAGAGGATGTGTTCCGCCGGTGAACTGGCAGGCGTCGGCCCGATGGCAGCCGTGGCGGGGGCAATCAGCGAGTTTGTCGGCATGGACTTGCTCAGGTTCACCCCGGAAGTGATCGTCGAAAACGGCGGGGACATCTTCCTGAAGACGCTATCCATAAGGAGAGTAGGCATCTACGCGGGGTCTTCGCCGCTGAGCGAGAAGATTGCCCTGGAGATACCTCCGGCCTCTACCCCGCTGGGCATCTGCACGTCGTCAGGCACGGTCGGCCATTCGGTGAGTTTCGGACGCGCCGATGCAGCGGTAATCCTCGCGCGTGACACTGCCCTGGCCGACGCGGCGGCTACGGCCGTCGGGAACATGGTTCAGTCGGACGCCGACTTGAAGAAAGCCGTGAGGTTTGCGTCTAAGATACCCGGCGTGTCGGGGGCCGTGGTCATCCTCGGCGACAAGATGGCGGTGTGGGGAGATGTGAAGCTGGTAGGATTGTGAGCCTGAACTCGCGGTCACGCTGTTGATTAACTGGTTGTTTCCCGCGACGCTCCCGCGTTGAAGGGATGGATGGTCGCGTCGTAGAAACTCTGAGAGACTCTGGCCGCAGCTTTTTTGCATGTTCTACTCACGGGGTGGTGGTTTCGCTTGCAGACGGTCACCGTAATCACGGCCGACATAATTGACTCCAGGCAGGCATTAGACCAAGTCGCGAAGCTGCCCAAAGCACTGTCGACGATACATCACGATCTTTTGTTGACCCCTTTCTCCCTCTCTAGGGGCGATGAAATACAGGCGGTCTGTCGCGGGACACTGGAAGCGCCTGAGCTAATAAGACACTTGAGATATGCGTGTTTCCCTCTCAAGTTGCGGGTCGCGGTCGGCCTTGGCGAATACGAAGGCGAAGGCGAAGGCGAACGTCAAGCCGTCACTTCGTGGCAGATGAACGGCACCGCATTTTTGAGGGCACGAGATGCTATCGATAGGCTAAAGAAGACTCGTGACACAAAGACCGCTCTATCCTCAGGGGATCCCCGGCTA
The DNA here is from genome assembly GCA_012840345.1 of Candidatus Fermentithermobacillaceae bacterium. Taxonomy (GTDB): domain Bacteria; phylum Bacillota; class Sulfobacillia; order Fermentithermobacillales; family Fermentithermobacillaceae; genus DULO01. The sequence continues at coordinate 51,262 of DULO01000093.1, forward strand.
GACTTGATTGCCAACACTATCCTTTCTCTGATTGACGCTATCCAAGACAAGTGGACAAAGGAACAATGGGATGCCGTCCACGCTTACGAGAAAGCAGGCACGTTAGCGGCGGCTGCCGATATACTTGGAGTTAGCTACCAGAGCGTGCAGAAAAGGTGCAAAGCCGCGAAGTGGTCTGCTGTGGAGCAGGCTGAAAAATCCCTTCCGGCCATTTGTAAGAGCATCGGCTATTGGTGAAACCGTAGTGGAACGACAACTCCACACCCACTACGGGTTGCATTAACGGTTTTCGCCCTTCTGAGGGTGTGCGGTGTCAAGTTGCCGGCTCGTGGCCGCGATGGTTTAACGATGATTCAACGATGGTTCAACCTCAATAGTTCAACTTCGGAGGGTTGAAATCGAGAGTTTCAACCTCTATGCGTTGATCACCATGAAAAACGGCCACTACGGAGGTACAGGCTTACGGAGGTGCGGGTGAGTATGGTGACTTTTCTCCTCCTCGGGCTGCTTGCCCACACCATAGCTGATTTCCTGCTCCAAACTGACACCATCGTCGAAACGAAAAACTCCCTCTCCCCCAAAGGGTTTCTGGTTCACGGCTCACGCGTGGCAATTCTCTCGGTCATTGGTCTACACATCTATGGAGTCCGGGGCTTGATCGCAACGCTTATGATCACAGTCACTCACGTGTTTATTGACCTTGGCAAGTGCTACTTAGATAGAAACGCCGGTTCCTCTCAGCGGCTTCTGGTTTTTGTGGTTGACCAGGTCCTTCACTTGTTGAGCTTTCTGGCTGTGTTCGAAATAGTGGAGCCCAGCTTCAGCCAATCAGTCCTGAACTTCTACGGGCGCTGGTTATTTCCGAAAGCGAGAAGCGTCATGAGCTCTCTCCTGGCCAAGACTGGGCTGTCTCTAGATAGGTTTCTCCTTGTCGCCCTTGGGTACGTAATTGTCATGCCGGTTGGGGCAGTGATAGTCAGGATGGTGTTGGACGCGTTCAACAAAGAGCTGGACCGCGATTCATCCACGCAAGCCGGCCGGTATATCGGAATGGCGGAACGAGCGCTGATGCTGACCCTGGTCTTGGCAGACGCTTTGACCGCGGTCGCGTTCGTGATTACGGCCAAATCACTTGCGAGGTTCGAAAAACTAACCACTGACAAAGCTTTTGGGGAGTATTACCTCGTGGGCACTCTGGCCAGCACTCTTCTAGCCATCGCGGTAGGCTTAACGATAAGAGGTCTTGTCAGGGTAATATGACAGCCGAACTTACGATGTTCCGCTAAATCGGGCTGTGCAAGCAATAAAAATGGTGGCCCCAACGGGAATCGAACCCGTGTTACCGCCTTGAAAGGGCGGTGTCTTAACCTCTTGACCATGGGGCCACGTCAAATCTTAGTCCTAGATCAAAATGGTGCGCCCGGGGTGCATCGAACACCCGACCAATCGGTTATGAGCCGACCGCTCTGCCACTGAGCTACGGGCGCATTACTCAGGTAGTGGCTCCTCGAGCAGGACTCGAACCTGCAACCCTCCGGTTAACAGCCGGATGCTCTGCCATTGAGCTATCGAGGAGCGACATAGATAGTCTACTCAGTAGAAAGTCTGTTGTCAACACGCTTGGGCTGGGTTTTGTGCCGTTCTTCAGCCACTCTTGGCAGGCATATCCCCGGGTTTTTTCACTACCACTCCGGTCCCGATCGCGGTTACCGTAGGTACTCCCTCAATCATGGCGAGCTCCATATCAACCCCAATCACAGCACCGCATCCGGCCGCGCAGGATCAAGACGATGTGCTTTGCTTCTCTCCATTTCGCCTCAAACTCAGCGCTACGGGTACCCAAGAAACCGGCCCACTGGGCAGATACCTCACCCCACCATCCCGGCCCCAGGACTACCTCTGCCGTTATGATTCCAACCGCGCGCTCAATCTCGTAACCCGGCAAGTATTGAATGGCGATTCCTCCACCGCTTTCGCCTACCGATCGAACCATCAACCGCACACTCACCGGGCAGGCTCGTCGCCGAAATGCTTCAAAATGAAGCGTTTCTTCCGTGACAACGCATCGATTTGAGGCAAAGCAGGCTTCTTACAAACTCCTTCGGCATGGAAGCCGGAGACCGTGCTTCCCTTTGCGCCTCATCAGGCCATGTATACTCCGCCCTGCGCCTCGTCATCACGCGCCCGCCCCTCTGTGCTCCTCATCACTGGCAATCCGCTTCAAACTGAAGCAGAGCAACTAGGAAGCCTCTCGCGCCCCATCCCAAATCACGGACTTTGCTTCGATTTAAGGCATACTTGCGGAAACGCCGCCCTTCCACGCGCCTCATCACGATGGAAAGGTTCGGTTTCGTGGCACATCCCAATTTCGTGGCGCCTCCCTCAGATGAAGCGGCGCCTGTTGCCCCATCCAGGTGTCGAAAGCCTGCGCAAAACCGGCTCCTGCAGACGGCAGTCCGTCCAGTGGTTGCGCGTCAACAAGCCGCTGAACCCTATACGCAGGAGCCACAGTGTCGTAAGGTCGGATAAGCACGAAGCTCGTGTGAGCACAGAGCTCGGATAAGCGCCAAGGTCGGAGATGCACAAAGGTCCTACAAACATATAGATAGCTATGATGGTGGTCACATAGCCTCGCGACGGAAAACGGCTGGCGGACGCCTTGGCGGCGGCGAGCTTGCCGAGGGCGAGCTCAAGCGGGATGAGGAGTGGAGGTGGGTACAACTTGGCCCCTAAGAAGGACATCGTCCAGGTTAAGAACCCAAAAACCGACCGGTATGTGAAAATCGACCGGGAAGCGGGACGGATAGTCGCTCACAAGAAGACCCCGGGACCGTACAAGAACATACCTGTCGCGGGGAAGCAGGAAGAGCATTGATTTTGTACGACCCCCTTAGCGGTGACGCCTGTACGACTCCGGTAGCGCTGCGCCCGCGCACGTGCTTCCTTATGACCAAGTTGGGAAAGAACGTCCCTCCCGTAGTCGACGAAATCAGGGAACGAATTGCCGCCATCACAGCAGAGCGGAACATCAATATCATTGACGCCAACAGCATAACCACAGGCAAAGACTTCCTTCTGAAGATCTGGAGGCTCATCGTAAGCGTCCCTGTCGGGATAGCGATCATATACAAGTCCATGCCCAAAACCACCATGAGCAACGTTTTCTACGAAGTAGGGCTGATGCAGGCGCTGGGCAAAGAGACCCTCATCGTGAAGGAACCAAGTACAGAGGTGCCGTCGGATTTCGTGAGGACAGAGTACATTTCATTTGACAAGAGCTTCGACCTGAAACTGAAGGCTTTCCTGGATAGCCTCAAAGAAAGGGCGGACTACTTCGGAACAGTGGCGGAACAGCTGGAACGGAACCCTCTCCTGTCCATCGACTACTACAGGCGGGCCTACCTCCTGACAGGTGATGAGAAGTGGCGCAAGAACGCCGCTGAGGTGCTGACAAACGCCGGACTTGACGGCCGCTCCAAGAACAGCGTTGAGTTGCTGTTGGCGAGTTTCTGCTACGGCAAGTTCAGTCAGGGCGCTTGAGCGGATCGGACACGACGTAATCATTCTGTGGTGTGTTTGCCGCAGCAGATTTGGCTAAAGCGCAAGACACGTCGGTCACGACGGGGGCGCACCGCGCTTGCGTTGGCTGTCTTTGTCGCGGCAGATCTAGTCAAAGCGCAAGTACACGTCGGATGCAACGTGGTTACACCGCGGTTGCTTTGCGCTGCCTAGACTCCCCCTAGGTACGCTTCCCGCACCCGGGGATGAGTCTGCAGTTCGCTTGCCGGACCCTCCAGCACGACCTTGCCCGTCTCCAGACAGTACGCGCGGTGAGCGACCCGCAATGCCATGAAGGCGTTTTGCTCGACCAAGAAAATGGTGGTGCCTTCACTGTTAATCCGGCGGATGATGGCGAAGATCTCTTCCACAAGGATGGGCGCCAATCCCATAGAAGGCTCATCCAGCAACAACAGTGACGGCCTGCTCATGAGCGCCCGGCCTATGGCGAGCATCTGCTGCTCGCCGCCCGACAGAGTGCCTGCCAGCTGCTTGGCTCGTTCCTTGAGCCTAGGGAAGCTGGCGTAGACCCTCTCCACGCTCTCGGCGATCTCCGCTGGGTTCTTACGGGTGTAGGCGCCCATCATCAGGTTCTCCCATACCGTAAGATTACCGATAATCCTGCGCCCTTCGGGGACGTGGGAGATCCCTCTCTTGACGATGGCGTGGGCAGGCATGCGGGTGATGTCCTCTCCTTTGAAAAGGATCTGTCCCCGCCTCGCCCGCTCAAGGCCCGAAATGGTCTTGAGGATGGTGGACTTGCCGGCCCCGTTGGCGCCGATCAGCGTGACTATCTCCCCTTCGTTCACGCTAAGCGAGACTCCGTGAAGCGCCTGGATATTGCCGTAGAAGACCTCAAGGTTCTTGGCTTCCAGCATCATGATACCGCCGCTCCCCTTCGCAAATATCTCCACCGTCACTGTCACGATGTTGCCGTAACGCAAGACTCTCCAGCATTACGATACCGCCGCTCCCCTTCCCAGATAGGCTTCGAGAACCCTCGGGTTTTGCCTGATCTCGTGAGGCAGTCCCCGCGCTATCACCTGACCGAAGTCCATAACCACGATCCTCTCGCACAGGTTCATAACCAGTCCCATTTGATGCTCGATTAGAAGCACGGTGAGGCCGAATTCGGTCCTGAGCGACCTTATCAGATCCAAGAGGGATGACAGCTCGTTGGGATTCATGCCCGCGGCAGGCTCGTCAAGGAGGAGCACCTTTGGGTTCAGGGCCAAAGCCCGGGCGATCTCAAGCCTGCGCTGGGTTCCGTAGGGCAAGTTGCCGGCGTTCATGTCAGCCTTGTCGTCCAGCCCGAACCGGGCGAGGAGGCCCATGGCCTGGGAGTACGTGCCGTTCTCAGAGTCCACGAAACGCTTCCCGTGAAAAGCTCCCTGGGCCAGGCCGTAGTTCAGCCGGCAGTGAAAGGAAGCTCTCACGTTGTCCAGGACGGACATGTTCTTGAACAGCCTAATGTTTTGGAACGTCCGGGCGATCCCTGCTTGAGCTACCTCGTGCGGGGTCAGCCCAGCGAGTTGCCTCCCGAGGAACACCACTTCGCCTGAATCAGGCGGTATGATGCCGGTGATGAGGTTGAAGACCGTCGTCTTGCCGGCGCCGTTCGGACCGATTAGACCGACTATCTCGCCCTCGTCGACGTGAAAACTCACGTCTGATACGGCTTTGAGGCCGCCGAAAGCCTTGGAGAGGTTCTTGACCTCAAGAAGTGGCATGGCTCTTCCCCCTTTCCGGCTGTGGCAGCAACTCAGGTTTGGGCAACAATTTGGGCTCTGCCAACAACTCAGACTGCGGCACCAACTCAGGTTGTGGCAACAGTTTGGGCTCTGCCAGCAATTCCGCCTCCGCGAACTCCTCGATGTTCTCCCGAGGTTCCGCGCTCTTGAGCTGGCCGGTTTTCGCAAGCCGGCGGGACTTCCTGAGCAGCTCGGGCCTCATCACGAGAAGCCCTGCCTCCTTTCCGGCAAACAGCCCCTGAGGCCTCAACAAAATGGTGACGATGAGGATAAGCGCGTAGATCACGCCCCGCCAGTCTATGAAGGTCTGCCCCAGCACCATCCTGAGACCTTCAAGCAAGAAGACCACGAAAACCGAGGTCACCAGGGTGCCGGACATGCTCCCGAGGCCGCCAAGTACCACGACCAAAAGGAAGTCCAGGGATTTCATGGGGTCGAAGCTGGACGGATGCAAGTAGGGATAACGGTAGGCGTACAGGGCGCCCGCCAGACCCGCCAAGGCGCAGCCGACGGTGAACGCCAGCTGCTTAGATTTGGCCGTGTTGATGCCCATGACGTCGGCGGCCAACTCGTCCTCGCGGATGGCTACCCAGGCCCGGCCGTAGGTGGACGTCACCAAACCGCGGACAAAAATGACTACGCCCACGAAAACCCAGTAGATAAGGTCGAACCTGGCCAACTGCGGGACACCCGTCATACCGGTCGCTCCGCCTAGAGCCGGAAACACTCTGTCAGAGTTGTTGAGGAACACCTTGACGATGACCCCAAAACCCAAAGTGGCGATTCCCAGGTAATCGGAGCGGAGCCGCAGGATCGGGAAGCCGACGGCGACGGAGATGAGCGCTGGAACGACGATCCCGAGAACCATGGCCAGCGCGAACCATACCGGATCTCCCTTACCCCACGTTTTTCCTATGACTCCCGCCGTGTACGCCCCGAGCCCGTAAAAAGCGGCGTGTCCCAGGGAAAACTGGCCCGCGAATCCATAGATTATGCTGAGGCCGAGAGAACCAATGGCCACAATCAGCGACTGGTCTATCATGATCCGCCAGTACTCGTTCAGGACTCCAAAGCTCGCGCACGCTTTGATCGCTGCATATACCAAGACGGCCCAAAGCATGGCAAAGCGTATCTTCCGTTTGTACTCAGGCGTGCCCCAGATCATGCGCATGCACCTCGTTCCCGGTCAAATCAAACCTTCTCAACGGCGCGCTTGCCCAAAATTCCGGTGGGACGCACCAGCAACACCAGGATCAGGACGCCGAAAGCCACGGCATCCCGCAACTGGGATGACACAAACGCCACGGTCAGCGTCTCGACTTGCCCCATAATGAGCGACCCCAAGACGGCTCCGGGGATGATCCCTATGCCGCCCAAAACCGCGGCCACAAACGCCTTCAGCCCGGGCATAGTGCCCATAAACGGGTTTATCTGCGGGTACGCGAGCATGTAAAGCATCCCGCCTGCCGCAGCCAAGGCGGAACCCAAGCCAAACGTCATGGAGATGACGTAGTCAACGTTGATGCCCATAAGCCGGGCGGCTTGCGAATCGTAAGACACGGTCCTCATCGCCATCCCGAACTTGGTACGGTACACCAGGTACTGAAGCCCGATCAGCAAAAGGGCCACGACAACGAAGATAAGGACTTGGATGTTGGTGATAGTGATGCCGCCCAAGTTCCACTGGACCATCTTCAGGGGCGGGTAGACCACCCGGTAGTTCGGACCGAAAACAAACTTTAAGCTGGAGAAATACTGAATGAACAAGGATACGCCCAGCGCGCTTATGAGCGCTGAGATTCTCGGCGCGTTCCTGAGAGGGCGGTACGCTAACCGTTCGATGGTGATGCCCAACGCCGCCGTGACGGCCAAGGATACGAGTCCGGCGACGGGCAAAGACAGCCCCCACGAAGAAAACCCGAGGACCCCCACAAAAGCCCCAACCATGAAAACATCGCCGTGGGCGAAGTTAATGAGGCGAATTATCCCGTACACCATGGTGTACCCGAGGGCGATGAGCGAGTACACCATGCCGAGTTGAAGTCCGTTTACGATTTGAACCAGAAGGTACTTCAACGTATCTACCCCCTAATAGAGGCCGGAAGGAACCCGGCGGCTCCACGAGCCTGCCTCCCCCCGGTGCGGTCGGCTCAACAAGAGCCCCGCCGGGTTCCACCCTTCGCCGGTCAAGAGCTTACGGGTTTACAGTGGTAACGTACTTCTGACCTCCGTCTTTGACCTGAAGAATGACAGCGGGCTTTATCGGGTCGCCGTTCTCGTCGAAACTGAGCTTGCCGGTTACAGCCGGGAAGTCTTTCGTAGCCTGGAGGGCTTCTTTGATCTTGACGGGGTCATTGCTTTGAGCCTGTTCTATAGCGTTGAGCAGCAGATTGGTGGCGTCGTAAACGAGGGTTGCCAAGGCGTCCGGCTTCGAGCCGTACTTCTCTTCGTACTGCCGCACCCAATCCTGCACTTCTGGACGCTGGTCATCGGGAGAATAGTGGTTGGTGAAGTAGCCGCCGTCCATGGTGACGTAGTCCAGTTCGGCGGAATCCCAACCGTCAGCCCCCAAGAACACGGCGTTAATGCCCTTGGCCCTTGCCTGTTGCCCGATTAGAGAAACCTTTTGGTAGTAGTCGGGGAGGTACAAGAGTTCCGGATTCTTCGCCGCGATTCCGGTCAAGAGGGCTGAAAAATCAGTGTCTTCCTTGGCGTACGCTTCGTAGGCCACCACGGTGCCGCCGCCGGCCTCGAAGTTAGTCTTGAACACTTCGGCCAAGCCCTTGGTGTAGTCGTTGCCCTGGTCGTAGAGGACAGCAGCCGTCTTCACTTTCAGGTGTTCCAGGGCGAACTTGGCACCCACAAGTCCCTGGAAGGGGTCAATAAAGCATGCTCTGAACGCGAATTCCTTGCGGGCTCCGTTGTCAACCGTAACCTTGGTCGCGGTGCCTGTGCCCGTAATCAACACGACCTTGTTCTGGTTGGCAACTTCAGAAGCGGCAATGGTGGGCGGGGATGTGACGGAACCGACAATCGCCTGAACCTTGTCCTGGAAGATAAGCTTGGTCGCCGCGTTGACGGCTTCGGTGGCGTCATTCCTGTCGTCGGTTATTACCGTCTCGATCTTGTATCCCGCGACTGTGCCGCCATGCTGCTCAATAGACAACTCGAAGCCGTTCTTAGTGGATTCTCCGAAAGTTTTCACGTCGCCCGTGAGTGGTCCGATGAAGCCGATCTTGATGACCTTTTCTTCCTTCCCGCCCTCTGTCTCCCCGGGCGCTTTCTGAGTGCACGCGGAGACAAGAGCCGAGAGAACCATGACCAAAACCAAGGCCACCGCCATGAGCGTGTTCTTCTTCTTCACGATATCCCTCCTCAAGATGAGTCAATTAACGCCGTATGGCCTGCGTACGGACTGTGTACGGGCTGCCAGATAGGCTGCGCCCCTGCCTACTCCGCCCCTTGTCAGATGAAAGAGAGTATAGCTATGCTAGGACCCCTCCTTTTCTTAAGTGGCTTTAAGGTTTTGAAAGGAAAAACCCCGGAGGCAAGCCATCACAACGTGTGATGAGGAACTTGCCGCAGGGGTTTTTTTGACCCACGGTGTACTCTGTTGAATAGAGCTTGCGTCGCTTGGACCTGACCGAAGAGGGGGCTCTTCGCGGAACCCTAGACGCACTTCCTCGAAGGCACTGCTTATGTGCCGATATGTTCCCGGTTCACACCAGGTTTTTTGGGATTCTAGCAGAGTTATCCGGCGAATGCAACAATCTTTTTTACCAACATGTTTACGAAACCCGCGATACCGTCACCCTATAGGGGATATGTAAACATATGCGTAAAGGCCCTCGGAGTTGCCTCAAAAAGCTCCCAGGATTTCTTAAACTCCACTATTTGAAGCCCCGCGTCAGTATGTAATTTTCACCAGCCAGAACACGGTGTCTTTATCCCACCCGAGATCCCACGGGAAAAAGAGACGGTCTGAGGTATGGCTTCCGATGGTTACGTAGCCCTTGGGATCCTTGCCGACCACCACCGCGACGTGATGGAGTTCGCCGCCGTCCTCATAACCGATTATGTCGCCGGGCTCCAGAGCAGCCACAGGGCCAAGAGGAAACTCCTCCGTGGGCGTCACGGCTCCGGCGAACTTGCCCTTATACAGCAGTTTCCCTGCCCCGCTTGACAGCAGGAACCACATAAGGCTCTCGCTCCTTACCCAAGCGGTGCTGCCTTCACTGGTGTAGTGCCAGCCGTACCCTTGTTCCAGGCCTCCGGCGTTTAGCACCTGCGAGACGAAGTTGGCGCAATCGCCGCCGGCGAAACTGTAAACCCGGTAGGCCCGGTTGTACCGTTCCACACCGGGGAACACCCTGACGCCCGAATACTTGATGGCGTATTTGAGGGCTGCGTCCCGGTCAAACTCCGCGGGAGTACGCCCCTCCGCAGGAGAACCGCCCTCCGCATGACCGCCTGACGACTCTCCTTCTGCCGGTATCCGGCCTTCCGCGGGCGTTATGTTAAGCGGCCCCGCGATCCCCTCGGCGGGGCTGTAACTCCCCTGCCCCAACGGGTCGACGTACCAGTGGAGCCGCATGAGCCACTGCCCGTTCTCTTTCACCATCTGCACCACGTGCAAAGAACGCGACCCGAACCGGTGGGACTTGTCTTCCCCGTCGTAGGTGTATTCATAGCGAGCCAGCTCAGTAAGTTCGATCCACACCGTTGTGGCGTCGTCAACAATGGTGGAATCGATCTCGAAGGTGGCCTCCGCGGCGGTGATAGTAACGCCCCGTTCTTCAGCCCATTTCCTGAAGTACTGGTTGCGAAGGACTTCCCTTTCCCATGCCCAATACCCGGAATCGCTGGACAACTTGTGGTTATCCTTAAGCCCTCGGGTATCGCCGGTGACAAGGGCCTCCATACGCTCATTGAGCATTTCCAGGCACGCGGCCTCGGCTTCCCTGGCAACGCTCTTAGGGTCATAGCGTTCGCCTGCCCCGGCTCCGAACTCCCAGCCGGACTCCGGTCCGGGATCCGGTACTGGCTCCGGTTTGGGCTCAGCTTCGGGCTCCGCGATGAAAACCGACAAGTCCCCCGATACCGAACCGAGAAGCGCTCCCCCTATGAAGCCCAACACGAGAAGAGCGGATAGACCCGGCCTCAAGCCCCATACCAGGCGCAGGCGAAGGCGCCTCACGAATCCACCTGACAAGGGCACACCCCCTGTGACCGTGTCAAGACAGGTTACTTTGGCAAAGTCCCTGTTATGACTCGGGACGCGGCGCGGCTCGCCATGGACAGCGATACTGACAGCGCTACGAGCAGCAGTTCGGGCGGCAATTCGGACAGCGGTACCATCGGCGACGCGCCAGGCAGCGCGGGCGGCAATACGGACGGCAGATCAAAGCATAGTCATTGAGGCTAGGGCAGAAGGTGAACTGTTCTTGCCCGTAGTATTGGGTGCAACGGTGCCATACACCCGGAAAGGAGGCCAAGCAATTGGTTAACGGACTCCACACGGATGAAACGGTCGGACCGCTTTTTATGACACCTGACGTCGATAGGAACCGTGAGTTTTTCAGGCGAAAACCCCGCGCTCTGACGGACAAACGTACCACAGTTCAAGATGCCGTTTCGCGGCTTGTTTCAGACGGCGACTATATCGGCATCGGCGGATTCGGCACAAACCGCATCCCCACGGCTATCTTGCATGAGATCATACGGCAGGGCAAAAAAGGGTTGGGGCTCTCAGGGCATACCGCGACCCATGATTTTCAGATCCTCGCCGCGGGCGGGGCGATAGACAGGGTGGACGTCGCCTACGTCATCGGCCTGGAAGCCCGGGGGCTCTCAAGAGCCGCTCGAAGGCTGTTCGAAGAAGCCCGCATCCAAGTTTGCGAGTGGACCAACGCCGCCCTGGCCTGGCGGTACCGGGCAGCGGCTATGGGCATACCTTTCATCCCCGCCAGGATCATGTTCGGTTCCGATACCATGAGGTACAGCGCCGCCAAGACGGTCACATGCCCCTTCACCGGGCAGAAGTTGTTGGCCCTCCCCGCTTTGTCGCCGGACCTGGCGGTTATCCACGTCCACCGCTGCGACAAGTACGGCAACGCCCAGATCGACGGGATATCGGTCTCAGACGCGGACCTTGCCAGGGCAAGCAAGAAAGTCATCATCACGACCGAAGAAATCGTCCCCGAAGAAGTAATCCGGCAAGACCCGGCCCGCACCATCATCCCCGCTTTCTGCGTGGACGCGGTAGTCGAAGTGAAATACGGGAGCTATCCGGGGAATATGCCGTACGCGTATTTCTCCGATGAGGAGCACCTAAGAGAATGGCTATCGGCGGACTCGAAGCCGGAGACTCTGGAACCCTTCCTCCGGAAGTACATCTTCGGTACCAAGGACTTCTCCGAGTACCTGGAACTGTGCGGAGGAGAGGCCAAGATGGAAAGGCTTCGGCGCATCGAATTCCTGGAGGAGGTATAAGCCGTGGTTGCCGTTATAGACTACAACCCCATGGAATTGATGATATGCCTGGCGGCCCGTTACCTGGAAGACGGCTCCAGCGTGGTCGTCGGGACGGGCGCGCCTTGCGCGGCGGCAATGCTGTCACAGAAAACCCACGCTCCCAACCTGGTCATCATGTTTGAAGCGGGCGGGATAGGCCCCCTCCTCCCTACTATGCCGATTTCTGTGGGGGATTCCCGGACGTTCCACAAGGGGATCATGGCCTCGTCCATGCTGGAGATCATGGACGCCTGCCAGCGCGGCATGGTGGACTACTGCTTTTTGGGAGGCGCCCAGATAGACAAATACGGCAACATCAACTCCACACTAATCGGGGACTTCCACAAGCCCAAGGTCCGCTTCCCGGGCTCAGGCGGCGCCAATGACCTGGCATCCCTCTGCTGGAGGACATTGGTCATCACTCCCCACGACCCGCGCCGCTTCGTGGAGAAGGTGGACTTCATAACCAGTCCCGGTTACCTGTGGGGGAAGGGCGCTCGTGAAGCGGTAGGACTCGCTCCGGGCACCGGCCCTTACAAGATAATCACAAACCTCTGCGTGATGGGATTTGACGAGGAGACCAAGAGGCTCCGGGTTGAGACCATCCATCCGGGAGTGTCCAAAGAGCAAATAGTAGCCGCGACGGGCTTCGAACTCTTATGGGCACCGGACTTGACCGTGTCCGAAGCCCCCACCGAGCTGGAACTCGAAATCCTTAGAAAAGAGGTAGACCCCCACAAGTACATCATAGGACGACAAGCGAGCTAGGAAACCGTCCCCCGGACACACGTCGGAACTCGGTAAGACGCGAACAAGGAGGAAGGGTACGTGAGAAAAGCAGTCATCGTCAGCGCGGCGAGAACCGCCATCGGCACCTTCGGAGGAACCCTGGCCCAAACGAGCGCCATCAACCTGGGAAGCGTGGTGATCAAGGAAGCCCTCAGAAGGGCAGGCGTGGAACCTGCCCAGGTGGACGAAGTCATCATGGGCAACGTCCTCCAGGCGGGGCAAGGGATGAACGTTGCCCGGCAAGCGGCCATCAAAGCGGGCGTTCCCGTTGAAGTGCCCTGCATGACCGTTAACAAGGTCTGCGGCTCCGGATTGAAGGCTGTGACACTGGCGGCCCAGGCGATTGTCGCGGGCGACGCCGATATCGTGGTCGCGGGCGGCACCGAAAACATGAACATGGCTCCCTATCTCCTGGAGAAGGGCAGGTACGGGTACCGGATGGGCCACGGCCTCCTGGTCGATGAGATGATCAGAGACGGCCTATGGTGCTCGCTGACCGACGTTCACATGGGTATCACGGCGGAGACAGTTGCCGAACGCTGGGGAATCACCCGCGCCATGCAGGACGAGTACGCCGCCATGAGCCAGCAGCGGGCGGAGAAAGCCATCAAAGAAGGGCTCTTCAAGGACGAAATCGTCCCGGTGGAAATCCCGCAGCGCAAAGGACCTCCGTTGTCGTTTGCCGTAGACGAGCACCCCCGAGCAGGAACCACGGTTGAGAAACTAGCGGCTCTTAGGCCAGCGTTTAAACAGTCCGGAACGGTCACCGCCGGAAACGCCTCCGGGATCAACGACGGGGCCGCGGCGCTTTGCGTGATGTCTTCGGAAAAAGCCGATGAACTGGGACTCAAACCGCTCGCGACCGTGCTCTCCTGGGCTTCCGCCGGCGTCCAACCGGAAGTCATGGGGACGGGTCCTGTCGAGGCGACAAAGAAAGCCCTTTCCAAAGCTAACCTGAGCCTCGACCAAATCGACCTGATCGAAGCCAACGAGGCGTTCGCGGCGACCAGCATCGCGGTGGCCAAGGAACTCAACTTGGACCTCAGCAAAGTAAACGTGAACGGCGGTGCCATCGCCCTGGGACATCCCATCGGGGCCAGCGGCGCCCGCATCCTCACCACCCTCCTCTATGAGATGGGAAGGCGCGGCTCCAAATACGGGCTTGCCACCCTTTGCATCGGAGGCGGCATGGGAATAAGTATGGTTGTGGAAAGGTAGAGCGACCTCGCGGCTCGAAGCCCGAGGCCGCACATTGCGCTTTCTTTATGCATTCTGGTATAATTCCTGAAACCAGATTTGGCACGACCTCAATAGGACGAACCAAACCGGGTACAAACCAGATTGCGTTCAAGCCACATAAGGCACAGTCCATGACAGGGAGGAGTAGGTGGAAATTCTCCCCCAGAGAGCGGGGCCTAGTGGTGGAAGCCCCTCGGGAAGAGTCCACTGAAGGTCGCCCTTGAGATTCCGGGCGGAAACGCCCGGGCGTGGAAGCCGCGTTAAGGCGCTTGAGAGCCGGTTTTGAGCCAGATACCTGGCAGGAGCCGGAAACAAGGTGGTACCACGAACAAAAGCCCCTTCGTCCTTGTGGCGAAGGGGCTTCATCATGTGGAGCCATCACTAAGTGGATTCATCACTGTTGAGGAGAAGGTGGTCCAATTTGACTCAAGAACTTGCGAAAGCCTACGATCCCAAGAGTTTTGAGAAGAAGTGGTATCAGTACTGGATGGACAACGGCTTGTTCAGAGCCGAGGTCCGGCCGGGCAAGCCCAGGTTTTCCATAGTGATCCCTCCGCCCAACATAACCGGTTCTTTGCACATAGGTCACGCCCTGGACGAGACCATCCAGGACATCCTGGTAAGGTACAACCGGATGCTGGGCAACGAGACACTGTGGCTGCCCGGCACCGACCACGCGTCCATCGCCACGCACGCCAAGATTGAGGAGATGCTGGCCGAAGAGGGCACCAGCCGCTGGGAGCTGGGACGGGAGAAGTTCCTGGAAAGAGCTTGGGAGTGGCGCGACAAGTACGGCCACATCATAACCGACCAGCTGAAAGCGCTGGGCTCTTCGTGCGACTGGTCCCGCGAGCGCTTCACCATGGACGAGGGCTGCTCCAGGGCGGTCACCGAGGTCTTCGTCAACCTGTACGAGAAAGGCCTCATCTACAAGGGCAACTACATGGTGAACTTCTGCCCCGGATGCCACACGGTTATCTCGGACATAGAAGTGGAACATGAGGAAGCGCCATCATCGCTCTGGTACATCAGGTACCCCATCGAAGGCGCGGAGGGAGAGTACATCCAAGTAGCCACAACCCGTCCCGAAACGATGTTGGGCGACACAGGTATCGCGGTGAGCCCGAAGGATCCCCGTTACAAGGACTTCATCGGCAAGTACGCTATCCTGCCGCTGGTCGGCCGGCGGATCCCCATATTCGCGGACGACCACGTCGATCCCCAGTTCGGAACCGGCGCGGTGAAGGTCACTCCGGCCCACGATCCCGACGACTTCGAGATGGGCCAGACCCACAACCTGGAGTTCGTGAGCGTCATCGACACTCACGGAAAGATGACTCCCATCACGGGCAAATACGCCGGCATGGACAGGTATGAGTGCCGTAAAGCGGTCGTCAAAGACCTGGAAGAGGGCGGCTACTTGGTCAAGATCGAGCCCTATAACCTGTCGGTGGGACACTGCCACCGCTGCGGCGAGATCGTTGAGCCCCTGATTTCAGAGCAGTGGTTCGTCAAGATGAAACCCTTGGCCGAACCGGCCATCGAGGTCGTCAAGAACGGGACCATCAGATTCGTCCCGGAGAGGTTCACCAAGGTGTACCTCAACTGGATGGAAAACGTCCGCGACTGGTGCATTTCCCGCCAGCTGTGGTGGGGCCACCGCATACCGGCCTGGTACTGCCAGGACTGCGGCAAGATGATCGTGTCTAGGGAGACCCCGACTTCCTGCCCTGACTGCGGAGGCAGCCTGAAGCAAGATGAGGACGTTCTGGACACCTGGTTCTCGTCGGCGCTGTGGCCTTTCTCAACCCTGGGATGGCCTGACGAGACTGAGGACCTCAAGTACTTCTTCCCCACTGACGTCCTGGTCACGGGCTACGACATCATCTTCTTCTGGGTCGCCAGGATGATCTTCTCATCCATGGAACAGATGAAGAAGGAACCGTTCCACCACGTGGTCATCCACGGAATGGTCAGGGACGGGCTAGGCCGGAAGATGTCCAAGAGCTTGGGCAACGGGATCGACCCGCTTGAGGTGGTCGAGAAATTCGGAGCCGACGCGCTCAGGTTGGCCCTTAGCATCGGGACGGCCATGGGCAACGATATGCGGCTCTACGACGAGAAACTTGAGGGCGCCCGCAACTTCTGCAACAAGCTGTGGAACGCCGCCCGGTACTGCCTGGCGAACCTTGAAGGCCTGGATACTACCAAGCCCGTGCGGCCCAAGCAGGCATCGGGAAGGTGGATACTGTCTAGGCTGGAGCGCACCATCGAGACGGTCAAGGGAGCCATGGACCGCTATGAGCCCGCCGAAGCCATCGGAGCCATCATGGATTTCGTCTGGGACGAGTTCTGCGACTGGTACATCGAAATCTCCAAGCAGGAACTGGCTGATCCCGAACTGGCCGGTGAGACTAAGCAGGTCTTGTGGGCTGTGCTCAAGGATATCCTGGCCCTCCTGCATCCCTTTACGCCGTTCGTAACCGAGGAGTTGTGGGACCACCTCCCTGGAAGAGCGGACGGCCCACAGGGAAGCCTGATCGTGGCCCCGTACCCCGCCCCGGGCAAGCATCCCATAGACCAGGAAGCCGAGAGCATAATCGGGTCCCTCATCGACGCGACGAAAGCGATTCGCAATATGAGGGCCGAAGTGAACATCCCGACCGGAAAGAAGACACGGGTGGTCATCGCCGCGGATAAGCCGGAGGATTGGCGGTGGGCGACCAAGTACCTTGAGCGCCTGGCTTGGGCCGAACCCGTGGACATTGTCGAGCGTGCCAAAGGAGCGGAAGAAGCGCGTCAAGCCCTGACCAGCGTGGTAACGGGCGCCGACATCTATCTCCCGCTTCAAGGCGTAATCGACCTGGATAAGGAGATTGCCAGGCTGGAAAGGGCGATCCAAGACGTCGCCAAGGACCTGGAGAGAACTGAGGCCCGGCTTGAGAATCAGGAGTTCCTGGCCAAAGCACCGCAGGAAATTGTCGACGCGCAGCGAAAGAGGTTCCTTGAGAGCAAGGAAAAACTCGAAGCGTTGGAAAAGAGAGCGGAGACGCTTAGGCGCGCCAGGTCCTGAGCCGGCCGGCCGGACCGGATCGAGTCAACAAGCGATGGGGCGGCCGGAGTGCCGCCTTCGGGGCGGCTTAGATGCCGCCCCTTTCTAATAGCCTGGAGGAAGGTTGAAAACCCTATGGACCGTTTGACCGGCACCACGTACACCGACACAGCATACGAAGAGGCTCTTTCTTGGATTCACTCTACCCTAAGGTTCGGGTCCAGACTCGGCTTGGAACGAGTCCGCACGCTGCTGGAGCTTTTGGGCAATCCCCAGGACAAGAGCAAGCACATACATGTGGCCGGGACCAACGGCAAAGGTTCTGTCACGGCCATGATAGCCTCGGCCCTTAGAACCTGCGGGTACCGTACGGGCATGTACATCTCCCCCTACTTGGAGGAGTTTCGCGAGCGCATAACGCTAAACGGGCACAAAATCCCGAAGAAAGACCTGACGGCCCTGGTAGCGGAAGTACGTCAGATAGTGGAGTCCCTGACCGAATCCGAAGGCGAACACCCCACCGAGTTCGAGATAATCACGGCTCTCGCGTTTTTGTACTACGCCAGGGAGCGCTGCGATTACGTGGCCCTGGAAGTGGGTTTGGGAGGACGCTTTGACGCCACCAACGTCGTTACCCCCCAGGTCTCCGTCATCACGACCATATCCCTGGACCATACGGACCGCCTGGGAGATACGGTCGGAAAGATAGCCTTTGAGAAAGCGGGCATCATCAAGCCCGGCGTGCCGGTGGTCACCGGAGCGGTCACAGATGAAGCCCTGGCCGTCATCTCGGAAAGAGCGCGCGAGCTCGGTTCCCCCCTGTTTACCGTCGGAACGTCAGGAACCCATGTCACCTGGGAGGAAGTATCCAGCACGGCAGACGGGCAAGTGGTGAACATCAACGGTCCTTGGTTCCAATACAAGAATCTGCGGGTTCCCCTCCTGGGGAGGCACCAGCAACAGAACGCGGCGATAGCCGTGACAGCGCTGGAGGTGGCCGAAAGGCACCCGGCTGCCGGCGCGAAAGGCCCCAACCTGGACCGCCACGCCGTCGCCGCGGGGATAACGCGGACCGTCTGGCCCGGCCGGATGGAGGTAATGTCCCGGAACCCCTTCATAATCATTGACGGCGCCCACAACCCCGCGGGCGCCCTCGCGCTCAAAGACGCCATGTCGGTAGTGCCCCGCAAGAAGCTTATCTGCGTCTACGGGATCCTCGGCGACAAGTCTTTCGAGGAAGCCACCTCTTATATAGCTCCCATGTGCGACGAGATGATCCTCACCCTGCCCGACACCCCCAGGGCCTTGGACCTGGGCCGTCTCAAGAGTGAGGTAGAAAAGTACGTCTCTCAGGTCAGAGTCGAACCTGATCTCCGGAAAGCGTTTGATCTGGCTTTGGAACGAACCGGCCCTGAAGATGCCTTGCTGGCGTGTGGCTCTTTGTATTTAGTTGGGCCTTTGCGAACCCATATCCGAAGGAGGCTTGGCATGACCGGCCCTTGTACGGAATAAGGATTGGCGATATGGAAAAATCCATCTCTGTCGGACAAGGGACATGGGTCAAACCATCATCTGAGGAGGTGTGCATTCGATGCGGAGAACCCGTCTGGGCAAAGCCCGGGCCATCTCGAGCAAACTGGTCTTCGTCCTCATTGCTCTGGCCTTCGTGGGTTCAGGCTATCTAATCGGGAGGTACTTCCTCTCAGCTTTGTTCCAGGATAAGCCTGGAAACGGAGAACCTGTCTCGGGACAGCCCCAAGGCGGAGAACAGACAACAGCGACGGTTCAGATCGCCACCGACGCTCGCACCCTGTACCGGGTACAGATCGGGGCCTTTTCGAGCCGGGAGAACGCCGACAAGGCGGTTGAGACGGCCGGGCAAAAAGGCGTTGGCGCGGCTGTGATGAGTCCGGACCCGCTCTACAAAGTGTACTGCGGTATCGCCGGCTCCAAGACTGTCGCGGAGACGATCGCGTCCAATGTCCAGCCGAAGCTGGCCGGAAGCGTCATCGGGAAGGATGACAAGCCGTACGTGGGCACCCTTGACGTTCCGTCGATCAGCTTCAGCATCACAGGTACCAAGGCCCAAGTAGAGGCGATCAAAGCAGCTTTCGACCGTGCCAATGACGCCGTCGACTCTTTGGTCCAGTTCTGGGATGCCCAGTCTTCAGGGCAAGCCGGTACCGTGTCGCTGGCCACCATCAGGACGGACATAGGGTCGGCAAAGAACGCTCTGACCGCGTTCACTCCTGACGCAGCTCTAACAAATGCGTACAGTTCCGCTCTGAGGCTAATCACGGCCGTGGAGGACGCTGTCGCGGCCGCTGAAGCGAGCGTGGGCGGAGACAGCCAGAAGGGCGTTTCGGGCGTGCAGAGCTTCATAGCCTGCGTGGACAGCTTCGTGCAGGAGGTAAAGAACGCGGCCCCTTGATGGAGGCTCGTCTGGCAAACCGGGGCGTCACGGATCCCGGATGTTGACATCGCCGGTGTTAACATCCGGATATTTACTTGTACTTGAGAATATTGACGTGTGCATGTCAACGGAGCGGTAATCAGATACGCCGCGCGTCAACACACTGAGACGTCAATTGTTGCACTGGCGGAAGACTTGATGTTAATATTCATTGGTACGAGATGTCTTGGTGGAGGTGCCGTTGTTGGCCAATATAAAGTCCAGTGAAAAAGACATAATCAGGTCAGAGATGCGCAGGCGGCGCAATGTCGCGGTGCGTTCTACTGTTCGAACTTACATTAGGCGCTTCAGAGAAGCGGTGGCTTCCAAGGATGAGGCCAAGATGCAGGCCGCGTATAAGGAAGCTCAGTCCGTAATCGACAAGGCTGTAAACAAGGGAGTACTGAAGGCCAATACCGGCGCAAGGTACAAGTCCAGGCTAGCGTCTTTGCTCTAGCGGCATAGGCTTCAAAGAATTACCTGATCTCGCTTAGCGCGACCAGAAGGTTCTCGAGGCCCATGTCAGGGTCCATGCGCCCTCTCTTGATGGACTCATCCAGTTGTAGCATTAGGTACATGGCGGTCTCCATCTGCGCGAAGGTCCATCGTTCAGACTGCTGAAGAGCTTTCTTGGCTGAGTAAGGATGAACCCCTAGAGCTTTTCCCAAAGAGCTCTGGGGGATTCCTTTTTGCGTTTGTTCTTTTGCCCGCCACATGAGGCCGAAGTGGTTGGCTATCATGGACAGGAGCATGACAGGGTTGGCCCCTCTGGACTTTAAGTCCCGCATCTCCAGCAGGGACCTCGCGGCGTTCTTCCCCGCCACCGCGTCGATGAAGTTGAAAGGCGTCTTCTCCGGGTCCTCCGACACGCAAGCGGCCACGGCTTCGGCCGTAATGAAACGCGCCGACTGGCGCCGGGATGCGTCTTCCCCCGCCGCGTAGAGGCACAGTTTTTCCGCCTCGGCCTCCAGTCTGTCCAGGCTTCTTCCGGTCAGCAAGATAAGCCTGTCCAGGGCATCCTTGGTGATCCTGAAACCGCGTTTCTTGAGCATGTCTTCCACAAACTCGGACGCTTCCTGAAAACTGGGGATGGCTGATTCCAAGACCCGGCCGCCCATCTTCCGCCATGTTTCCAGGAAATTCCTGGGGGCGGGGTTGTCTTTGACGGGACAAGACAGGACAAGACAGTTGCCCGGGCTTATCGAGGTTGGGGCCTGCGCCTCTTTGGAGGCGAACAAGGCTTGCGCGTCGCGGACGACCCAAAGCCGGGGCCCGAAGAAAGAGGGCTGCATCAAGAGTTCGCGGATGGTCTCCCAGTCGGTCTCGTCCCCCGCGGTAGTCTCCTTTTCGCCGCCGAACGCCTTCGCCAGGGCGTCTATCACCTTCCGGTGCCAGTACATCTCTTCGCCAAAGATGAGATAACCGGGCGCGGTCTCGCCCTGAACCGGACCTTTGCCTGCTAGAACCGTCTTGGCAGCGTCGGCCATCTTGCCCTCCTTGTCTCCCCTCTTCCGGCAATCAGAAACGCGGCGCGTCGCCTAAAGCGCGCGGTCTCGGTTCTCTGCGTAATCTAGGCCGCGCGGCGGGCAACGAGATGTACTCGCTTACTTAGGATCTGGATAGCTGGGCTGGTACAGCGAACGGACCACCAGGGTGCGCTTGACCTCCACCCCGTCTTTTTTCTCCACTCTCCACGTCTCCACGAGGAGACCCGGGTTCTTCCCTTCGGCCGGATACTCGGCAATTATCTTCGGTTCAAGGTGGAAAGTGCTCTCCAGCTCTCCTCCGAAGACCCTTACGGTCACCTGTCCGTCTTCTACCCAACTCCCAAACACGATGGGCTTGTCGGTGTTGTTCCTTATCTTGAGGTCCAGGTAGTTCCAGGCTACGGCGGCGTCGAGCCCGGGAGGGACATACGATACGGGGATCCCGTGGGCGTGGATCTCAGGGAAAATCAGGCCCGCTTGCCCCGCGGCGTTGAACAAGGTCGTGGTAACTTGGCAGATGCCGCCTGCCAGGCCGGGCTCAAGGTGGTCTCCCACGACCACCATCGCCCACCGATAACCCTTGGCTTCCGTTCTCTCGCCCGCGTCGGCATTGAAGCTGTAGGTCTGACCGGGCATCAGGACCTCGCCGTGCACAGCGTCGGAAGCGAGCTTCAGGTTCACGTTGCGGTCAGTGTCCGTTATGTCGTAAGGGGTGGAAAACTCACCGATCAAGGTCAGCTCGGGAAGCGGTTCACTTTCAACCGGGAGCAGGCTAACGTAAGGCACCTGGATCTCCGAACCGTGTATGGTGGACAGCGCTGTCCTTACATCCTCAGGCGTCACTATCTGTCCCGCGATGGGCTCAAGGATCACAAGGTCTCTCCCATCAAAACCGTACCTAGCGGGCATGCTGGACCTGGACAACTCATCCGCTATCTTCCGCAGCACTTTATCCAAGTCAGCCGCCCGGGATTCTGCCTGCGCGGCCAACTCTTCCTTGTCTCCCTTGGTCAAGAAGGACGCGGGAATGAGAGGAAACTTGGAGGCAATGTGCGTGCTGATCTGGGAAAGCATGCCGGACCGGTCAAGCACCAGCTCAAGTTCGCTTTGCGGCACTTCTACGGAAAGGTCGCCGGCCACAAAGACAATGGGGTTTTGCTCAATTTCCTCGATCCGTTGCATGACAGTACGCTGGGCATCCTCGGGGGAAAGCCCCGCCAGGGGCACTCCCAGAGCCCAGACATTGCCCCCCACTATCTCCCGCCGCCCGCAGGCAGCCAACAAAACGGCCAGCGTCAAACAGAGAACGACCAGTACCATTACTCGGTGCTTGTCCAATTTCATCCTATCCAGCCTCCAGTCTCGTTCTCATCCCGATTTTACCCCATTGGAGCACCGCCTGTCCCACTCACCTACCGGGGAACGATGTAAGGATCCACATATACCTTTCCACTTTTCACCGTGAGTCTTACGGCCCCGCTCTTGTCCGTCCGCCATACGGGCAATCCTTGAGACTTGGCGCAATCCAAGACTTCCGGTGAAGGGTGCCCGTACGGGTTCTTGCCCACCGACACCAAGACGGCTCCGCCCCGGAGTCCCTCATATAGTTCGAAAACCAGGGAATGGACGCTTCCGTGGTGAGGAGCTTTCACTATCCTTAGGCCCGACCTGTCCATGTTGTTCAGAGTGGAGGATACCAGAGCTGAAGGCGCGTCTCCCCAAAACTCGAATACAACCGGGTCGCTTGCGGAGGTGTCCGTACGGCCGGCATCCGCCCAGACGCTGACAATCATGCAGTTCTCATTGGCATCAAGGGAGGATAGGACGAGTCCGGGGTCGCGAGGCTCGACTCTGACGTTCCACTTCCCCACCTTGTAGACACCGCCCGGAACGGCTTCGATGACGGGGACACCCAGTCCCGCGAGTTCGGCCCCAGTGCCTGGCGCGGTCAGTATCCGGTTAACCCGCACTCTATCGCACAAGGTCTCGATTCCTCCGGCATGGTCGTCGTGAAGGTGGGACAAGACGCACAGGTCCACCTCTCTGATGCCTGCCCACCTGAGGTAAGCCAGGACCGTTCTCTCAAGGGCTTCACCTGTCCCCGTGTCCACCATCACCACGCTGTCACCGTACCTCAAAACAGCGCAGTCCCCTTGTCCGACGCTGAGGAACACCGCGCACGGCCAAGGGACGAACACCCTGACCAGAGAGGCGTACATGAGAGCTGCAGACACCAGCGGCAGCATGAGGCGCCGCGCCGCCCGGAGCGCACCGGGAGTTCGGGGTAGTCCCGCCCTGGACCTTGCCAGGTCCTCAAGGAACCACACCAGGAGCGCAAGAACGGCGTACCAGCATACAAGCATAGCGCCGGAAGGAGCCGGCAAGGGAAGCGAGGCCCAAGGAAGGGCCGCCAGGCGGGCCGAGATCACCCTGAGGCCCCTGGCTATCCAGTAAGGAAACCAGCCCAAGTAAGTCATGAGGGATGGCACGGCGGCGACTATCGCTGCCAAGAGAAGCAAGACAGAGATAACCGCGGCCCACAGTCCGCCTAGAGCGAAGCCGACTAGAGACACTTCCCGGAAGTCGAGAGCCATAAGGGGCAAAGCAAAGAGCGCCACGCTTATGAGGACGAGAGCGCCTGAACCCCATTTGGCGACAGGAAACGCCTCTTGAGCATCGTCGGACTCTGCTCCGCGGCCTCCGGCCCTTGCCCAATACGCGCGGTACCTGCTGCCGGCGAAAGCTCCCGCGGACGCGGCGAAGCTCAGCCGGAAGCCGACGTCGCTTAACGGAAACGGAGTTGCCCAGACACAGGCCAAAGCGGCCGCCGATAGCCCGGCTACAGGGTTGTACTTGCGGCGGGCCAGGGGTGCCAGTGTCCTCATGACCGAGGTCACGCAAGCTCGTATGGCGCCTGCGCTCCATCCGGCTCCCGCGGCGACTGCCACGGCGGCCAGGGCAGCACCAATCCTGGGAAGGCGGTACCTCCGGGTGAGCCTTTGTAGGGCGGATTGGGTCGCCCACGAAGCGAGGGTCACGTGAAAACCTGTGACGTTCAAAAAGCGTCCTATGCCCGCGCGGTCCAAGTTGACCTCATCCTCTGGAGCGAGGAGCGAATCATCGCCCAGCAGAACTGCTTGCATCAGCGCTGCTTCTTCCGTAGGAAGCGCTTTTCCAATGGCAGTCCTAACCCGTTCCCTCAGTCGCCCGGCGGCGCCAAACACGGCACGCTGCCAATCTATCCGGCATTTCTGGACGGCACCGACTCGGCCTCTCTGCCCCTCCCCCTCTCTCGGCTCCCCCTCCCGCTGCCCTCTATCCGACTGCTCACCCTGCCCCTCAAGCGTTCCCTCCGCAAAGGGTACCAGCGTCCCCTCCAGCAAGACAAAGACCCTCTTGCTCGCGAGGTATTTCCGGTAGTCGAACTCACCCGGGTTCATAGCTCCCATTGGAACAAGGAAGCGCCCACGGACCCGAACCACGTCTCCTGCTCTCAACTGTTCTGACTGCGCCTGCCCTGTCGTCGGCTGCCCTGACTCTAGCGAACTGGATGGTGACGGACCTACACGTACTGAGGGGTCCACGCGGACGAGGACGTAAGGTCCCGGGCTCAGTGGCGCGGTCTCGCCTGCGCCCAGGCGGAAGTCGATTATCCGCGCCGTGAAGGAAACCTTGCCTCCCGAGGTCTTCTCGGGATCTCCCCGGATGATCAGCAAGGTCTCACAGGTGCCCATACCTGCCAACTGCTCCGCGGCTTTCAGGTAGTCTCGCCACAGGGCCAAACGCCAAGTCCCGAGAAGGACCCCGAAAGCCACCGCCAGCAGCAAGGCACGGTGCTTGCCGCGGCATCGCGCCAAAACAAGGATCGCTGCCGCAACGCACACGGCAGCTGCAACGCGAATCCAGCCTGACAGTGTGACGCCTGCCCAAGGAGGTAACCTGACAGCGCTCGCGCCGGAGCCGGTAGGCCAAACCACGTTAGAGGCGGCCAAAGCGGCACACGCCGGAAGCAAGAGCGGGACACGGTGGTAAACGGGATAATCGGAAGGAGGAGTGACCTTCTTAAAAAGAAGCGATGCCATAGAATGTGACTTCTACGGCATCGCTGGAAATTCCTTCCTTGACTACTCGCTCCGCAAGGCGTCAGCGGGCTGCAGTCTTGATGCCCTATACGCCGGGTACACGCCGAACACAAAGCCGACCAAAATCGCGAAACCGAAAGCGATTCCTATCGACATCGGAGCGATCCAAGTCTTAGTGCCCATACGTCGGACAATTTGTGAGGCCGCGATCCCTCCGATAACGCCCAGAACACCGCCGAAGGAGCAAAGCATAGCTGATTCCATCAGGAACTGGAACATGACCTGGTAACGCTTAGCTCCAACTGCCATACGGAGCCCGATTTCTTTAGTACGCTCGGCGACCGCCACCAGCATGATGTTCATCACGCCGATTCCTCCGACCAATAGGGAGACTCCCGCGATCGCTCCCAACATGAGCGTCATAGTCCGGCTGGATTTCTGAAGTTCATCGATCATGGCCTGCTGGGTCCAAATGTATACCGAATCTGGGCCGTACCTGGCTTCGAAGATCTTCTTGACCATGAGCTCGACCACCGGGATCGAGTCTTTGTCTTTGGCTTTCAGGTACACTTGGTCGATCCTGTTGGTGCCCCGGTCCCTTTGGGCCACTGTTATGGGCACCAAGACCATCTGATCGACGCCTTCGCCCATGTTCTGGCCTATCTCCTCAAGCACGCCCACGATCTCGTAAGGCCGCTGGTTGATATATATGGATTTCCCTATAGGGTTTCTCCCGGCGAACAGGTCCTGCATGACTTGCCAACCTATAACCGCGACAGGTCTCGAGATTTCAACCTCCACGGCGGTGAAGAATCTTCCCAGGTACAGATCGTGATTCCTGATCTTGGGGAAGATCTCTGTCACTCCTTGAGCCGAGGCGTATCTGACCTTGCCCTCGTACGTGACTTCCCCTCCCCACCAGACAGTGGGCATTGCCATCTCCAGGTCGGGGATTCGCTGCACCAGCTCATCAACCTGATCCTGCGTAAGGCGGGTATCCCACCTGTTCATATAAAGTTGTAGGATGTTCGTACCCAGGCTCTCGAAGTTGGCTATGACTTCTCTCCTGGCGCCTTCGCCGATGGAAACCAGGGCGATGACGGAGGCTACACCTATGATTACACCCAGCATGGTCAAAGCTGACCTCATCTTGTTGCTGGTAAGCCCTTTCAGAGAAACCGACAGTATATTGCTAAGATGCATCCTGCTACCCCTCCCTTCGGGTCGGACGCGGGCTCAAAGGAACGGCCCGCGTATAGTTCAGCAACACCCGCGGTTCCACTAGTACATAATGGGCTTCATGCCGCCGCCCGGGTTATTGGGGTCTTCCCTGGTCATGCCGATTACCACTTCCTGTCCCGGTTCCAGGCCGGAGATTATTTCGGCGTACATGTCATTCATGCTTCCGACCTCTACTTGAACCGGTTTTCTGTTCTTGCCGTCTTTCAGGTCAACATACCAGACGTCGTTTTCCTTATACAGAGCCTCAATGGGGCACAAAATGACGTCGGACTTCTTGGAAACGAAGATGTGGGCCTCAGCGCCCATCCACGGGCGCAAGAAACCCGGGTTTACCAGGGATATGGTTATGTTGAACGACGCGTACCCGTCCCCTGGACTGCTCGCCGCGCCCAACTGCGTCACTTCCCCTTGGACCGTCTGCTGTCCATCACGGCCCCAAACCAGGATGTTGGCAGTCTGCCCGACCTCTACTTTCGGGATGTCGATCTCGTCCACCCTGAGCATGAGGTTCAAATTGGTGTAGTTCGAAACCCTGGTAACAGACGTTCCCATGCCTATCTGCATGCCCGGCTTTATGTTGACGCCCATGCACACCCCGTCAATCGGGCTTACGATCTCGAGGTTCTGGAGCTGGGCTCTGAGTCCTTCCAACTCCGCTAGCTGCTCCTTGTATGCCGCCTGCTTCGACATAGCGTCGTACAGAGCTATCCCCTGCTCAAGCTCTAGGATGACGTTACCGGCTTCAACGTACGTGCCTTCAGTTACCAGAAGCCGCTTTACGCGACCGCGGAAAGGAAGCGTAACGACCTCTTCCGAACCAAATGACGCCACTGTCGCTCTCTGCTGAAACTCCTCGGTTCCATAAAAGATCAGGAGTCCCTCGTCGCCAACCCTGAGAAGGCCTGGGTTTGTGATCTCCACAGCTACATCATAGAAGTAAGCGTCGGCGCCCGCGATAGGCGTGGAGTTGGCCCTGGTCACGACGCCCGGCTCTTCGCCTGAGAACCTGTCGGGTCGGAAGCCCACCTTTGTACCCACTTTGATTAGGTCAAAGAGGGGCTTGGGCAATTGCAGCTTTATCAACAGTCTCTGGTCGTCTACTATGGTACATACGACGCTTCCCGCCCCCAGTTCCGTCCCGGCGGAGGCGTTTAGGCCGGAAATCCTGCCGGATATCGGAGCCTTGAGTGTGAGAGCTGCCTGCGGGTCAACCTGTCCCACCTGGTCAGGAGAAACTCCGAACGCCTTGGCCAGCTCTATCCGCAGGCTCTCCAAGCTCGCCTCGGCCTGCAGGATCTTCAGCTCCAGCGGACCGGGATCGATTCTTGCTAAGACCTGGCCTTTGGTGACTTGCTGTCCGTCACTGAAGAAGACTTCTTTGACTATGCCGCTGGCCCCCGCTATGGCGTCCTGCTCTTCGGAAGCCATGAGCTGTCCCCAACCGCGGACCACTACCTCGATATCTCCTCTGGTTATTTCTTTGACGGCCATAACGTAGGTGGTCTTATCCTCGTTTGAAAGCGCCTTAACGCCCCAATACCCCACACCCACGATGGCCAGAATCACCACGGGTACTACTATCCATTTAACAGGAAATCGACGCATGCTAGGATTCCTCCCCCACGAGCCCTTCTGGATGATCTTCTGGGATATATATGTAACATCCTCCAGATGCCATAGACGAACCGCCGCGCTGTTTGTTCCCCAAACCCAGAAAAATCGAAAGGCCCGAAGGCTTTGTGCCCCGGGCCTTTCCAAAGGAGTGGTTCTCTCTAGTAGTCCATGTCAGGGGACGGCGGATAAGGAGGATTCTTCTCCTTCTCGGGCTTCTCGGCGATCAAGGCCTCGGTGGTGAGGACCATTGAAGCGACCGAAGCCGCGTTCTCCAGCGCCGACCTTACGACCTTGAGCGGGTCTACCACGCCGGCCTTGGCGAGGTCCACGAACTCGCCTGATACGACTTCCAGACCCCAGCCGGGCTTGCCGTGAGACTTGACCTTCTCAACAATGACCGAGCCTTCCAGACCGGCGTTGTAGCAGATCTGGCGGAGCGGCTCTTCAAGGGCGCGCCTTACGATGGAGGCGCCGACCTTCTCGTCGCCCTCAAGGTTCAGGTCATCCAGCGCGTGCTGGACGTTGATGAAGATGGTGCCGCCGCCCGGGATCATGCCTTCCTCTACTCCGGCTCTGGTAGCGGCGAGGGCGTCCTCGAAACGATGCTTCTTCTCCTTAAGCTCCGTCTCGGAAGCGGCGCCGACTTTGATCACGGCTACGCCGCCGGCCAACTTGGCGAGACGCTCCTGGAGTTTCTCGCGGTCATAGTCGGAATCGCTTTCCTCGAGCTCCTTGCGGATCTGAGCGATCCTGCCCTGGATGTCGCTGGCGTTGCCCTTGCCCTCGACGATGGTCGTCTTCTCCTTGGCAACGCGTACCCTGGCGGCTTCGCCGAGCATGTCGAGGTCAACGTTCTCAAGCTTGATGCCGACGTCTTCGGAGATGAAGCGGCCGCCGGTGAGCACGGCGATGTCGCCGAGCATGGCTTTCCGCCTGTCGCCGAACCCGGGCGCCTTGACGGCGCATACCTGGAGGGTCCCGCGGATTTTGTTGACTACCAAGGTGGGCAGCGCTTCGCCCTCAACGTCTTCGGCGATGATAAGCAGAGGCCTGCCGCTCCGAGCAACTTTCTCAAGCAGCGGGAGTATGTCGGCCACAGCGCTGATCTTCTTCTCGTAGATGAGGATGAACGGGTTCTCCAGCTCGGCTTCCATGGTCTCGGTGTTGGTCACGAAGTAAGCCGAGAGATAGCCGCGGTCGAACTCCATACCTTCAACGACTTCCACGGTTGTCGAGGTTCCCTTTGACTCCTCAACCGTGATGACTCCGTCCTTGCCGACCTTATCCATGGCGTCGGCGATGAGGTTGCCGATTTCCTTGTCGTTTCCGGCGTTGGCGGCAATGTTGGCGATGTCTTCTTTGGTTTCCACCGGGGTGGCCATCTTCTTCATCTCTTCGACGGCACGGGCGACAGCCTTGTCGATGCCTCTCTTGATGAAGATGGGGTTGGCGCCGGCGGCCACGTTCTTGAGTCCTTCGCGGACGATGGCCTGGGCCAAAACTGTCGCTGTGGTGGTGCCGTCACCGGCCACGTCGTTGGTCTTGGACGCGACTTCGCGGCAGAGCTGGGCGCCCATGTTCTCGTAGGGGTCAGCAAGCTCGATTTCTTTCGCGACGGTAACGCCGTCTTTGGTGATAACCGGAGACCCGAACTTGCGGTCAAGCACTACGTTCCTGCCCTTGGGTCCGAGGGTGACCTTCACGGCGTTCGCTACGGCGTTGACGCCGGCCTCGAGGGCTTTGCGGGCCTCCACATCGTATATGATCATCTTTGCGGGCACTTCTATGAGTCCCTCCTAGCGGATAAGTATTTGCGGGCTATTGCTGGACCTTGATAGCCAAGATGTCCTGCTCGCGCACGACAAGGTGCTCTTCGCCGTCGATCTTAACCTCACTGCCGCTATACTTGGAGTAGATCACCCTGTCGCCTACCTTGACTTCGGGCGTGAGCCTGGTCCCATTGTCAAGGATGCGGCCGGGTCCAACCGCGACGACCTCGCCTTCCTGGGGCTTGTCTTTCGCGGTATCGGGGAGAACGATTCCTCCCTTAGTCTTCTCCTCCGCTTGGATTGGTTTAATCACAACGCGGTCGGCCAGTGGCTTTAGTACCAAGAAGAAACCCCCCTTGTGTTGTTGTGCCAGTGCCTTGGGTTGGGCACCTGTTGTTAGCA
Source organism: Candidatus Fermentithermobacillaceae bacterium (assembly GCA_012840345.1). Taxonomy (GTDB): domain Bacteria; phylum Bacillota; class Sulfobacillia; order Fermentithermobacillales; family Fermentithermobacillaceae; genus DULO01. The sequence continues at coordinate 81,212 of DULO01000093.1, forward strand.
CTCTCGGTTGGTGAGTGCTAACCGAAGGATATTATAGATACAGCCAGAAAGCGTTGTCAACATTAGGCATGTGGGTTTGCGGGTCGTGGCACAGTGTCCGTGATGCGGAGCCCGTGACAAGAGTCTTATCTGACGACGATCAGGGGGGCCATCTTCTGATATGTCTTCTCGCCTATGCCGGGAACTGCCACGACATCGTGAGGATCTTTGAAGGGCCCGTGTTCGGTGCGGTAGGTTATGATCGCGTTGGCCAGTGAAGGGCCGATCCCCGGCAGCGCCTCAAGTTCTTTTGCAGTCGCGGTGTTAAGGTTTATGGGGAAACTCACGCCGCCTGAACCAGAGTTGCCGCCTCCTGTCGATCCCGCTCCGGCTCCACTTGTTCCTGCCATACCGGTCCAACCTGGGGGCAGACTCTCCCCTTTCCGGGGCACATATACTTTGTCAGAATCCCTGAGCACCGCCGCCAGGTTAAGCATGTCCAAGTCCGCGTCATCGGCGGCTCCCGCCAGTTCAATGGCGTTGTGTACCCGTTGTCCTTCTATCAACTCGTAGACTCCGGGTCTCAGCACGGCGCCTGCCACGTGCACTACGATAGTGGGGACCTCCGGGGAACCGTCTTTGAGTCCGGACGAAGGACTGCCGTTATCCAGGTTGTCGTCACCCTGGTCTCCTGGACCCGAACCGCCCGAAACCGGATAACCCTCAAGTCCGGTCCCGATACCGTCCTGGCCGAAAGGCTCAAGCACTACCCCTGAAGATGACGGCCAGACTCCGTGCCACCAGAGACTGACGGCCCCGATGAGGAACAAAGCGGACACGAGGTAGATAACGATATCCACGCGGTAGCGGTTCATGGCCCCAGTCTATCACATTTCCCAGGTCTTGGAAATAGCCGGAGGTCTCTCCTACAGATGCTTCCGATGGTCCGCCTCCTTTTTTAGCCACCTTGCAGGAAACCTGCCTGTGCGACCAGAAAACCTTTTATGTGCGGAAACTTCTGGATTCAGAACGCTTTTCAGCCTCAAAGCTCGAGAGTTACGGAATTACGGCCTGAACCCGGTAAATACCGGAGTTATCCCGCTGTCAACGCAACACCAGAGAGGAGCCTCACCATGAAAACAGTTCAAATAGTTACCGATAGCACAGCTAGCCTGGATCCGGAGGTGATCCGGAGGCACGATATCAGCGTGGTCCCTCTCTGGGTGCAAGTCGGAGAAGAATCCTACAAAGACGGCGTTACGCTCTCAACCGAGGAATTCTACAAGAAGCTGGATGGCCCCGTCCTTCCCAGCACTTCATCCCCGCCGCCCGGCGACTTCGTGGAAGTCTACAGGCGGCTGGCCAAGAAGGCTAAGGACATCCTCTCCATCCACCTTTCCCGCGACGCTAGCGCCACTTGTCAAGCAGCCGAGGTGGCGGCAACATCGGTCTCAAACGAAGCGGACGTCACCGTCTACGATTCCAGATCGTTTTCCATGGGTATCGGTTTTCTGGCCATGGAAGCGGCCAGATCAGCCGTGCAGGGTCTCTCTAAAGACCAGATCATCGCCAAGTTGGACTCGTTGAGAGACCGAGTCTATACCTACGTCGCCATCCCCACGCTGAAGTATCTTCGGAAAAGCGGCAGGGTCACGCAAGGTCAGGCGATTTTGGCCTCCATCCTGTCCATAAAGCCCGTGCTTGAGATACGCGATGGGATAGTCAAGGTAGTTGACCACGTCCGGACGTATTCGGGCGCGTTGGCGAGGCTGCTTGACCTTGCCCAAGAAAAAGCCGGGAACGTTCCGACCGTCGTAGCCGTCATGCATGCTAACGCCAGAGAAGAAGCGGAGAAGTTCGCGGTTTTGGTCAAGAAGCGGCTCAACGTAAAGGAGTTGTTCATCGGGGAAATGGGCCCGGTTCTTGCGGTTCACGGCGGACCCGGGATGATCGGAATCGTGTTTTACAACGACAAGCACTGAATCCAAAAAACCAACGTCAGACTCGTCCCGGCCGACACGCTCCAAGAACCGCCACGAGGATAAGGATGCCGCAAGAACTAGGTGCCCGCCAGGGCAAACTAGTTTTCTGGAGGCGATGGATGATGGCCGGTATGGAAGCAGAGCCACATGCGGCACGCGAAGTCCATTCAGCACATGCGGTTCCGGAAAGACCTTCTCTCGGAATTCCCGGTCCGGAATCCGTGCCTGAGGTAGTCAGCGTCTTTGAGTTTTACCGGGATGAAGCGGCTAAGTGCGCGGAGGCCGAAGCTTGCCTGGCCGGTTGCGTCCTCCTGGCGTCGGCGCTGGAAGCTTCTCTGCTTGCCATGACTCGCTGCTTCCCTGAAGAAGTCGAGGAATTCGTCAAGTCGTCCGACGCTAAGGAGTTTTCTAGGCCGCCGAAAGACTGGGGCCTGTCTCAGTTGCTGCTCGTGGCCAAAGGACTCGGCTGGCTCCCCAACAGCAAAGATGAAAGCGCGAGATTCGACCCCAGACGGGCGCAAGTAGGCGACCTGGTGGAAGTGGTCAGGATGGTGCGAAACCTCATCCATCCGGCTATCTATCTCAGGGAATACCCGGGAGAACCTCTTAGTTGGAAAGCTCTGGAGGTCTCGTTTGGGATCCTGGACGCCACTTGCTCCTGCCTCGCCGCCAAGATCGAGGAAGCGATGAAGGCCAAGAGGCTCTAGCCAGCGCCCGCGCGCGCAAGGCCGGCATCAAAGGATACCGACAAGTCGTGCGGACGCAGGCCAAAGCCTCATAGCTACAACTTCAACAGGTGATGGCTGAGCCCGAGTTTCCGTGCCAAAGCCTCCTCGCGGCCGTGGCACGAGAACAGCAGGATCTGATGGCGCGCGGCCAAGGCCGACAGCACTTGCAGTACTCCCTCTAACCTGCGGTCATCGTATTGGACAAAGGAATCATCCAAGAAGAGCGGGAAGCCGTCCTTCTTCGTGATGACTTCGGCGATGGCCACCCGGAGAGCGAAATAGCACTGGTCCAGGGTCCCGGCGGACAAAGCGTCTATGCTTACCAGGTTCCCCGTGTCCGGGTGCGCGACGCTCATTTGCAGGTCGGCAGATACCTTAAGCGCTTGGTAGCGGTTGTTGGTGATGGCCGCCAGGATCTCTCCGACCCGCTGGTTCAGAGCAGGAGCGAACTCTCTGCGTATACCCTTGGACAGGTCCTCCAAGGTGGAGTAAGCCAGGTCAAGGGCATCCCTATCAAGCGACATTTCTGACTCGAGCTCAAGGTAGCGGGCGGTCTCTTCCTCAATCTGGGCAAGAGAACGGCCCTCTTCGCTCCTGAGTTTGATCCCACGTTGAATGGATGCCAGTTCCGAGTTAATCTCGGCGAGCCGCGCTTTCACCTCATCAAGCTGCTGCCTTTTCTCCTCGTAGGCTTTCTGGCCTCCTTCAGGCAGCGGCTGAGCTTCGGGTATCTCGCCCAGCCTCGCCTCAAGGTCTCGCATTTCCGAGACCAAGTCTTCCAGAGACCGTCCCATCAGGAGGTCTTCCCTGCGCCGGAGGACTTCGTCCAGCGACCGCTTTAGGTCGTCATACTCCTCTTTGGCCCGCGCTTTCTCCATAAGCTCCTGAGCCGAAGAGACTTTGGCCGACGCGAGCAGCGCGCTCTCTCTTTGCAGAAGACCTTCCAGCCTCGCCCTGAGCTCTCCCAACGACTCTCTCGTCTCCTGCAAGCGCTCCGAAACCACTCGTTTCCCTTGGACCGCCGAAGCCAACTCCGATAGGTCTCTCTTCAACGATTCAACTGCCGAGTCGCTCACGTACTCGTTGGGGCCGATGGTGCCGGAGCTCCGCAACACCGAGAGCAGCTCCTTTTCGGCGGCGGCGTACTCCTGGGACGCCTCAAACCAGTAGTTTTGGGCAACCTCGTACTTGTCCTTAGCGTTTTTCAACCTTGCCCGGACGGCGGCGGCTTCCCTGGATAAAGCCCGGAGCTGCTCAGGGGATGATACGCCCAAGCCGGCAAGGTACTGGGACAAGGCCCGCCTGGCTTCCTCGACCCGTTCTTCCTGTTCTTTTACGAATCTTTCTTTCTCCGCCAGGACGGCCTCGTCGTCACGCCTCGCTTTGGCGGCCCTGCTTTGTCTGTAGAGTCCGAAGGCGAACATGGCCACAGCTACGGCGAAAGCGGGAACAGCCACAGGCCACCCCATCACCGTAAACACTACCGCGACCGCCAGAACCCCGAGGGACAGTCCATAGAGCCAGCCGGATGTCCCGCCGGGATGCCTAGATAGGACTTGAGCCCTCGTTCGCTCGGCTTCGACAGCCAGGCTATCCTTTTGCTTTTCCGCGATTTGGACGATAGACTGAAGCTCTTCTGCCTGCTTGATGGTCTCTTCGTTGAAGTCCCTGTCTAGTAGTCCGCACGTCTCGGTCTCTTCTTCCGCCGCCCTTAGTTCCTTCCTGGCGTCGTTGGCGACCCTCTCGCTCTTTGACGCGGTGGCTTTAGCCGAAAGATACCTGGTATACATGGAAGCGAGGGCGGCCGCGTCAACGTTCACGGCCTGTACTCGTGATAAGCGGTCCAGTATCGCGTCGTAGTTCTTGGCTTTCTCTTGAAGGGCGTCCAGTTCCGCCTCGACCTCGCGGCATCTTTGGCTTAGAGACTCCTTCTCCTGAAGAATGGACTTGTAATTCCCCTCCTCGTCTTTGGGCAGGTCCTTGGCCCACTCCCTCTCGGCCAGAGAATCCCGCAACCCCCTGGCCTTCTCATCTAACGCGGTTACCTGGGCCAAGAGGTCGGCTAGCAGTAAGTACCGTGTCCGGTCCAGATCGGCTTGACGGTCCCTACACTCTTCCTCAAGCCGGTCCCTATTCCGGCTCAGGGACGACGCCTCGATGAGCCAATCCCTCACTTGCTCCTCCCTGGCGGCGGCGTCTTGGGCTTCCTTCTTGAGTTCAGCCAGGCGCTGCATGACGACGTCCAAGCGTTGCTTCGTGCTCCTGGGGGACTTTATCTTGTTCCGCTCCTCAATGAGGGCGGATAGAGCTTTGGTCAGTGAGACGTCCTCGGCTCCGCCTTGGAGGATGTCGCCCAGCTTGCCTTGGATCTCCGTGCCCAAGCCGGGCTCTTGCGTGCTCCCCAGCTGGCGGATCCAGACCGTGTTTCGAAACTCCATGGCGGAAAGCCCCAGGTGGCGCTGGGCAAAGTCATATTCCTTGCGGGAGTCCTGGCTAAACCTGCGGGTTATGTCCTCTCCCGTGTCATCGTCGTAAATCCTGACCAGGTCCGGGTCAAACGAACGCTCAACCCGGTAGTTCGCGCCGTCCGCCTCATATCCGATCACGCCCCGGTACTCGCTGCCCGACCACGGGCGGTACCTGTCGAACTCGGGAAGCCTGGATATCCTGGACTTTCCCTCTTTCTTGAAACCGTAAAGCATCCCGTGGATGAAGGCTTCCAGCGTGGATTTTCCGGCTTCGTTGTCCCCAACGATAAGGTTAAGCCCGTCTTGCAGGACTATCGGTTCTTTCAGATGGAACTTACCGAAGGCGGCCGGCAAAAGGTATCGAAGCTTCAATTCCACCGCCTCCCTCTAAGAAGTACCTTTCCTTGACGCAGCGCGTCGAGCCCGTAGTAGATGGCCAGCTCGGCTATCTCCGCGCCCCGCGAGTCGCCCTGGGCCCGCCGCTCGTCCGCCATTTCGCGGAGGTGCCTTACGAACCTTCCCTCCAGGCTTTGATTGTCGGGATCGGCCAAGGCTTGCAGGTCATAGTCCGGCCAGTAATCGGTGGATATTCGTAGGGAGAAAAACTCGCCCGAGAGTTCCCTCTCCAAAGACTGGGTTTCAAAGGAGATCTCCGGTTCAACCCGCCCGGTGAGGGTTATCGCCCACAAGTCCCTCTTACGCGCCTCGGGCGCGTCCACGCTCAAAATGGCGTTGCGGACGCGTTCTTCAGTGTCCAGTCCGGTTATGTCAACCTCCGCGGATTTCATCTGCCGTTTGGCTATGGGCTTGAATTCGGGTTTCACCGAGAAATCCCCGCGGGCGGTTTTTTCCGCGGTCACAAGATAGATGCCGCGCTCGCCTTTGTCTCCGAAATCCAAAGGCTCCGGGCATCCCGCGTAGACAGCCGCAGTATCGCCCAACCGTACGCTTGACGGGGCGTGGATATGGCCTAAAGCCAGGTAGTGGATTCCCGAACCGATAACGTCCTCCGGGTAGATGGGCAGGTACTCGGACCCCTCCAAAGAGCGGTTCACCAGTTCACCATGAACCAGCATCAAGTTCAAGAGGTCGGAGCGTCTGGCGTGAAAGCCCCGGAGGAGCGGTTCCGTCTCCCGGTATGTAGTCCATCCCCGTCCGTACACCGCCACGCCCTTGTCCTCCATGACTACCTCCGACCACTCAGGTGAGAGCAACACGGTCACGTTTTTCGGCCACGGGGTGCTGAGGTATAGGGAGTCCTTAAGGACCGGGTCGTGGTTACCGGGAGCTGCAAATACTCTGGTATCGGGTATGGAGCCCAGAGCTTCGGCGGCCTCCCGCGCCCAGGAAGGTCTCGCGTACTTGTGCTCAAATAGGTCGCCTGAGATGAGGAGCAGGTCTGCCTTTTCCTCCCGGGCAATCTCCACTATTCGAAAGAGGGTCTCTTCAATCTCTTTCCGCCTCGTAAGCGCCTTTTCGGGACCCAACTCAAGCGAGGCGGGCCTGCCCGCGTGGATATCCGCGCAGTGCACAATCTTAATCATAGCTTGTCCTCCAGGAAGCCAACTAGTAGCCTTTCAAGGAACTCGTCATATGAACACGTTAACCAAGACCGGTTCATGACGGTTCAAGGCAATGACTTCGCTTCCACGAGACCCATATCCTTCACAAAAAAACGCCTTGAGGAAGGCTTAAAGGCAGCGTAAACGTGGCTAGAAAGCAGCGCAAAGACAGGGCAAAAGCAGCCCCGAAGATCGCTCGGAGGCAGCACAGTAACAATACGAAGGCGGCTTAACACATGCCGGAAAGCGGGTTGAGAGCAGAGCGAAGCCTTCGTGCGCTCACTAGACGCCTACTAGATAACCTTGGCGGAATGAGCGTCCGTCTTTTCAGAGGGACTTTTCCTGCTCAAGTCCTCCCACTTGCCGCACCTGGAACCCCACCGGGCGACAGGGGCCTGGTCTATGAGGATTTCTTGAATCTCGCAGTTGTTGGCGCAATCAGAGCACGGGAAGCCTTGGCTTACGGCGGTAAACCTCGCTATCCTGGATACACCCCTGAAGCGAGTCTCGGGAATCCGGTCTTCTATGAACCTCTCCTTTGCGATAAGCGCCGCTCCAAAGGCTCCCATGACTTTGAAATGGGGCGGCACGGTCACTTCCAGGCCAATCTTGTCTTCCAAGGCTTTCTTGATGCCCTTGTTGGCGGCCACTCCGCCCTGAAAAAGCACTCTCGGACGGATCTTCTGCCCCCTGGCTACATTGGTGATGTAGTTGGTGGCCAGCGCGGCGCAAAGCCCGGCTATCAGGTCTTCTTTCCTGTAGCCCATCTGCTGCTTGTGGATGAGGTCCGATTCGGCGAAAACCCCGCAGCGCCCGGCGATCCTTGCGGGCGAACGGGACTTGAGCGCCCATTCGCCGAACTCCTCTATGGGGATGCCCAGGCGGGTCGCTTGGTGGTCCAAGAACGACCCCGTACCTGCGGCGCAAACGGTGTTCATATTGAAACTGACAGGGTAGCCCGATTGGAAGAACACTATCTTTGAGTCCTGTCCTCCGATGTCAATGAGTGTCCCGACATCGGGAAAGAGGTGCGAAGCGGCGCGGGCGTGGCAGGAAATCTCGTTTTTCACGACGTCGGCTCCCGCGATGACCTTCGCCAGTTCTCTCCCGGATCCGGTGGCCCCGACCGCCTGAATCTTGTCGGTGATGCCCTGGGCGTCCAGGTGCCTGAAGCCTGTTTGAAGCGCTCCGATAGGGCCGCCCTCATTGCGGATGTAGTCTTCGAAGATGATGCTGTCATCGCTGTCTATAACCACTACTTTGGTGGTGACGCTTCCTACGTCGATCCCTAAGAACCTGTGTCCTTTACGAACCATGTTTTTGAGCTCTCTTTCTCCTTCCCGCCAGAAGGTCGCAAAACGCCTCGAGCCTGGTCTGAAGCCCTTGCACCCCGGTTTGCTCCGATATCATCAGGGACAACACCGGAATATCAAGCTCTTTGGACACCCTGACAAGCACGTTCTGGGCTATAATCTCGGGCATGCACGTAAACGGGAATAGGTGCAGGACTCCGTCTATTTGGCGGGTCTTGGCGAGCACCGTCTCGCCCACAGACTCGCGCCCGTGCCCGCCCACGTCCGGCGCGAGGTACGGGGCGGCAGCCGCGGCTACTTGATGGTAGTTCTTGACCGCCCGAGGCATCTTCAAGAGGTGATAGGCGACCCACTCGCTGATCCCGAGGTTGTTGTACACCCTCACCCGTTCCTCAAGGGAACCCAGGATCTTCTCCGCGTCCTTGCTTGCAAAAGGCTCATTCACGACGTAAATCTCGCCCACGATCAAGACGTTTATGGGGTCCACCGGATCGGTGGGGATCTTCTGTACCTCACGGGCAAACCGTATCAAAGTGCGTTCGATGGCAAGGAACGACTTGGCCTCTCTGAGTTCCAAGAGGAATTGGGCAAACTTCTTGTCTCCCTCACCGCGGACACTCTCCCTTGCTCTGATCTCACGCAGTATGTCGGAAGCCCTGTCCATGACCGCGAGTTTTCTGATGGCCAGCGCCAGGCCTCCCAGCGCTCTGGCCGCCCCGGTCCCGCCCGCTATTTCGTTGTATGCTTCCAAGAACGCCTTGCCCTTGTCCCTCCAGGGGAACGGCGAGTCCACCGCAACAAGGCGCACTTGGTATCCGGCCCTGTCGAGTATGGTCTGCATGACCTGAGAGTACCAGCCCAGCCGGCATCTCCCCTTGCCCTGGATCATGAGAATCCGGTCTATCCCCCTGTCGGCGAGATACCTGACCTGCCCCAGTACGTTTACCATGGGAGAACAGATGAACTCAGGCGCGAGCTCTTTCCCGGCCAGCGCCATGTCTTCGGTGACAGCCGGCGCGCGGACCACGGGAACTCTCATGTAGTTGAACATGGCTTCCAGGGCTATGCCCAAGTTGCCCATATTAACCAGGCCAAACGGCGCGGATGACGGCAGGCGCCTACCGGAGAATGCCGCAGCCCTGTCACCGCCGACCGCCTGTCGCGCAATGTCCCCGCACTGAATGCGGCTGGATTGCTTCCTGTTGACGTCATGGGATTCGCGCGAATCCGCGGCAATCCGCTCCCCCGCCGCCGGTCTCACGGGAGCCGGCCGCACCGAATCCATGAACGCCTCAAGCCTCGTGATCAGCCCGGCGTCTCCGAAATGCTCATCCACCGCCAGGTTCAGGAGGGGGATCCCCTGGTTCTCCGCTTCCTTCACTATGTAGTTTTCGATGATGGACGCCGGCCCGCAGGAAAACGCCGTTACGAACACCATCCTTTCCACTTTCCTCTGCTTAAGGAGGTGCAAAGCGGCGCCGAGGATCCGGGCCTCTATAGTCCATGCCTTGTCTCCATCAGGTATTTCTTTGAGCGCTTCGTTGGCGTCCTCAACGGGGACTTCCTCTGGGGTGATCACGCTCCCGTAACCGCTTAGGACCTTCATCACTTTCTTGCCGAAGACGTCGTGGAGGATATAGGCGTGCCCCATGACCCCGGTTGTCCAGTGATCCCGGTGTCCATCCGGGTGTTCCTTCGCCCGCGCGAGTTCTCCTAAGTCCAGGCCGCAAGGATTGACGGAGCCCTCGATTACCTCGATTACCGGCGTCTTACTGGACGCGAGGTACCGCTCGGTCTTGCGCCACGCTTCGAGCCCCTTGTCAAGGGCGCGGTTCGCCAGTTCGGGATCGTCCACCCCCAGCCTGTGGGCGGCCTCGATCCACGACAGCCTCCACTTGTCAGGGTTGTCTTTGAAGTCGATGGTCGGGCTCAAGAGTCGTGAGTCGTCCAGCCCCAATCCGGCCTTCAGCATCGACGGCAGGCCGATCATCTTCGGGCAGCAATACGCGGTGTTTGAAAGAGATACCACCGTGGGCACAAGGAGAATGTCCGCTCCCCTGTCCAAGAGGTTCTTGGCGTGGGCGAACGCTACCTTGACCGACACGCAGGGCTCGTCGGTGGGACACAAATCCAAGTAAGTCAGGTCGTGTTCGCTGGTCCGCGGCGACTCAAGCCACAAGACGCCGAGTTCGTTGAGAAAGGACCTGATGAAAGGAAATAAATAATAGAAGCTCAGGCTTCTGGGAACGCCTACGCGCATGAGGTGCTTCTTGCCACCTTCTCCCAATATTCCTAACGCAGGTATTATGCCCAGAAGAAGGTGGAGGTAGTCAGAACGCGGTGTCTTTGCGGATGAGGCTGACCTTTCCTACGCCGCAGCTTACTGTGAGGTCAAGTTTGGTGGTCGCGCTGTCATAACCCGGAGTGATCCACACGTCTCCGGATTTCTCCAGGCCCTGCTTTGAGAAGTCGCGGGAAATGAGCCCGCCGCTTATGTCGATTCTTACTCCAGCGGACGCGGGGACGACGACCTTCACGTTCCCCACGCCGCCCGTTACCAAAACCCCGGTTTTCTTCCCCGAAAGCCCGAGGTTTAGGTCGAGGCTAGTGACGCCCGCTGACAACACGACGTTCTCAACGTACAACCGGCTGGCGTCCAACTTGAGGTTGGCGACGCCGCCGGTCAGATTGAGGCGAGTGGTCAGCGACGAATTGACTGCCAGAACCCATTCCTGTGTGCCTGCCTGGGAAGTATCGACTGGGACCGACGACTTAAGTGTGGCCTTCAAGGTGTCCCCGGAGGACACCTCTGTGACCACCGGCCCGTACTTGTCCCACCGCAGCTTACCCTGAAGCGCCCCGGGAGGATCGATGTCGTTAAGGTCGGGCAGTCCTGCGACCTCAACATCCATCCCGGGCGCTTCGCAGTTCAGTTCCAGCTTAGACACGGCAGGTTCCAAGTCCAGAGACCAGTCTTTTTCCGAAACCTCCAGCTGCATCGTGGGAAAGAACCGGAATTGCCAGCTTCTCTGGAACACGCCGTTGTTTGCGTACGGGTTCATGGCTCCCAGAATAAGTATGGCGATGATGGCCAGGGAAAGGCCGGGTATCTTCCACCGGGACAACGCTATCTGCACGCCCAAGCCTATCAGGAGCACCGGCCAGTAAGTGAGCGCCGCTCCCCATACGTCCCACGGGAGAGAGCCGGTTGTATTCATCAAGAGGATAATGCCGATAACGACCAGCGTAAGGCCGTTTAGCAGGCGACTAACCACGATGAATTACCTCCCCTTTAAGGCGCCGAAAATGAGCGCAAAGCCCAACGCGATTATCGCTAACGGCCACCAGCTTCTAAGCAGCTCGAAAGGCATCCTCCATACGTAGCGGGGGACAAAACTCCTAAGAAGCGCTATCACGCCTATGCCTATCAACAGGTAGCCGAAGAATTGCTTGCCCTTGTCGGATTCCCTATCCTCCGTGTTTGTCGTTCCAGGAGAAACGCTGGGAACGCTGGTTACCGGCGCGGTTCCGCTCTGCCCCAGTATCTCATCTGCTGTAGGCGGCAGCGGTTCGGAAACCGGCGCGTACGAGTCCGCGGTCTGGGTTGTACCCTGGCTTGTCCTCTGACCTGCGCTCTGGGTCGTAGTCCTGTACGGTTCTGATGCCACTGCCGGCTCCTCGGGTATGATCACCCACGCGAGGATGTACGCGACAATAACCTGAGGCATGACCAGGCCTGCCAAGATAAACAGGAGCCTCATTAGCGTGATGTCTATTCCGAAATACTCCGCGGTTCCGGCCGCCACCCCGCCGAGAACGCGGAACTGCCTTGACCTATAGAGCCGCTTCAACGCTTATCGCCTCCACTTTCGCGACGACCGCAGTTGGTTAATGAAAACCGCGGTCACGATACCGCCAAATACAAGTACGCTCACAATCTGAGTTGGTACAGTGTCGCCAAGAATTCTCAGAGAGGAGATTCCGTCCACGCGGATAGCCGCGACCACATCCTTGAGGCTCCTAAGCCAGGCTCCCGAAAACAGGAAGTTCCAAAGGCTGTCCAGTTCCGCGAAGGACATCAAGTACTTGCCCTGAAGAATGGGCGGCAGTATGTCTGAAAAACGCCACTGCAGGAAGCTCATCACGAAGAACGCCGCGGTTGCCAAGCTCCAGCGGAGCCTGATCCCTTTCACCTCCGGCTCTGCGCCTTCTTCCTCCAGGTACGCTTTGGCTACATCCTCTACCAGCGGTTCCGGCGGAGGGAAGTCCCATGAAGCGACTTCCGCCAGAAGCTTGTCGGAGAATCCTTCTGGTGGCTCAAGCACGGGAATGTCTTTTAGGACCGACTGGAAAGCACGAAGGTCCGAAAGCCTTTTTCGGCACGACGGGCACAAAAGCGTGTGGACTCGAACTGTCACAGATTCAATCGTGGAGAGATCCCCAGAGATAAACGATTCCAGTTGTAAATCATCCGGGCATTTGCCCCTACTCATGGCGTCGCACCACCTGTGTTCTCGCCAAGAAAAACACTGATGCTACTTACGCTGTCCATGTTATCCCACCTGATTCAAGCATCTTTCTCATCATCTGACGTCCCCTATACAGCCTGTTCTTGATCACTGTATCCTTCATTCCGGTAATGTCCGAGATTTCTTTGATCGACAACCCGTCAACATGAAACATAACCACAAGCTCTCTGTACCCTTCCGGAAGTCTCGCTATGGCGCTGTCAAGAACCTCTTTGAGTTCCTTTTTCTCATAGCTCCTATCGGGGCCCGGTTCCTGGCTTCTTAGCTTGATCGACTCCATCTCGTTGTCATCGATGGAATCCTCACGGGGGGTACGGCCTATCTTCCGTCCCCTGTCGGCGCATATATTCCAGGTTATCCGGTACACCCACGGAAGAAAGGGCTTTTCAGGGTCGAAGGACCTAATAGCCCTGTACACCCTGAGCAGAACCTCTTGGGTGACGTCCATGGAATCCTCGCGGTTTCCGGTCATCCTATAAGCCAGGTTATAGATGTTCTTATAGTACCTTTGGACCAGTTCGGCAAAGGCATCCTTGTCACCGCCAAGGATTCTCTGTAACAGTTCCCGGTCTTCCAAACCCTTGACAAAGCCTCCAAGAGGCACGCTCGCGCTCTATGTCACTTACTACGAAGCGCGCCTTCTAAAGTCTGAAAGCAACCCCGTGACACTCACATTCGAATTCTAACAGATAAATGGTCCCTGCTATATGCGGTTTAGCCACGTTCACTGGTATATTGGAATGGATAGGACACGGCGAGGGAGAACCACATATGAACCACGCATAAGGAGGGACCCCATTTGTTCGATGTGCTGCTCAGAGGCGGAACGGTCGTAGACGGCAGCGGTCGCCCCGGTTTCCGGTCAGACGTGGCCATTAAGGACGGGAAAATACAAGCGGTACAAGACTTGTCCGAGGCAGTCGCGGAAAAAGTAATTGATGTCAAAGGATTGGTCGTTTCCCCCGGTTTCATAGACATGCATTCCCATTCAGATCTTTCCATCCTGACTCATCCAAAAGCCGAGAGTTCCATTTCCCAAGGTATTACTACCGAAATAGTGGGCAGTTGCGGATGGTCGCTCGCGCCCGTCAAAGAGGAAACCAAACAGAGCGTCTTGCGGGGCCTCCTGTCAGGTCTCGTTCACCCTGAAGCCTACGAGAAACTGGACTGGTCGTGGCATTCCTTTGGTGAACTCATGGACAAGATGGACAAGGCCGGCACCGGCGTCAACGTCGCCCCGCTGGTGGGCCAGAGCCTCTTGCGAGCGCACGTCGTCGGTACTGAAAAGCGGGGTGCCGTAGGCGGCGAGATTGACGCAATGAAATGCCTCCTGCGAGACGCCTTGGAAAGCGGAGCGTGGGGCATGTCCACCGGCCGCAGCTACCTCCCCGGAGGGAACGCGCCCACGGAGGAGATCATCGCCTTGGCCCAAGTGGTCGCCGAGTTCGACGGACTCTACTCAACTCATATGAAAAATGAAAGCGATGAACTGTTTGAAGCCGTAGACGAAGTGATTAGAATAGCGGAACTCACGGGCGTAAAGGCCGAAATCTCCCACCACAAAGCCCTGGGCAAAAGGAATTTCGGCAAAGTGAGAAGGAGCCTCGAGATGATCGAGAACGCGCGTCGAAAGGGATTGCGCATCTCGGCGGACTGCTATCCCTATGAGTTCTCTCAAGCCTCCTCCCTCGCCAGGTACCTGCCTCCCGAAGCCATGAAGCTCCTCGAGTCGCCCGACGGCACCGCGCCGGCCGCACCGACCATGGCTACTTTTGAGCGGGCGCAACGGCTCTTGAGAGACCCCGGTTTCATGGCCAAGGTTAAGGACCTGCCGGAAGTACAGGCCGCTTCAAAGAGGTTCGGTGATTACTACATCGTGAAGTGCCCGTCCCGTCCGGAAGCGGAAGGGCGAGTACTGGAAGAGTACGCGGCCGAAGCAGGTAAAGACGCGCTTTCTCTGGTTTTTGAGTTCCTTCTCGCTGACGGCTTGGACGTATGGGCGGCTTCGGCCATCAGCATGGACGATGTGCACGATGTAATAAGCGCCGCGTTCGTCATGCCGGGCACCGACGCCTTCGCTCTCGATCGCCCGATAACGCCAATACCTGCCCATCCGAGGCACTACGGCACTTTCCCTAGGGTAGTCGGACGGTTCGTAAAGGAAGGCCTCTTCTCGCTGGAGACCGCGGTCATGAAGAGCACGTGGCTGCCGGCGAGAGCGGTGGGACTGTCCCAGAGGGGCCTAATCGAGCCCGGGTACTGGGCGGACTTGGTCGTGTTCGACCCCGATACCTTGATGGATACGGCCACGGGTACCGAACCCTACGCCCGCGCGGAAGGCATCAAGCATGTGTTCGTAAACGGCGTGCAGGCTATGGAAAACGGCGTGGTGAAGGCGGCGTTCGCGGGGAGGGTTCTTAGGAAGAACTAATCCCTTTCCGTGTGTAAGCAGCGAGCGGCCTGCCGGGAGGCTTTCGCCCATCGAGGGTCTCGATTATCAGCCCCCATCGAACGTTCTAGGACCGGTGGGGACTGTCCGGCAGGCCGCTCGCGTCAGCCTAATTATTTAGCCTAATGATTCAACGCGTCCTGCAATGCTTCTAGGATGACCTGCTTCACTTCGTTTTCGTCCATCTCCAAAGGTTCCTTGGAACCGACCTGAGCTAGCTGGGGGGTTCCTCCTCCCCTAGCCCCTACCAATGAGGCGATTCTGGCTGTCACCGTCCGGGCGTCCGGCTTCGAGTCGGAACTGGCCACAATCGCCTGGAACCTCGGCTCTAGCGTGAAGAAGACGGCAGGTACCTTGACCGCCTCCGATACTCGCTTCACGGCCATCCGCAGTTCTTCCACGCTCTTGCCCGGCAGGTGCTTTACCAGGGCTTCGTGGGCGGCTGCGCCGGCGGCCTCCCGGATCATGCCGGCAATCTCCTGCTCCAGCAGGGCTTTCCGCGCGTCCTCCAGGGATTTCTCCAGGCTGACCACTTTATCGGTCAGGCCCGTTACGGCTGCCGGGACCGACGTCCATGATTGGGACAAGATCTTGGCTGTCTCAGACAGGAACCGCTCCTTCTGCCGGTAGTCTCTGAGGGCCCGGTTTCCGCACCGGAACACGACGCGCACCCCTCCGTGGGCGCGGTCAATCTGGTTTATCTTGATCAGGCCGACTTGGCCGGTCGAGGTAACGTGGGTTCCGCCGCAGGCGCAGGCGTCAAAGTCGCCGACGTACACCACGCGGATGTTTTCGGCTGATATGGGCAACCGGGTCCTTATCTCTTCGGGAAGCTTCCCCGCCTCATACTCCTTGGCGAACACAGGGATGCTTCGGAAGACGATCTCGTTTGCCCTGTCTTCAACCCTGGCCGCGTCTTCTTCAGATAGGGACGGTATCGCCAAGTCAATGGTCACGTACTCCTCGCTCAGGTGAAAGCCGACGGTCTTGGCGTCCAAGAGTTCCTCAAAGGCACGTGACAAGATGTGCTGCCCCGTGTGCTGCTGCATCAAGTCAAACCTGAGGTCCCAGTCGATTTCACAAGTTACATTTGCGCCTCTGAGCAGGGCGGCGACCTCTTCCCGCGCGGGCGTCCCGGCCGTTCCTTCCGTATCCGCCGTCCCGGTCGTTCCTTCCCTATCTGCCGTCCTGGTCGTCTCCGCGGTCTCTGTTAGAGATGCCGCTAATGCCGTGGGGCTAAGAGATACGAAGTGGAGGATCTTGTCGCCTTCCTCAAGCACCTTGGAAACTGCCAGTTCCCCGCCCCCTAGCCTCTCTTGAATCGACTGGTCCTGGAGCCGTAACACCCCGGTGTCGGACGGCTGTCCTCCCCCTTCAGGATGGAAAATGGTCTCCTTTAGAACTACTTGTAACTGACCATCTTTAAACTCCGCCGAAAGCACTTGGGTGGAGTATGCCTTATCGAAAGGTAAATCCCAGTAAACCCGTTTGGTGCCGGTCATCATGCGTCCCTCTTTCGCTATAGCACTGTCGCCTAAGCTGTCGCTTGAGCGCTGCTGCCAGGCACGGCCGCAGGCAACGCTGCCGGAGCAGCACACCGGCACCAGCACCGGCGCGTTGCCTCGACTTCATCGTCAAAGCACGATGCCCTTTTCCGCCAGAAGCTGTTTCAGTATCTCGGATTGGGCCTGCCTCGCGTACTTCCTGGATATGTGTTCTCCCCAGCCATAGGTGTCGTAGTCAACCGTGTCTTCCCCGGCCTCAGGCTTGGGAATCTTGGCCCCCAGGTTCCTGTAGTATCCTTCACGGATCAAGCCGGCGTCCATCACGCTAAGCGCCTGAGCGACTTCATCCTCGGTCAGGTCGTGGTACTCGTCCTTGAACAGAACACACCATGTCGGGATGCGAGGCCTGGGACCCGGCTTTACGGCGGGATATCCGAGCGACATTCCGACCACAGGGTACACTCTGTCCGGAAGTTTGAACATCTCGGTCAGCAAAGGCGCAATCATGGGGGCGCCGCCGAAGAAGCACGTGCCTAACCCCATGGCCTCGGCTGCCGTAATCATGTTGGCCGCGGCGTACGCCACGTCCTGGATACCCAAGAAAAGCATCTGGACCTGGCCGGACTTGTTCTCCCTGCCCTTGTACGCGATGAACTTCTCCAGTTTCCGGAAGTCCATGCAGAACAAGATGAACACGGGCGCCTGGGCTAAGTGGCGGCCGAGGTGTTTCGCGAGGATTTCCTTCTTCTCCTTGTCGCGGGTGTAGATGAAAGCGTACATCTGCCCCGTAAACGGCGCCTGTTGAGCGGCCCTGGCCAGTTTTTCTATGACCTCATCGGGTACGTCCTTATCCAGGTAAGAACGGACGGTCGCGCGGTTCAATATAGCGTCGAGAGCGGACTTCTCCACGGCGGGAACCTCCCCATCTAGCGATTTAGCCTAGTTTTTCTCATCGGCCTCTTGCTTTCCTGCCAGGGCGGTCCCGAGCTCCTCCCATTTTGCGTAGAGAGCCTCAAGCTCCTTTTCCAGTTCGCTGAACTCCTTCATGGGCAGTTCTTTGGGATTTCCGTAGGAAGACGGGTCCCGGAAGAGCTCAAGCATTTCTTCTTTTCTGGCTTCCAAGACCTCTATCTCCGACTCGAGACGCTGCAGTTCACGCATCCGCTCCCGCGTTTCCGCGTCCACAGTCCTCTGTGGTTTCCCCGAAGGCTGTCCCGTGGATTTGTCGGCTTTGTCGGATTTCCCGTGTTGAGGCGCCTTGCCGGACGCAGCCGCCCTGCCTGACGTTACCCTACCTGAGGGAGACACCCTGCCACCTGGTTGAGACGGGGCGACCCTAGCACCCCCTCGTCCGGCTCCGGATGGCGACCTCCTCAAGAAAACGAACGATGGCCGTTCCTCCTCATAGATTATCTCGGCGCCGGATTCCACTTTCTCCCTGTACTCCGAGTAGGTGCCCTTGAATATGTGAATGGTCTCGCCATCGAATATCCAAAGGTGGGTAGCGATGCGGTCAATGAAGAACCTATCGTGGGACGCGAAAATAACCGTGCCGGGAAAATCCTTCAAAGCCCGTTCCAGGACTTCCTTAGAGGCCATGTCCAAGTGGTTTGTGGGCTCGTCAAGAAACAGAAGGTTGCCCTTACCTGCCACGAGCTTGGTGAGGGCAAGGCGGTTCCTCTCGCCTCCCGACAGTTTGCCGACGGACTTCTCTACCTCGTCCCCGGAGAACAAGAACCTGCCCAGGAGATCGCGGCACGCCTGAGGCTCGAGCCCAAGCGAATGGACTTCTTCGTACAGGGTGTTCTGGTCGTTCAGGTCGTCCTGGCCCTGAGTGAAAAACCCGGTAACCACGTTTTGCCCGTATTTCACGGTGCCTGAGTACCCGCGGTCGGTCCCCGCCAGACAGCGCAGAAGCGTGGTCTTACCGCACCCATTGGGACCTACCAGCGCCGCGCGGTCGCCCTTGCGACACAGCCACGTGAAATTGTGAAAGAGACGCCGCATCTCTCCCGTCGGCTCGTCGTCCGAACCAATGACCGGGAACTCTCTGGAAAGGTCCTCTATCCAAAGGACCTCATCGCCAGATTCCACCTCAGTCTCGAACCGGAGTCCCATGGTCTTCTTCTCCTGCTTGGGTTTCTCCACCAGTTCCAGACGCTCAAGCATCTTCTCGCGACTCCGGGCTTGGCCGACACGAGTGGGCGTCGCCTTCCACTTCTTGATGAAGGCAGTGGTCCTTTCGATGAGCTCCTGCTGCCGCCTGTACGCTTCGGCTTGCAGCCTAAACTCCAGTTCCTTTTGCCGGACGTAAGCAGAGTAGTTACCCGTGTAGACCTTACCGTCTCCCCGGTCGAGTTCGATGATCTTGTGAGCCACCTTGTCCAGGAAATATCTGTCATGACTCACCAGCAGGACTCCGCCAGGATACGTACTGAGAAAACCTTCGAGCCACTCGACGCCGGGCAAATCCAGGTGGTTGGTGGGCTCGTCGAGCATCAGGAGGTCGGGTTCCAAAAGAAGGAGTCTCGCGAGGGTAAGCCTCACCCGTTCGCCACCTGAGAGGACGGAGACGTCCTTATGGAATTCGTCCGTGGTAAATCCCAGACCGGTCAAGATAGACTTGGCTTTGTGCTCCAGACTGTAGCCGTCCTGGGATTCAAAACGGGCCGTAGCCCTGGCATATTCGTCGAGAAGCTCCTCCATGCGGCGGGCATCTTCAGGGGATTCTTGGCCTATCCGGGCCATCTCTTCTTCAAGAAACGCAAGCTTGGACGAGAGGTCGGCGATGTCTTTTCTTGAAGACAGGGTTACAGACAAGACCGTCCCGTCCACAAGGGGTATGTCCTGCGACAAGTAGCCGAGAGTTCTCTTGCCGACGAGGCTTACGGATCCTTCGTCCGGCTCCAGCTCCCCCGCGATGACTCTGAGCAGCGTGGTCTTGCCTTCTCCGTTTCGGCCGATAACCGCGACTTTTTCTCCCTGTCCCACGGTGAAGGAAATGGATTTGAATATCAGTCTCGCGCCGAAATACTTAGCGAGGTTATTGGCGACTAGTACAGTCATGTTGAAGTCCCTCCGGGATAATGGCGATCGTTTGTTCGAGACAGCAAGGCATAGTGAGGCTAGGCTTGGCTAGATGCCTCTTTGGAGAACTACGCCTCTCGAACTCGATACCATCTCCGAAGCTCCTTTCGTGACTTCAAGACAGGACATCAGAGCGGATAGTGAACGCGGATGAAATCTCGCGCCCATACGACTATACCATTACCGTCAAGGAGAACAAAGCGCATAGCGGGTACTGGATGCTTCTCGCCCCGGTGCGAGAAGTAGCAGGATTCATACCACCGAGCGGAGGTAGTTGTAGGATTTCTACCACCGAGCCGAGGCAGTAGTAGAACTCGTACGACTAAGCCGGGGTGGTTGTAGAATTCCTACAACCGAGCCGAGGTAGAAGTAGAATTTCTACGACTGAGCTGAGGCAGTGGTAGGATTCTTACCACCGAGCCGGGGTAGTAGTAGAATTCCTACCACCGAGCCGAGACGGTGGTAGAATTCTTACCACCGAGCCAAGGTAGTAGTAGAATACCTACCACCGAGCTGAGGCAGTAAGTAGAATTCCTACAACTGAGCCGAGGTGGTCGTAGGATTCCTACCACCGCTCCGAGGCAGTAGTAAGATTCTTACCACTTACCCGAGGTAGTGGTAGAATTTCTACCACAAGGCCCGGTTAGTCTTTCGAAAGCCAGTTCGTGGGAATGGGACCCCCAGACTGGAGATCAATACCGGAGGATCGACCGGTACCTCTCGGAGCAAACGGTCAAGATTGACATGCATCCAGGAAAGACAGCCGCACGCGGCGCGAAATCTCCTTCAGGAAAACCCGCCCCAGGATCTCTTGACCAGACTCTGTCTTTCCACAGGCCGCTCCAATCCTACTTCAAACACCTGACCAACCAGGGCTTCGCGATAACCAGGCTTGAGGAGTGGATCTCCCACAAGAAGAGCCAGCCAGGCCCAAGAGCTGCCGCGGAGAACCGGGCGCGGAAAGAAATCCCTCTTTTCCTCTTCATAGAAGCCAGGGTTATCTTCTAGGAGCGACGACCTCCGATAGTTTCCGAGGTACTTCACTAGCCCCTGAATAGTCTTTCTAGGAAGACTCGTAACGGTATTCAGGTAGGATTCCTCGACCAAGCTCGAGAATGGTGTATCATATAGGCACAAACAAGCGCGGTTCTGATTACGGTTTGGTTCGGACTACGGTTCGCTTCTGATTACGGTTCGGTTCCGATTACGGTTCGCGGTGCCATTCTGAGTGACGAACTCTAGGCCGGGAGGCGCGCAGGAATAATGGGCAGGATGGATAGCCTCGTTGTCGATAAGTCCATAGCCACGAGATTGGAACTGGCTGAAGCCGAGATGACCGCCCGGTACGCTTGGGCATACGCCAACCTTTACCCCGGCTCGGGAGCATGCGCCACTCCGGTCGCTGGAGGATACGTCTCCTTTGCCGGAAGCCGGTCCCCTCTCAGCAGGGCTACAGGCATGGGGCTTACATGCCGGGTGAAACCCGCCGAACTGGATATGGTTGAAGACTTCCTCAGATACCGCCGCGCTCGTCCAACCATTGATATCTGCCCGTTTGTCGACGAGTCTCTCTTGGATCTCATAGCGGACCGGGACTACCGCATATTCCATTTCCTCAACCTGTTCGTACGTCCCCTGACTCCAGGAAAACCGGAGTTCACAGACTTTGGACCGGGGATCACGATCATCCCGATGAGGCAGAAGAATGAAGAGGATCTGAATCTTTGGAGTCTCACGGTCGCCAGAGGTTTCGCGGGTACAGACGAAGGCGTCCCCCATGACATCGATCTTTTCCGGGCGCTGTTCCGCACCGTTGGGATCATCTGTTTCCTGGCCAAGGTAGACGGCCAAGTGGCGGGAGGCGGAGCCCTCAAGATTATAGACGGGACGGCGCTTCTCTCAACAGCGAGCACGCTGCCTGCTTTCAGAAGGAACGGGGTTCAGTCCGCTCTCCTCAAGGCGAGGCTGTCGGCGGCTGCCCAAGCCGGATGCGACTTGGCCGCGGTCATGACCCAACCCGGGAACGCCTCACAAAGGAACGTCACCCGGGCCGGATTCTGTCTGGCCTATACCAGGATAACGATGGTGAGAGGCCCCAGAACAGACTAACTGCCGGCAATGGACGCCGGGGTATCTCCAAACCCGTATGACCCAGCTTTCATGCGGTTCTGAGAAGTTTTTCCTACATCGCCGGTTAACATAAACCCTGGTTGAATGCGATATTTCCTCTAGTAATCTGTTCTTGTTCAGTGATTACTAGCGCGAGCGGAGGTAAGGGAAGCATCTGGGGGTGTCTTTCGTGAAAGTCGCCGGCCCCACGGCAGTTTTCACAAACCGCCATTTCCAAGACCTAGAACAACGCCAAGTGGAGTTCTTGCGCCCGCGCGACCACAAAGCGCCTGCGTCCTCTGACCTTCTTGAGATATCCATGCAAGCAAAGAATGCGTATCTCAGCGCATCGCCGGCTGTCGCGGCACAAAGCCCGGAAATCATCATGCAGGATGCGCTTGACGTTCAGGGTCTGGTAGCCCCCCAGCACTATGCCATTGGGGCCCAAAGACTGGAAACCTCCAAGCAGGATGCCGTCAGGATGGCACTCCCGTCGCTGGAGGTCAATAAGCTCGACACCCGGGAGCCGCAGGAAATCACCATCGAGCACAAGTGCCTGGTCCTGGTCTTGTCTAAACTCCTGAGCATCCGGATAAAGGTGCCTGACGAACTGCAGGCTCATCCGAAGTTAAGACCTCTCAACCAACAGGAAGCAGGCAGTTCCTTGCCGTCCGCCTATCACTACAAAGAATGGAGCGAAACAGGTCGCATATACTTCAAAGCTACGGGCGAGTTGAAAACCGGGGACGGCCTGACAGTGCAAATCGCGGCCGAACTCAACACCGACCGCGACTTCGTCCGGTCCTACGGACTAAACCTGGGCGCTGGGGACACACGCCTGGTAGACCCGTTAGTCATCCATTGCGACGCCCCCCGCCGGCGCACTCAGGTCAACCACATTCGTATTTGAAACCCGTTCCGACGGGACGCTTGTAGGCTCCATCCGCGTGGGTAACAAGACTGCACCTCTACTCGAACTTGGTCCTGGTCACGCCCAGCCCAAAGAACACCAAAGTGAAACCGGCTAGGACCAACAACGGCAAGTAGATGCTAGACAGACCCGCTCCCCGCGCCACGACATCGTTTAGAGCGCCCATCGCCCACGCCTGCGGCGTGAACTTGCTGATGGTCCTCATTGTTGGAGACACGATCTCCAAAGGCCAGTAGCATCCTCCCAGCATGCACGTGGCCGTAATCACGATCGGGGATAGGGCCTGAAGCTGAGCTGAAGTCCGGACTACGGTAGATAGAAGGATCCCCAATCCCGTGACGCACAGCAAAAACATCATCAGAATCGCCGCTACCAGAAGTGGACTAGGACCGTAATCGACCCCGAACAGGAATCTCCCGGCGAGGAACAACACAGCCACCTGACCCAGTCCGATTATATAGGCCCCCAGGATCTTCCCACCTAGGATGCTCGCGCGGGAGACCGGCGTCGTGAGAAGCCTCGCCCAAGTGCCTTCCTGCCGTTCTTCCAGGATGTCGCCGGCCTGGAATATGACCGTGAACATCGTAAACATCAGGTAGATACCCATGGAGAGATAGGACCGGGACTCTCCGGCATCGTCGCCGCCGTCCTCAACTATCCGCATCACAACCGGCTCGTAGGCTACCGACAGAACCGGGCGGTCTTTCAAATCTGATAACGCCTCGGCTGCCACGCCCCGCGGGTCGATCACCTGGTCCAAACCAAGCGAATGAGCTGTCTCTTCCGTCACAGACGAAACAGCCTCCGACAAAATGTAATCGGCCACTACCTTCTCAACCAGGGATCCCACGGTCATCGCCAGCTTTGACGTGGAAAGGCTCAGCGCTTGAACAGGTAAGGGAGTGGACCCGCCCAGGGATTCCTGAAACCCCTCCGGAAAGACGTAACCCACCTCAAGCCGCCCTTCCCGGATATCTCTTCTAAGCTGGTCCTCTGTCAGTTTCGTTACCGAGTACGCGCCTGAAGATGCCAGTTCTGACGCGATGGCGCCGGTGAGCGGCGTGTTGTCGTAGTCGGCGATGCCCACCGGGATCTTTGGCAGTCCTCGGCCTCCGCCCGCGCCGAACACCGTCCCGAAGACAGACGCGAACAGCAGCGCCAGGCCCATCATTATCAGGAGAACCCACTTCTCCTTCCGGGTTTTCAAGAGAGACAGCCAGGCAACGTGCATCATGGCCTTCATCCAAGAACCCTCCTATTCCAACCGGATGCGCTTAAGGCCGAACCCCAGATACACCGCACCCATTAGGCCCATGACAAGCATAGGCTGAAGGGCTCCCGCAAGCCCTCGTCCTTCCATGATCGAGAGGAAGCCTTGGAGTCCCCACCTTGTGATAGTAAGCTGGCTAACGAAATGCAGCGCTGCCGGGAACGCGTATATGGGCATCGCGCATCCGCCAAGGAGCGCCATGAGCTGGACGCTTGCGTTCACCAAGCCATCGGCCACCCGCTCGGTCTTAGCCAAAGACCCGATAAACATGGCGAACCCGGTGGACGCGAACGCCATGGCCGCCGCTACTCCTAAGACAGCGACGACGGGGCCACCCCAGTCCACTCTTAGGACCCCCCAGGTGAACCCGATCAAAACAAGCAACTGGAGCAGGCATATCAGAAAAGTGGCGAGCGTCTTGCCGAGAAGTATGTCCGCCTTGGTGGCCTTGGTGGCGAACAGCCTGGCCATGGTGTGCATTTTACGTTCCTCGATTATCGACTTGACGCCCAGCATGCCTCCGAACAACACAAACATGGTAGACATTCCCGCCGTGTAGTACTGGGCTGAGCTAATCCAGGTAGTCTCCATGGCGCTTTGTGCCAAGACGGTCCTGGACTTAAGCGTCTTTTCTGTGACGCTGTCCGCCACCTTGGACGCAAGTCCTGACAGGTCCTCACTGCTTAGAGCCACCTGGGCCTGGGCCGCGGCTCTCATGACCGCTTCGACGACGTTTCCGGTAGCCGCGTATACAGCCGAGTATTGGCTAGCGAAAACGTTGGCAATCCCCCGGACGATCTCAGGCCGTATGGAGTCCGCGGCGTCCCCCAGCACCTTGATTTCCAGGCTGTCCTGGGGGGACGTACTCGAAGGCGCCTCCGGAATGATCACTGCGCAAGCCGCCTCACCTTTAAGTACGAGATCTCGGCCGTCCTCCTCTGTTGCCGCGTCTACGAGGGTAATCAAGTCCTTCAGTTCCTCCGAGGTGAAGACCTGACGCACGTAAGTCCCGATGTCGCCGCCGTTCAAGTCCACAAATGCCACTTTGAACGTGGCGATCCGATCCTCCTTGGAAAACATGGGAGCCAAGGCCGCCCCCAGGATGACGATAAGAATGAGGGGCATAGCGATGATGAGCGTCAGCGCTTTGTAGTCCCGGACCACGGTCTTGATGTCTTTGAAAGCTATCTCGAGGGCTCTCATCGCGACCCTCCTAGTCTCTGAGAGCCCGGCCTGTGAGGCTTAGGAACACACTTTCCAGGTTGGGCTCAGTGATATTGACGGACCTGACCTTGACGCCCGCCCTCAAGAGCACTTCGAGGATCTGGGGCAACCGTTCGTGACCTTGCTTTACCAGGACAGTAACTACTCCGCTCCCGTCCGACACGCTTTGAACTTCTGGGATCGCTTCGATCTCCTTGAGGGCGGGAATCGCGCTCTCCCCGACGACGATTTCAATCTTATCGGCGTCGCCCACCATCTTGGCCAGTTCGTCCTTTGTTCCGAGCGCCAGGACCTTTCCCCGGTCCATGATGGCCACACGACTGCAGAGGTGCTCCACCTCTTCCATGTAATGACTCGTGTAGATGACCGTCACACCTTCTGCATTCAACCTCAGCACTGTGTCGAGGATGTGAGTTCTGGACTGGGGGTCGATGCCGACTGTGGGCTCATCCATGATGAGAAGTTCGGGCTTGTGGAGAAGGGCCGCCCCGATGTTAATGCGCCGCTTCATGCCGCCTGAGTATGTCTCAATCCTGTCCTTAGCCCTGTCTGAAAGCCCGCAGTACTCGAGAGCCTCGTCAACGCGTTCGGCGAGAAGGCTTCCGCTCAATCCGTACATTTTTCCCCAGAAGGTCAGGTTTTCCCGCGCTGTCAGCGAGGGATACAGCGCGACGTCCTGGGGAACCAATCCCAAGACTTTCTTGATTTCCTGGGACGTCCGAGTGACTTCCTTTCCTTTCAGATAGATCTTGCCTGCCGTGGGGGTAAGCAGTCCACACAGCATGGAGATGGTAGTGGACTTCCCGGCCCCGTTAGGCCCCAACAACCCGAAAACCTCGCCCTGCTGGACCGAAAAACTGATTCCGTCAACCGCGACCGTGTTTCCGAACTCCTTCCGAAGGTCCCAAAGTTCCAGGAAATCCATGTCCGTTCCCCCAGGTGTCGAGTTGCTGTCTCCGGAAGGCTCCCACCCGAAGCGTCTTTCCGGAGAAAGTTCAAACTTGAATACATAAATTCACAGAAAAAGTCTGATATCGCCGTGATAACATTAATGACGAGTTGATCTGAGTAATTCGCGCCAAGAGCATCGGCGGTTTGGTGAAGGGACTTGGCAGAGACTCCGTGATAGCATTGGTTAGAGGCGAGTTACCTCGGGAATCTCGCCCACAAAGTGCAATAGAGCTTGGCGGACACCGTGAGCAGGTTGGCCATAGGTGAATCGCCTCGGGAGGTCTCACGTCATGAAGTCGTCTAGGTACTTGTTGGTGATGGCTCTGCTGGTGGCCGTGGTTTTTGCGGTTCTTACGCCGGCGTGTTCCAAGAAAGAGGCGCCGCCCCCGGTGTCGGAGCTGTCCGACGCGGAACTCGAGAGCAAGGCGCGGACGCTCATCGATCTTCTCAGCGCCTCTGAGGATAAGAGCGCGGAGGTCATCCAGATGTTTTCCGCGCAGATGGCCAAAGCTTTCCCCGCATCCCAGGTGAAACAAGTGTGGCCGGAGCTAGTTAGCCAACTGGGTAGTTACGAGGGCCAGGGGAACGCCCGCTTGGCCGAAGAGTCCGGGTACAAGGTCGTCTACATCACCTGCTCATTTGAGAAGGGTAATCTGGACTGCAAAGTAGTGTTTGACAACTCGGGCGCGGTTGCCGGACTATGGTTCCTCCCTGCCCAGTCCTCGTCAACCAACGAGTACAAGGCGCCCGCGTACGCGGACGCCGGGTCTTTCACCGAAGTCCAAGTCACGGTTGGGGAGGGCGACTGGCAGTTGCCGGGCATCCTGTCCCTTCCGAAGGGAGAGGGCCCTTTCCCCGCTGTCGTGCTGGTGCACGGTTCTGGTCCCAACGACATGGATGAGACGGTCGGAGCAAACAAACCCTTCAAGGACCTGGCCTGGGGACTGGCAACTCAAGGAGTGGCGGTCCTTCGGTACGAAAAGAGGACACGGGAGCACCAATCCAAGATGGCCGAACTCACATCTTCCATGACAGTCGAGCAAGAAACCATCGAGGATGCACTCCTCGCGGTTGACCTCCTCAGATCGCACGAACGCATTGACCCGAACCGGGTGTTCTTGCTGGGACACAGCCTTGGAGGAATGCTGGCTCCAAGGATAGCAACGGCGGTCACAAGCAGGCCGTCAGGTTCATCTACCTTGCGCGGCGTCATCTTGCTGGCTGCAAACGCCAGGAGCCTCCTGGATCTCATAGAGGAACAGATGGGCTACCTAGCGTCAACCGACGGCACCATTTCAGCGGAAGAAGCCGCGCAAGTAGCATCCGTCAAGGCCGCCTGTGATTCGATTCGGAACGGCACACTTAAAGATAGTGACGTGGTGCTCGGAGCGGGCCGCGCGTACTGGGAGGACCTGATGGCGTATGACCCAGTTCAAACCGCCCAGGAGCTTGAGATGCCCCTCTTGGTCTTGCAAGGGGAACGGGACTATCAAGTAACCATGGCCGATTTTGAGCTCTGGCAGAACGCGTTGGGAGACTCGCCCAACGCGACTCTCAAGTCCTACCCGGCACTGAATCACCTGTTCATCGCGGGAACCGGGAAGAGCCTTCCAGCCGAGTACGAGGTGCCCGGCAACGTGGACAAAGCAGTCGTGGACGACATCGCCGAATGGATCAAAGCGCAGTGAGTGGGCATAAGCCTACTAGATAGGTCAGGCGCAGTAGCTAGGTCAAACGCGCAATAGAAGCAGCATGTAGTCCTGTCATGGCTAGCCTGTCATGTGGTAATACGACCGAAGGCGAGTCACAATGTCCCTGCCTCATGCCGCACAGTTTCACGGAGTCGCAGAACCTCCGTGGTTGGCGCCCGTGACGGAAAGCGCTTCGACACGATAACGCTCCACCAAGTCACGGTAGGCGGCCATCTCCTGTACCGCTTTGTCCGTCAGCTCGTATTGCCCTCGGGCGACCCGCCTAAACCAACCGTAATAGTTCTTATACAGTATTGACGCCGTCTTCTCTCCTGTACCGGCTTGCCGCAGCTTCTTGGGGGACGATGCCCCCATAACCTGCAAGAAACATGCTATCTTGATGGACGCCTCCCTGTAGGCGGTCACCAGCTTCTGACCGGTACTGCCTCCTTGGTTGAAGTCTCCCGAACGGGAGGCGGCCTCCTCTATAATCGCCCGGCGAATATCCCTCCTCTTGCGGATAGTTCGGACAGCGGGATGAAAGGGAATCTCCACCTCGGGATTGCTGCCGTCCAACGTCACGAGGACGAGTCCTAGTTCCAACCGCTTAAGGAGGGCGCACGTCCTTCGCCATTCGCGGGTGCGGACTCTCTTGCCCGGATGTGGGACTACCACGTATACCGAATCAGCCGCTTTCTGGCGTTCGACGGCTTGAGCGAGCAGAGGCACAGTGAGAGCAGTCTTCATCTCCAAGATGACCAGGTCGTCTCCCTTGATGGCCGTAATGTCGCAGCCTCGAACCTCGCTGCGAACCGTGTACCCCCTGGACAAAAGGAAGTCACGCACTGGCCCGTACAAATCAGTTTCCTTCATGCCCACACCCCTAATCGCCTTTGCCGCCCTACGCGCGCCCCGGGAAGGCCTTGCCTTACAGCGCTCCCTCCGGACAACTCTACTTCATGCCTCTTGGTCTCAGCCTCTTGGCTTTCAGCCCCTTGGTTTCAG
>DULO01000094.1 GCA_012840345.1 Candidatus Fermentithermobacillaceae bacterium
CAATAGCTCGCTTCCTCTTGACTTCTGTGAAACAGGTAACTAATATAACTCAAACACGATGAACCGGAACCAGTAGCTTTGATTCCAGGGCTGCCAGAGAGCCGGGGTAAGGTGAGAGCCCGGTGCCTATTGGGCTTAGCGAAGAACAGCCGGGGAGTGGCTTTATGCCGGCACTCCACCGTTATAGGAGCAGAGGGGTCTGTTCAAACAGGGATCTACTGCCTGAAGTAGGCTTCCGTTAGGAGTTAAGGCGGAATAACAAAGCCAGTCACAACATAGGGTTTGAGCAGGCCAATTGGGTGGCACCACGGGCATGGGAGGCCCGTCCCTCTATAGGGACGGGCTTTTTTGTCTACTTAAGGGAAACCGCGGGCCCGTTGGCAGACTGTGGTTTTGAAAAAAGCTCAGGGCGGTCCGCAGAAAGAGGTGTTTGGGAACATGAGCAGAGTCTTGTGCGGTGAGCTAGAGAAGCATGTCGGCGCCCCGGTCACGGTTAAGGGCTGGGTTCACCGGATACGCAGCTTGGGCCAAGTCCGCTTCATCATAGTCAGAGACCGGAGCGGTCTGGCTCAGGCCGTCTTGTCGGGAGAGTTGGCCAGGTCTCCTCACCTGTCTTGCGAAACGGCGGTTAGCGTCACGGGTAATGTGGTGGAGGCGCCCAATGTTCCCGGCGGGTGCGAAATACAGGCCACCGGCGTTGTCGTCGAGTCCGCGCCTGTCTCCTCCATTCCGTTCGAAGTGAATCTTCCTGAGATAACCGCAGGACTAGAGAAAATCCTCGAACACAGGGTGGTTTCTTTACGCCACCCGAAGAGCCGCGCCGTTTTTAAGGTTCAAGCCGAGGCCATAGAAGGATTCCGCCGGTTCCTCAGGGCTAACGACTTTATTGAGGTGCACACGCCCAAGATTGTGGCCTCCGGAACGGAAGGCGGCGCCGAGCTCTTCTCCGTAGACTATTTTGGGAAACCCGCGTACCTCGCTCAAAGCCCTCAGTTTTACAAGCAAATGCTGGTCGGCGCCGGTTTTGAGAGGGTATTCGAAGTGGCGCCGGCCTATAGGGCAGAAGAACACAACACGTCCAGGCACCTAAACGAGTTCATTAGCCTCGACTTGGAAATGGGCTTCATAGACGGTCTGGAGGATCTCCTGTCCTTGGAGGAAAGACTGTTTCAGTACATGTTCGCGCATATCAGGGAAACTTGCGGAAAAGAACTAGCCATGTTCGGGGCGGAGCTGCCACAAGTCACCACTATTCCCCGGCTAAAGCTGTCTGAAATCGAGACCATCCTACGGAGGGAATACGGAAAGGCCCTGCCAAACGGCAATCTCGACCCGGAAGGCGAACGTTTGATCTGCCAGTATGTTGAGAAAGAAGCGGGGACTCCTTTTGTTTTCGCCACTCACTATCCGGTCACCTCGAGGCCTGTTTACGCCATGCCGGACCCTGAGTCTCCCGATCTCACGTTAAGCTTCGACTTGCTGTTCAAGGGACTGGAGATGAACAGCGGAGGCATGCGGATCAACGATTATCATCAGTTGGTGGGAAACATGGGCCGGTTCGGGTTAGACCCGGACTCCTTCGCGGGCTACCTTGAGGTCTTTAAGTACGGCATGCCCCGCCACGGCGGTTTCGCGATTGGCGCCGAACGGCTGACCGCCAGGATCCTGGAGTTGGGCAACATCCGGGAAGCGAGCCTGTTCCCCAGGGACCGCGAACGTTTGACTCCCTAATAAAACCCTCCGGAGTTGCGGAAGACTTAACTGTGCTCATCTATCCCGCTTCGGAGGTGCTTCAACATGGGTAGAGACGAACATGACATAACGCCGTTATGGAAGGGTGTCCCGGACCTGGGACGTTTCGGCGAAGGCCTGTTCAACTGGGGCCTCGAGGCGAACTGGCCGCGCGTTTTCAGGTCAGGGCCGACGATAGATATGTATGAAACCGACAAGGACGTGATAGTTGAGGCGGAAGTCCCCGGATACAGCCCTGACCACATTAGCGTCAGAGTTACCTCTAACGGTCTCATAATAAGAGGGCAGATGGAAAAGACCGAGGTTGACAGGCAAAACGACTATCATATGAGAGAACGGCGGTACGGTTCGTTTTCACGCACAATCCGGTTTCCCACTGAAGTGATGCCCGATAGGGCGACCGCCAAGTACAAAGACGGCGTGCTCCGTATCACCGCCCCAAAAGCGGGACAGGCAACCGACAACCACAGGGAACTCAGGATCGAGCGGGAACAGTAAGGCGTCCGGAGAACAAACAGAAGCCCGGCCGGTGCCTCACAGAAAGCAAGGCCGGGCTTCTCCTATGGCTCACTGCGAGATCACGGGAAACACTTTGCTGAAGAGAAACTGCAGCCTGGCGATGAGGTACGAAAGCCTCGCCATGACCACGAAGCCGAAGGACGACCCAAACGCCACCATCATGGTCGCGCGCCCCAAGTTGCTCACCAAGGACATGAAAGAACGCTTTCCGTTAGCCGCCTTCTTTGACCCCAAGGGGATGAACAAGAAGAAGGCAAGCGTCGACACGGTGCCCAAGACCATCACGATGTTGTCCAGGTTGTTCAAAGGAAGGATCGTCGCCCTTATTTGCTTCACGAACGAAGCCTCGGCCGCCCCGGTGATAGTCACGCCGGCGGCCACTCCCATCATGAACGCCAAGGGCGTCCGGGACAAGTAAGAGTAACGCTTGGTGAACTTGGCGTACAGGAGACACCCAAAGCACAGCGGCACCAGCATGAGCCACTGTCCATCCGCCAAAGGACTAAGCGCCTGATCTTTTACGTTGTGCCAGCCGGTCACGATAGCGTGAGCAGCCGCGAAACCCACGTAGATATGCTCTGTATAGCGGTACAGACGGCTCTCCTTGAATAGGTAACTGTACACAGTGATGAGGAAAAACCCTGACAGAAACGTTCCTATTGACTGGGCCAACCTACACACCCTCCTTCCTTCGGACCGCGCGTGACTGGGCGAAGAAACCCACGTTGCCCAAGATCACCAAACAGGCTATAAACAGGTGTCCCGCGGATTGGGCATCCATGGCTCCAATGGCTTGCCCGGGCATCTCTGACAGCACCTCGTACTCGGCCGCGCCCGCAAGCCCGGAGATTATCCCCTTTATCTGGCCGGAAGCAAGGTAGGGACCAAGCACCGGCATAATGGTAGCCGCGCCGCCCACAACGATAGGAATGTGAAACTTGGGTTCCAAGTACACGGCGAGAAAGAGCGCGTCGTCACCCGTGCTGCTGGTGGTAATGAGAGACACGTCTTGCATGCCTCTAAATCCATCAAAGATAGGCAGCTCGCTTAAGGGCGTCCCGTCCCTGTCCACGGTATACAGGCTGTAGAAATCGGCCATCGCCGCTATAGCGGGCGCACCGCCGGCTTTAAAGGGGAGAATGGCGAAGTCCCTGCCGTACTCGTACCCGAACTTGGGAGCAAGCTGCGCGCGAATGGCTTCGGCATACATATCCCCTCCCACATTGGTGGGAAAGTACACTATCCTAAGTCCCTTGGACATGAAGTGGCGGCTTAGAGCCTGCATTTGAGGCCATACCTCGGCATCCCCCGACGGATCGAACCCGACTGAATGAAACACCAGGGAGCCCTCGGGCAGGGCGTCGATAATCTCAAACGCCCGCCTAGTATTCGGCGTTATGTTAAGGGGAAATCCCAGGGGTCGCACCAGAGGCAGCAATACTATCACAAAGGTCAAAGCGTAGAGAACCCGCCTGTCGATACTCTGGACAGCCGTTGCCCATGATCGCCTCATTGCTGCCCACCTCCCATGTAGGACCTTTCAAAGCCCAGGATAACCCGGAGGCTCAACGCTATGGCCCCGAGGGCCCCCCCGATGGTAATCCCTCTCATGCCCGCGGTATTAGGCACCGACATCACCCACTGGGACAAGGAAGGAAGGCCGGCAAATACCCTGCTAACCAGTCCTACTTGACCGAGGATGACTATGAGGGCGGAAATCATCAACACGGCCGACTGCCAGTTGCGGACCTTAAATGCCCGGTACGACGCGGAGACTATCATGAAAGCCAGCAATGAGGCGATCCCGCCGTAGATAGGCTGGTACACGTTGTCCCAGAACCACTTGTAGGCGGCCGAATTGGGTCCAGACACAACTCCCAACACGGTGAACACGGCCATAGTAGCCAACAGCAGAAAGCTGGAATCGGCGTTCTTCTCCCGGCGGATGATAGCTCGGGCGTGAACCTGAATCAAATTAGCCGCTCCGAGGCCCAACGCGAACGCGGCGACGGTTACGCGCCAGGCGATAAGGTCGGTGCCGATTCTTGAAATAATCCCTTCCTGCGCGAAGTACTTCAGTATCACAATTAACCCCGACAGAAACCCTACAGCCAAGGGTAGACTCCTTTTCACGGCAATCCTCTCCTCTCTGGTCCCTACGAGCCGGCGAAGGTCGCGGCGATGCTGAGGACTAAGATCGCCCCGATCCCAACGTACTTGCCGATCTCTTGCGCCACCAGGCTTCCGATCTGGGCGCGGTTCCTGGAAAGATAGGTGCCCGCGGCGTAGATCTCTTCCCCGATGAGGGTGTAGTCGCAAGCCGCCACCAAGAAAGGCAACTGGTGAGTGTTGGCGGTGCCTGAGACCTGAATCGCCCCGGTCTCATGCCCCGCTTCCGCGAGCGTGAGGCTTTCGAGGTAGAAAGAACCGAACAGGAAATTGGCCCCGATTTTCTCCCGCTCGTAAATACCGAGCACTCCGGCGGTGAAACCGGAAGAAAGGAACCTGAGACAGCTCTCATCAAAGGCGTCTTCTTTCCCCAAAGACTTGTAAGCTTCTTTGACCACCTCAACCGAAATGGCGTGAGCCTCGGGGAGCGCGTTGACGACCACAAGCTTGGTGTCATACTTGGCGGTCTCTCTCGCGACATACCCTAAGATGTCAAAGGCCGCGAAGGCCTGGGCATCGAAGGGGCCTCCGGGGATGATGAAGAGTGAGGTGCTGCCCATTTCGGTGGCCCTCCCTATCGCCTCTTCGATGGCGTCCAGGCCCTGAAGCCGACGAATAGGGATGTCCTTGCCGTTGGAAAGACGTCTCATGGCTAAGACGCTGACGAGAAAGAACACTACCAGAAACCACATAGAAAGCAGCCGGTCCATTTCTATCCCTCCTGATCGTGATGTTTGCCGGGCCTACTCTGGAACTGGCTTGTCGGCTGCCTCCCGCGGGGGGCCTATTCTAAACGAAAACCCCGTCCTCGTAAGGGACGGGGTTTATGGCCCGTGGTACCACCCTAATTGGTTGACCCGCTCATTTGAAAGCACAGTTCCTCAATAGAGGTCCGATGCTTCCTTCCTGTTAACGGTGGAAGATCCGCCTTAGTCTACTGCCGCCCTATGGCGGGTTCAACAGGTGGCTCCGAGGTGTATTTCCTTTGACTTCCCGTCCCGGTCGCACCGGCCCCGGGCTCTCTGCGCGGTCACATCAAAGTACTTCTCCCCATCATCGCCGCTATTTGGTTGTTAGTTGTTAGCAGATATACCACAGGAGAGTAAGAGCCGTCAACGGAGTTTTGAGATAGGAGCGACGGTCGCCTCTGGGGACACTGGAACCGCGGATCCCATAAGACCCGGGGTGACAAGAACAGTTTTGTCAGCGGTAACCAGAACCGCCTCGAAGCCCGAGTATTCCTCGAGCGCGTCGGCGGCTCGGGCGGAACCCAGTACGGCAAGGGCTGTGGCCAGACCGTCGGCTACCGCCGACGTATCGCCAACAACAGTCGCGCTCAAAAGGTCTGTGTACGCAGGATAGCCTGTGCGCGGGTCCAGAAGGTGATGATAGGCTTTCCCGTCCACAACGGCGAACCGCTCGTATCCGCCTGAAGTCACGACGGACTTGCCGGCTACTTCCAACACGATAACCGGTCTCCCTTGTTGGGCTACCGGGTCGTGAATGCCGACACGCCACCTCTCTCCGTTAGCTTTGGAGCCCAACGCGAACACATTGCCCCCGAGGTTGATGACCGCCGAAGGAATATCCAAGTCCCGGTATATCTCCAAAGCCCGGTCCGCCGCGTAGCCTTTTGCTATTCCCCCGAGATCCACGGCTTGCCCAAGTTTTGGGAGGAACGCCGTCCGTCTACCCCGATCAATCTCGATGTCATTCGCGTTGACCAAAGGCAAGAGCTCCTGGATTCGCGCGTCGGCGGGTATACGCCCCGAGTCAAGGCACGAAGCCCACTCCTTTACCAGCGGCCCGACGGTGATGTCGAACGCGCCGCACGTCCGGACTGAAAGCTCCTTACCCAACGCCAGCATCGAGAGCAAGTCGGACGACACCTTGACGGGCCTTACACCCGCGGCAAGGTTCAGTTTGGAAAGCAGGCTGGAACGCAAGTGGAAGCTCCAATGAGCTTCCATCTGTCTAAGCGCTCGATTCACCAGAGAAATGGCCTTCTTGGCCCGCTTTCCATGAACAAGTTGGGTCACAACCGTCCCCATACAGAGGATCGTGGAGGATTCGTAACCTTTCACTTGGTCAGCGCGTTCTCCATAGCCCTAAGGCGCGCCTTCGTGATGCACTTCCACATTCTTATGTTCCGCCGCCTTTCAAACTGTGGATGCCATTAGGGCTCCGTCTCGGCCTGCGAAGCACGACGAAAGTACTGACGGTTCGAGCGGTAGATGGCAACGGCCCTCTTCTGCCCCATCAAGTAGGAAACGTACGCCGTAACGGTCAAGTTCATCAGGTAGTACGTACCTAGGTCCTTTACATCTACCCCGAACCGGTCCGAGACCGCGGCGATGATTTCCTCAATCGATCTTGGCTTGTGGATAAACTCCTGGATAAACCCGGCTACGTCAAGAACTCTGTCACGGTTCTCGCCAACGGCTCCCGCCGCATCCTTCAAAATGTCGCCGTGGCTCGGAACAAATACGTCCATGTCCTGGCCGAGAAGTACCGAATAGGTGCGGAGGGCCCCTTCGACATCCATGTTCAACGGAACCGGGTGCTTGGCGAGCACAGAGGATCCAATAAACGAGTCGGCGCAGAATAGAACGCGGCCGGCGGCGATGCCGGTTTGTCCGGGAGTATGACCGGGCAGGTCTACAGTTCTGAGCCCCCATCGTGAAGTCACGCAAACGTCTAGACTGCCTCCCAACTCTCCGTCCACCCTGACGCCCGGCGCCAGGTAGAATTTGGTGCGCAACTCGCGCGGGGGATTTGCTCCTCCAAATAAGTAGATAGGCTCGAGGATGGGGCATTCTAGGACGGGCCTTTCGAGCGGGTGCGCGTACACTCTGGCGCCCGTGGACGCCGCCAAGTACGCCGCCGCCCCGAAATGGTCCGCGTGGGCGTGGGTGATCACGATCGCCCGCAATGAAAAGCCCCGTTTGTCCAAAAGGCCCTTGAGTTCCTTTCCGTAACGGTCCCACGGGCCCGCGTCAATGATCACCGCCTCCCGGTCGTCGTCAACGACGACGCCGACTCTGGTGGCTCCATCGGTTACGTAGACATCGCGGGCGATCTCCAAAAGCTCCAACCTGAGTCCCTCCGGGGTTAAGACGAACTATACTTTGCCGACGGGAGCGCAATACACAACGAACTCATCTTTTCCGTCCAGACCAAACATGGCGTCTATCTCGGCTTGCGGGAACGCTCCGATGGCGCAAGTGCCGCAACCTATAGACTCGGCCGCCAGGTATAGATTCTGGCAAACGTGCCCGGCGTCCAGCAGCATTAGCCGCTGTGCTTCGCCGGCGTACCGCCATTCGCTCCGGTACGGGGTCACCGCCCATACAAAAACCACCGGCGCTGAGGCAATCCATGTCATGCTTCCGGAAGCCGCCGCTACCCTCGATTCGATGTCGGGCGCCGCCTCAATCAACGCGAGTTGGTGCGACATGGCGAGATAGCGATAGATTCCGGGCTCAAGTCCCTGAACCCGGGTTACGGCCAGATAGGTGTCGAACGGGTGGCGGCATCCCGCGGAAGGGACCGTCCTGTAAGCGCGGGCGCCGGGCACCACTTCCCTGACGCCCTGAGTGGCCCACAAGAGATACGCGAGCTCATCGAGGGTCAAAGACTCGCTTGTAAACCTGCGCCTGCTCTTCCTGTCATTGACGCAATCGTAAATATGGGCCTTTGTCACGACTTCCTTTTTCGGCTTTGGAAGATCAACCAAGCGGGCGCCTTCGGGTACAGGCTTCTCAAAAGGAGGTAGAGGGGCTCCTTTCTTCTGGTCGGAGTCGATCTCTCTGACCCCGAATCCCGACTTCATCACGTTCCTCTTATCTTCGACGGCGCTCATATCATCGTCTCCCCGACAAATCTTTCTTCACCGGATGTTTTCGTTGTTCTTGCGCCTACGCCCTCTTACCTGCTTAAGAATCCGCGAGATCCCCGCTCAAAGTGGCGGACCGTAGAGCCCTAAGGCATAATTGGAGAGGGCTCTTACCCAGCCAAAAAACGAACCGCCGGAACTGGAGGGTTTTGGGATTAGCATGATCACTTTCTACCTGGTAAGACACGGCGAAAGCGAAGGGAACGTCTTGGGAGTACATCCCGGAGATCTTCCCTTCCACCTCACAGACCTGGGCAAAGCCCAAGCTGAGAAAACGGCCAAAGCGCTGTCCGGAATCGCTCTAGACTGGGTCTACGCCAGCGACCACGTCAGGACCCAAGAAACCGCGGACTTCATCATGCGGTACCAACACTGCCCGCTGGAATACGACCGCCGCCTGTGGGACCTAATACAGGGCGAGCTCCGGGGACTTACAAAGGCTCAAGTGCGCGAGAGGTTTCCTGAAGTCGCCAAAGCAATGGAGGAAGACATCTATACCGCCACCCGCCCCGGGGGAGGCGAGTCGTTCAACGATCTGCTGGCCAGGGCGTGGGACTTCATGGAGGACATAGCGTCCCGGTGGAAAGACCGCGAAGACGCGCGGATCGGCGTGGTGACTCACGGCGGCGTAATCAACGTTATCGTGCGGAAGATCCAGGGCGGGCCGGTACTGCCCATTGTCCGCAATTGCTCCATCAGTGTGGTCACGTGGGACAAGGGAAAGTGGGCCGTGTTAAAGAACGACGACGTAAGCCATTTGTGCTAGGCCGCTCAAACAGAGACCCGCGTCGCCAGGTTGGACGCGGATCTCTTCCCTTACGGGAGCTACGATCTATGGGATCTCTTAGGGGACTACGAGGTCGCAGAAAGAACAAGCTGCCGGGAGCATTTCCGATGCCCTAATAACGTACTCGAAGGCTGAAGTCACGGCGTTGCCGCCGTGTACGCTCACAAACGCCCTTACCCTGGCCGTCTCAGGGGTTGGGCACACGACCACTTCCCAATTCCCGGCCGGCACTGTAAAGCCGACCTGCTCAGTGCAGCACGATTCGAAATCCTCTATGGAAACGTTACCTTGTGCAAAAGGAGGGCAAGCTTCGAGATTGATGAGTTTCACCTCGACGTCAATGTTCCCCTCTTCCAAGTTTTGTACCAAGACGTTTATGGCGTTGTTCTGGCCCGCGCGGACGAAGAACGGGCCTGTGGTAATGGGGCCGCTTATAACGTTGTCGCCGTTCCCCATGTTGTCCTCGATCTCTCTTACTTCCCTCTTGATCTCGCACAAACCGAAACACGGGTTAGTCAAGAGACCCAGGATCAAGTTTAGTTTGTGCTGGATCTCCCGGTTATCCGGCTTGCGGCCTCTTCCTATCCATTCGGCCGACGGCCCCTCTATCTTCTCTTCAATCTTCTCGTCAATTCTCTCTTCAACCTTCTCTTCGGTCTCCTCCGGGATCTCCACCTTTTCGGTTTCAGGCTCATCGTTGACCTGAACGTTCGGTTCCAGAAGTCCTTCCGGCTGCTCTGGTTCGTTATCCGCTTCTAATGCCTCGGGACGTCCCAAGAGCGTGCCAAGAATGACCTCAAGCAGCGCGCCGGTGTTCCGCCTCAACGCAACTCTACCTCCTTGGGTTAAGGTCCTCGTGGCAGTCTATGCCGGTTGACATAACCGCGTGTACGATCGCGGGCCCAAGGAGTTATAAGCAAAAAGCCCTCCCCTAGCGGAAAGGGCCTCTGGCTGCGGAATACGCTCGCTGACGATCTGGTTTATTCGTCCCGGCAGAGTTGCGTGCTAAGGTACTTTTCCCCTCCGTCGGCCATGATTGCTACGACGACGCTGTCTTTAGGAAGCCCTCTGGCTACGCGAACGGCGCCGCACACGGTAGTCCCTGTTGAGACCCCGCAAAAGATGCCTTCTTCTTTGGCCAGGCGGCGCGCCATCTCTACCGCTTCGGCATCGCTTACAAGTTCAACCCGGTCAATAACCTGGGGATCCAGAATCCCGGGCATGATGCCGTCTCCGATTCCTTCTTGGCAGTGATGGCCGAACTCGCCTCCGCTCAGCAAAGGAGCTTTGTCAGGTTCCACCGCGACAATCTGAGCCGACGGGATAACCTCTTTGAGCTTCTTGCCCACCCCGGTTATGGTTCCTCCGGTCCCGATGCCGGCTACGAAAGCGTGGATGTTATTGCCCAAGTCCTCCAGCAACTCTCTTGCCGTAGACCCATAGTGGGCGTCAAGGTTGGCAGGGTTATCAAACTGAGATGCCCAGAAAGCCCCCGGATGCTCACGCAAGATCCGTTGTACCGTATCAAGGCAGATTTCCAGGGTTTCTTTTATGTCTTTGCCCACGGGAGTAAGCACCAACTCGGCCCCATACGCCGAAAGCACCTTGCGCCTTTCCATGCTCATGTTCTCAGGCAGGCAGATTATCACTTTGTACCCTTTGGCGGCGCCGATCATTGCCAGGGATATCCCCTGATTTCCGCTGGAAGCCTCCACTATGGTGTCCCCGGGCTTAATCCGTCCCTGTCTTTCCGCTTCTTCGATGATCGCCAGGGCGGTCCGGGCCTTGATGCTTCCGCCCGGGTTCAACGACTCGACCTTCAGAAGGATTCGAGCACCATCGGCCGGGCTAATCTTACACAGTTCGACCAGCGGCGTGTTGCCTATACATTCCAAGACGCTCTTGTAGACAGGCACTTTTGACCCTCCAAGCTCTATTCCTGGTTAACAGCACTTTTTAGAATCCAGATAATTAGTTAACTTAGCTAAGTCGTTTTTCCTGCTGTGCTTCGACCAAAGCGCATCCTTCTTCAAACCCGCCCTTGTGCGGGCCGATCTTG
Organism: Candidatus Fermentithermobacillaceae bacterium; assembly: GCA_012840345.1. Lineage (GTDB taxonomy): Bacteria > Bacillota > Sulfobacillia > Fermentithermobacillales > Fermentithermobacillaceae > DULO01. Next base: position 11,182 of record DULO01000094.1, read on the forward strand.
TTCTGATAGAGTGGGCTCTGCACAGGCATCATTTGCGGTGATCCGGAATCTACCGTCGGGGGGATGGCTTTATGGCAGACCTGCCAAACGAGGGCAGCCGGCACTTTATCCAGGCCATTATCGAAGAAGATCTCAAGAACGGAGTAAACGAAGGCAGAGTACATACCCGCTTCCCGCCCGAGCCTAACGGTTACCTTCACATAGGCCACGGGCTGGCGGTCACCATAGATTACGGCATGGCCGCCAAGTACGGAGGCCTCTTTAACCTCAGGTTTGACGATACAAACCCCACCAAGGAAACCGACGAGTTCGTCCAGTCCATCATCGAGGACGTGGCGTGGCTGGGCGCCAAATGGGACGACCGCTTGTTGTTCACCTCGGATTACTTCGAGCTTTTCTACCAGTTCGCCGTCCAGTTAATCAAGAAAGGACTGGCGTACGTCTGCGACCTGTCGCAAGAAGAAATGCGCGAGTACCGGGGCACGCTGACCGAGCCCGGCAAAGAGAGCCCGTGGCGAAACCGTTCGGTTGAGGAGAACCTGGAGCTTTTCGAGCGCATGAGAAACGGTGAATTCCCAAACGGGTCCAGGACGCTCAGGGCGAAAATCGACATGGCTTCTCCCAACATCAACATGCGCGACCCGGTCCTCTACAGGATCCTTCACACCGAACACCACAGGGCCGGCAAGAAGTGGTGCATCTATCCGATGTACGACTTCGCTCACCCGCTGGCGGACGCCCTGGAAAACATAACCCACTCTATCTGCACTTTGGAGTACGCCGATCACAGGCCGCTCTACGATTGGGTGCTGGACAACGTCGATCTAAGCGGGATTCCCGGTGTCACGGGACGTCCCAAGCAAATTGAATTCGCCCGACTCAACCTGACCTATACCGTATTGAGCAAGCGCAGGCTCCGCAGGCTGGTTGAGGAAGGGTACGTCGCGGGTTGGGATGATCCTAGAATGCCGACCATCGCCGCCCTCAGGCGAAGAGGATAGACTCCCGAGGCGATTCGCTCCTTCTGCGAACAGGTAGGGTTATCTCGAAGCAACAGCATCGAAGACCTCGCTTTTCTTGAGCATTGCGTAAGAGAGGACCTGAACAAGCGCGCCTTGCGGGTCATGGCGGTCCTGAGGCCTGTGAAGGTAGTGCTAACCAATTACCCGGAAGACCAGGTCGAATGGGTGGACGTAGAGAACAACCCTGAAGACCCGAACGCGGGCGTCCGAAAGGTGCCTTTCTGCCGGGAGCTCTACATTGAAGCCGAAGATTTTATGGAGAATCCGCCCAAGAAGTTCTTCCGCCTGTCCCCGGGCCAAGAAGTGCGGCTGAAAGGAGCCTACATTGTGAAGTGCGAGGGCGTGGTCAAGGACGCGCAAGGCGCCATCCGCGAAATCCTGTGCACCTATGACCCGTCCACGAGGAGCGGCGGCCCCGGCGCCAACAGGAAGGTCAAGGCGACCATCCACTGGGTGTCGGCCAGGCACGGGATTCCCGCCACCGTCCGGCTGTACGACAGGCTGTTCTCGGTTGAGAACCCTGAAGACGTGCCCGAAGGCCGCGATTTTGTGGAATACATAAACCCGGACTCTCTGGAGGTGCTGTCTTCCTGCGTACTGGAACCGAGCATGGCTAATCCTGACCCGGATAAACGGTATCAGTTCTTGAGGCAAGGGTATTTCTGCGTGGACCCGGTGGACGCCAAAGGCGGCAAGATTATCTTCAACCGCATAGTGTCGCTCAAAGACACGTGGGCGAAGATCAAGAACTCGTAGGCGGCTTTTTCGGCTTTTACCAAGTGGTTCGCTAGTTGCGCCAGCTGAAGGAATCCGTTCGACCGGATTCCTTTCCTTTTTGCGCAGGAATGGGACGGGCCTTTCTAGAACTCAGATAGCCATGACGAGCACGACAAGATCTTGCCCTGCTCATAACTAAGGAGTGCTTGCCGTGGGTCCTGTCTACAACGATATGGTTAGGTTTTTCCTGATGGATGAGTGGAAGTTCACGCCCCTCGAGGGCAAGCCGATACTGCAGATGGGGTTCTCGGGCCGGAATGGGAACTGGACCTGCGTCGCGCACGCCCACGACGAGAAAAAGCAAGTGGTTTTCCTGTCCATTTGCTCGATCAAGGTACCTGAGGCCAAGCGGCACCGGGTGGCGGAGTTTCTTACGCGCGCCAACTACGGCCTTATAATCGGGAACTTCGAAATGGACTACGAAGACGGAGAGATTAGATACAAGACCAGCGTGGCCTTGGGGGATGACCGCGTTCCGCCGGAGATAATGAAGCCCTTGGTCTACATAAACGTGGCTATGATGGACAGATACCTTCCCGGCATCATGGCGGTGGCTCATGGAAATGTCTCGCCGGAGGACGCCATCAGAGAAATCGAAGGGTAGCGGCAGCTTCTCCCCCGCAAGACAACAAAAGACCTTGAGAGAACCTCAAGGTCTTTTTGCTCGTAAACGTTCCAAGGCGTAGTGGATAATCCGGGCGTGGTCGAAGGCCAAGTCTCCGGGGTCTAGGATTGACCGGTCAGCCCTGAATCCCCCGTCATCCCTGATGTTAACCTCAACCAGGAGGCTTGAGGAAAGTCTCACTTCTCCGCTCCGCAGGTTCAGGCGGTCTTTGCGTCTTAGGACGTTGCCTCCGACCTGTGGTATCCTCTCTGTGCCCGCGTCCACCACTTCGACAGAGAACCAACGGGCTTCGGAAGCGTCGTCTTCGGCACGAGGAGATATCTTTGAGGACGAGTCCAATAGCGCCACGTAGGAGACGCTTATTACCCTGGTCCGGGGATCCCTGTCCACCGCCCCCCAAGTGTACAGCTGCTCAAGGTGTACGTCCCGGAGTCCCGTTTCCTCACAGAGTTCGCGAGCCGCGGCGTCTTCAAGGCTTTCCCTCATGCCTACGAAGCCGCCCGGGAGGGCCCACTTCCCCAAGAATGGGTGGCCACCCCGCTTGACCAACAGGATCTCGGGCGTCGCTCCGGCCAGAATAACCAGGTCCACGGCAACCGAGGGGCGTTCGTACTTCGCCGGGTCGTATCTGGCCAAGAACTCCTCTTCCGTAAGCCCGTTCTTATCTCTTAACGGACCGCCATCGCTCGCAGTTCTCCTGTCCATCTCGTCCACCGCCACCCCTTTCAGAAGTTCGCGCGCGTAGACCGCGCTGAGATACCCAGGGCCGGCTCGAACTGAACGAAACAAAGACCCGCATTAGCGGGTCTCATGAAACTTTGCGCTTTATGGTAGCCCCAACGGGATTCGAACCCGTGTCTCCGCCGTGAGAGGGCGGTGTCCTAGGCCACTAGACGATAGGGCCACTACCTATGGCTGGGGGAGGAGGATTCGAACCTCCGCAGACAGATCCAGAGTCTGTTGGCCTACCACTAGCCGATCCCCCAACTCTGTCACGAGCAGATTCGATTATAGCATCCATCCGCGGGGCAGGCAACACCCTTAAATCACTCTTGCTGCGGGAGAATGATTCTGCTAGGGCTTGGCCAACCCTTCAAGCTTCCCGCTTTCAACTAAGTCGGCAGCTCTCCTGAGGCGCAGGACGGATTCTTCTTTCCCCAGGATATCCACAATTTCGAACAATCCGGGACCGCTGGTCCGGCCGGTCAAGGCCAAGCGGGTCGGATGAATGAGTTCCCCGCCCTTGATGCCTTCTTTCTCTATTAAGTCGCGGTACGCTTGCTCCTCCGCCTCAATGTTCCAGTCCTCTACACCCGCGAGGGCCTGAGCGCCCTTGCGCAAAAGGCCGGCGGTGGAAGGCTTGGTGAAGAACTTGCGGGCGCCCGCCTCGTCAAACTCGGTCGGGGCGGTAAAGAAGTACTCGGACATCTCGACCATTTCGTTCATGGTCCGGCTTCTTTCCCTAAGAGCCATAACGATCTTCCCCAGCCAGTCTTTCTTGCTCATGAGCTCTTCACGGCTGGCCAGGCCGGAAGCCGCGGCGACCGGGATGAACTTGCGCACCAGAGCGTCTTTGTCCATCATCCGCATGTAGTACCCGTTCATCCACATGAGCTTGGTGGTGTCGTATACGGCCGGCGTCGTGGATACCCGGGACAGGTCGAATTCCTTTATCATCTCATCCAAGGACATTATCTCTTTGGTGGAATCCTCAGGCGTCCATCCCAACAGGACAAGATAGTTCAACAGGGCCTCGGGAAATACTCCCTGGTCCTTGAACTCCTCGACCGTCTGAGCGCCGTGACGTTTGGAAAGCTTGGAGCGGTCGGGTGCCAGGATCATCGGAACGTGCGCGAACTTCGGCATCGGAGCGGGAAGCGCCCTGTAGATCATCATCTGCTTGGGGGTGTTCGACAGGTGTTCTTCCGCCCTGATGACGTGGGTCATCCCCATCAGCCAATCGTCTATGACGCAGGCGAAGTTGTAAGTGGGGATTCCGTCAGACTTCATGATGATGAAGTCCGCGATCTCCTCATTCTTGAAGGGCACCTCTCCCTTGATGAGGTCGTGAACCACGGTGACGCCGGTGTCTGGAGTTCGGAACCTTATGGCAGGACGCCTACCCTCGGCCTCGAACTCTGCGATCTGTTCGGGAGTGAGTTCCCGGCAGCGTCCGTCGTACCTGGGCGCGCGCTTTTCGGCACGGGCCCTCTCCCTGTCTTGCGCCAGCTCCTCGGGAGTGCAGAAACACTTATAGGCATAGCCCTTGTCCATAAGGAGTTTGGCGTATTTCCGGTACAGTTCCAGGCGCTCCGACTGGAAGTAAGGACCTGCCGGCCCTCCTACGATCGGTCCCTCGTCCCACTGAAGGCCGAGCCATCGAAAGGCCTGCATCATCTTCTCGGCCGAGTCTTCAACGGTTCGCTCCGAGTCGGTGTCTTCAACCCTGAGGATGAACTTCCCGCCGCTCTTCTTGGCGAAAAGATAGTTGAAAAGCGCTGTCCTTGCCCCTCCAATATGCAGATAGCCCGTGGGAGAAGGGGCAAATCTCACTCTAACCTCGCCCATTCTTGGCACCTCATCTTCCTTGAGAAAGGGGCGGGATTGCTCCCGCCCCTCTTAACCCTCGCACGAAAGCTTCGTGCCCGCATTATATCATGCTACCGCCACTCACCGGAAAAACCGGCTTTCCGGCCTTACCCCGTCAAAACAGCCGGGGCGAAAGCGGGCTCTTAGTTGCTGAGCGCTTCTTCAGCCAGAAGCCTCTCCCAATTCCGGTCGACGTCTTTCTGGATCTCCTCAAGCAGTCCCTCGTTGCCGGGCTGGAACAGGTGCCTGAACCTTCCCTGGGGCTTTAGGAAATCCACTACAGGCCTCTTCACCCTGGGTTTGTAGGTCACGCGCACTTTGCCCTCGACGATCTCGTAGAGGGGCCAGAAGCAGGTGTCCACGGCAAGCCTGCACATCTCGATGGTGTCCTTGGAGTCGCATCTCCAACCGCGCGGACACGGCGCGATGGCGTTGATGAACGCGGCTCCGCCCGCGGAAAAAGCCTTTTCGGCTTTCTGATACAGGTCGTTCCAGTGAGCCGGCGAGACCTGAGCCGCGTAGGGGATCCCGTGGGCGGCCATGATCTTCGTTAGGTCTTTCCTGTTCTCACGCTTGCCGGTGCTCACCTTGCCGACCGGGCTAGTAGTGGTGTCGGCTCCCTTAGGGGTTGCCGAAGACCGCTGAATGCCGGTGTTCATGTACGCGCCGTTGTCGTAGCATACGTACACCAGGTTGTGATTGCGCTCCATGGCGCCTGACAATGCCTGGAATCCGATATCGTAAGTGCCCCCGTCTCCACCGAAGGCGACAAACTTAATCTCTTTGTCTACCTTGCCCTGCTTCTTCAATGACCTGTACGCGGCCTCGACGCCCGACGCGGTCGCTCCCGCGCACTCAAATGCAGTGTGAACCCACGGACTGTTCCAAGACGAATACGGGTAGACTGAAGTGGACACCTCGAGGCACCCGGTAGCGTTGGTAACCACCACTGGGGCCTTGGCTCCCCTCAATATCTGCCTCACAACTATGGGAGCTCCGCACCCAGCACACAGTCTGTGCCCTGACGCGAGCACTTCTGGGACGGCGGAGAGTTCCTTTAGACTGGCCACTTAAAACCCCTCCTATACCCTGACGTCCAGGTGCGTGTACTTCTCCGAAACGCTTCCTCTCTCGAGGTCGCCCCTAAGGTCTTCAAACACTTTTCCGATCTCGCGGACGGTGGTATCCCTGCCGCCGAGGCCGAACACGTAACCTCTCATGAGAGGACGTTTAGGCGCGTCGTAGAAAGCGGCCCTCAGTTCGGTGAAGAGCTGTCCGCCCTGAGTCGAGAATGTCTCGGCCCTATCCATGACGGCGACGGCCTTCGCTCCCGACAGCGCCGCCACCAGCTCTTCAGCGGGGAACGGCCGGAGAACCCTAGGCTTCAGCAAGCCGACCTTTTCGCCCTTCGCCCTAAGCTGGTTCACAACGGCCTTGGCGGTGCCGGCGGCCGATGAAAGGACCACAACGACCCTTTCGGCGTCGTCCATCTTATACTCTTCAAACAGCCCGTACTTGCGGCCGGATATCTTGGCGTACTCCTCGGCCACCTCAAGGATGACTTGCTTGGCAGCCTTCATGGCCTCAGCCTGCTGGAACTTGAGCTCGGTGTAATAGTCAGGGAGCACCAGCGGCCCAACAGTGACGGGGTCGGAGATGTTCAAGAGGAACTTGGACGGCTTGTACTCGCCTACAAATCCCTTGACTACCTCGTCCGGCAAAAGGCTCACGTTCTCAATACCGTGGCTGGTTATAAAGCCGTCGTCGCATACCATGGTAGGCAAGAGAACCCTCGGGTCCTCGGCGATCCTGACGGCCTGGATAGCGTTGTCGTAAGCTTCCTGAGCGCTTTCAGCGTAGATCTGGATCCATCCTGTGGTGAGAGCGCCCATGGTATCCGAGTGATCGCAGTGTATGTTGATGGGGCCTGACAAAGCCCTGTTTACTACCGGCATCACTATCGGAAGCCTGTATCCTGACGCTATGTGGAGCATCTCCCACATTAGCGCGAGACCCTGAGATGAAGTAGCCGTCATGGCCCGGGCTCCGGCAGCGGAGGCGCCGATCGTAGCAGACATGGCGGAGTGCTCGCTCTCAACAGTCACCATCTCGGTCTTCACGAGGCCGTCGGAAACAAATTGAGAGTAGTACTGGACTATGTCCGTCTGCGGCGTAATCGGGTACGCAGCTATCACGTCGGGGTCAATTTGTCTTAGAGCATGGGCGACAGCCTCGTTGCCGGTCATCGCCGCTAGCCTTTGTTCATTTGCCACTCTTATGCCCCTCCTCTTAAAAAGAGAAATAGCCCTATGCTACTCCTTCACCATTTCAAGGGCTTTCTCTTTCCTCGGACACTCACGGGCACAAATCCCGCAGCCCTTGCAGTGGTCGTAATCGATACCCACCATCTTGCCGTTCTCAACCTTAATTGAGACGTCTGGACAGAAAACCCAGCACATAAGGCAGTGGACGCAGCCTTCCTCATGCCATATCGGCTTCATGCTGCGCCAATCGCCGGTCTTGTAGTCCTTGGAGTTGCCCGCCTCAGTAATCAGAGCACCTATCGGTATTTCGCGAGCGGTCTTTAGTGTTCTCAACCCACCTGCACCTCCTCATAGGCGCGGCGCATGGCCATAAGGTTGCCCTCCACAATGTTCATTCTGCCGTGGAACTTCCTGGTCAGGTCCTCTTTGACCGTCTCTAGGAATTTCTCGAAAGGAAGAATGCTTACCAATTTTAGAAGAGCCCCCATCATCGGAGTGTTTGGTATGTCACGTCCGATGGTGGCCAGCGAAATCGCGCTCGCGTCAACTGTAGCGACCTTAACGTCCTTGCCGATCTTCTGCTTTACTTCCGCCGGTGACTGTGAGGTGTTAACCAGCAGAATCCCGTTATCCTTCAAGCCCTCGGTTACATCCACCGGTCCGATCAAGGTCGGGTCCAAGACCATCACGACATCGGGCTCTTCAACGTTCGAGTGGATTGTAATCGGCTCGTCACCTATCCGGTTAAACGCCAAAATGGGTGCGCCCATTCGTTCTGGACCGTACTCCGGGAACCCCTGAACGAACTTCCCCGCGCTCATGGCGGACTCAGCCAAAAGAGCTGAAGCGGTTTTGGCTCCTTGTCCCCCTCGAGCGTGCCAACGGATCTCAACTAAGTCTGACACGAGCCTTCCTCCCCAGTAACAAATGTCCCGTTTGAAACGCAAAGCGTGTCCAACGTGAGGATCAATCGTGAATACGTTAACAAACTAAAGATACGGAAGTCAAGGCAACCCTTCCTAAACCTGGAGGTACCTTTGGCCTCTTATTGGCCTCTTATCTGGTCTTTCTCACTCGGAGGAATCGTCCGAACAAAGAAGAATGGTCTATTGGAACCGCAAAAGGAGGTCTACTGCATAAAATGTACGACATCGTGTTTAGAAATGCGAGAGTGTTGGATGGAACCGGCGCCCCGTGGTTTGTGGCTGACGTGGCGGTAAAGAACGGCCATATTGTCAGGGTCGGGAAGTCTTTGGCCGAATCCGCCCTTACCGTTGACGCTTCAGGCAAGTATCTGGCCCCGGGGTTTATCGACGCTCACTCCCACTCAGATCAAGCCCTGGTGAACAACCCCACGGCGGACAGCAAAGTGATGCAAGGCGTAACCCTCGAGATAATCGGCCAGTGCGGTTCTTCCGCCGCGCCCAGAGACCTGTCGGACACCTCTCCTCAGGCAGGTTTGGATGACGAAGCTCCCGGGCACGAATGGACGGATATGGCGTCCTATATGTCCCTCCTTGAGTCCAAAGGGGTAAGCGTGAACGTGGCTCCCCTGGTGGGACACGGAACCGTGCGGCGCCGGGTTATGGGGGTGGAACGCAGGCCTCCCACAACAGAGGAACTCTCGCGCATGAAGGATCTGATCCGAGAGGCTATGGAGCAGGGCGCTTTCGGCATGTCCACAGGGCTCATCTACATTCCCGGAACGTACGCGGATACCGGCGAAATCGTGGAATTGGCCAAAGTGGCTGCCGGCTATGGCGGAGTCTACTTCACGCACATGAGAAACGAAGGGCCGCGCCTACTGGAAGCTCTGGACGAAGCCATCTCCATTGGCTTTGAGGCAGGGCTTCCGGTTCAAATATCCCACTTCAAGGCGATGGGTAAAGACAACTGGGGAAAGGTCGTCGAGGCAATCGCAAAAGTGGAGCAAGCGAGAGAAGACGGACTGGACATCACTGCCGACCAATACCCCTACATAGCATCGTCAACGGGCCTCAGCGCGACGGTTGGAGCCGGGATCTGGGCGGGCGGACCGGAAAAAGCCTCCCAAATCCTCAACGATCCTGCGGAAAGGCAGAAGATCATCGATAACCTGTCTTTAAGGGACAACTGGGGCAATTTGGTCATCGCTTCTTTAGAAAACGAGGCCGACCAGCAATTTATAGGCAAGAGCGTATCCCAAGCGGCCGAAATCTTGGGAGTCTCTCCTGCCGAGGCGGCGTTGGGCCTTCTCGAACGCAACCAGGGCGTAGTCCAAATAGTGAATTTCGCTATCAGCGAGGACGATGTGCGGACGGTCATGTCCGTCCCATGGGTGATGGCCGGTTCCGACGGAAGCGCCATCAACGCCAAGACTGCCAAGGGGCAGCCCCATCCCCGCTCCTACGGGACATTTGTGCGGATACTAGGTGTCTACGTGAGAGAACTTCGGCACCTGAGACTTGAGGAAGCGGTCAGGAAAATGACTTCTCTGCCGGCCGCTCGCCTGGGCTTGCAGGACAGAGGGATAATCCGAGAGGGCATGAGGGCCGACCTGGTGCTTTTTGACGCCGATACGGTAAAAGACAGGGCCACTTTTACAGCGCCTCACCAGTATCCTACCGGCATTCAATACGTGGTGGTAAACGGCGTGCCGGTGGTCGAAAACGGTGAGCACAACGGTAACTTGCCTGGCATGGTGCTAAGACGCAGGTAGAGGTGGTGTCAAGCGGGGACGCCGGCGGGCGCGGTGTTTTTAATTATGTAACCTCCTGCGGGAGGCGGCATAAGATGCAGTAGCCCCGATGGAGGTGACTTACGTGCCCGATAAAGAACTGGTTGAAACCGTTCTCCAGGCTGTCAAAGCCCAGCGACCGATAAGGGAGAACTGCGGCCACAGAGATGATGATTGCGCGGTCCCTGACTTCGTCTTCTACTTCATCTTCTGTGACTGCACAACTATCAACAACGGTGCGTGCGAGGACTGGAAGTTCTGCGATCCCTGCCGTGATCGCCACCACGATTAGTCTCCCGTAAGGATGACGACCCGCTTGAACTGGTTCAAGCGGGTCGTTCATTCTTTTTTACCGTTTTTCTCGCGCCCGTCGCGGTTAACCCAAACACGGGCCTGGAGCGGACCCCATTCGAACAATCAGGAATCCGCGACGTGGGGTCCAGGGACCTCCGGTAAAGACCGGCTCCACCACCGCCTCCTTCCCGGCCTGTGCTCCTTGTCGTTGATCTTCAGCGAGTCGGTGAAAATGAGATAGAGTCCCTTGAGCGGGGCTTCTCCCCGCCCGCTCCGGCACCTTATCCTCTGGAGTTCCCGTTCCAGTACTCTTGCCAAGCAGTTCTTTCTAAACGGCAGCAATCCGCCTCGGGTGTGAACAATGATGAAGCTGTTGGCTACGCCGCAAGCTGGAGGCGGCGCTGAGGTCCGTTCTCTCCGTCGCGGAAGGGGCCGGCGCAACTTGGGGAACTTCAACTCAATCCTGGGCTTCTTTCGTCTTCTGCCGGCAAAGAGTCTCCTTCGCCGCCCAAAGCCGCGTCCCGCCGGAAGGGCCTGAACCGTCTCTTCGACTTCCAGGCAAGAAGCGGGAATTATAGTCTCCACCACTGCCATAGGTAACCCGGCGGCAGCGTTAAGAGGCGCGATCTCCTCGGTAGGTCTTAGATCCCCGGCAAATCTCAGTACAGGCACAGAGTCCCGAGAAGATGTCAGGAGGTCGCTTAGGCCGAAGAAGCGCCTGAGAGGATTAATCCTCACGGACCGGAGCGGGCTGCCGTCCGCCAGCATAGCCGCCATGGACGGTATTAGTTCCTGAGGTACGGAACGGATAGGTCCGCCCAACGCCCCGAGAGCCGCGCGGTAGTCGCTTTCCAGTGAAAACTCGTCCTCCCTGCGGAACTGCTTGTAGTCCTCAAGCACGGCGCTGTCAACCCTGGCGGTATACAGCAGGTCGACCGCGTCGTGGGGCTCCAAGACCAAGGGGCCGGGCCGGACATCGTCGCGCATGGCTTGTTCCAGCTCATCGTCGGTCCAGAAACCTTCTCTGTAGCCCGGCTGGCCGTTGCGGGTGACTACCATGGGTGTGGACCCCGGCAGTCCAAACGGGATAGCCGACGACCCGGCGTTCACTACTCTCAAGAGGAACCGCTCAGGTAGCTTCCCTCTTTGAGGATCCGCTCCAAAGACCGTGATCCGGGTGTGATAGCCCGGGGGCAAACTGCAAGCTTTCATGTCATCTAGGGGCGGCAGCTGGGCCGGCAACAGAGTATCCGGGAAAGACCTGCCGTTTAACAGCGTCACAACTTCCCTGCTTCCTGTGGAAGTCAAACGGCGGCTGTCAAAGAACAATAGCACCCATTCGCTGTCAAAGTACGACCACGGCTGGCTTGACCCGAAGTTTCTGTTAGTGGCCCTGGGCGGGATCTGGTGAGCTCCGGCGGATCTCCATCCGAAAAACGGCCACTTTCGAAGGCCGTTGTCAGCAAGAGACCAATAGGACGGGTATACGACTATGACTCCGTAGGCGTCTACGCCGTATCCTTCGGGGGCTTCCAGCTTGTAGTAGTAGGTGCCTGGTACTTCGGGCCGGAACAGGAAAGAAACCGCGCCTTGAGGGAAGGTCCCGGAGGACTCAAGAAGCTCCAGGGCGTCTCCCAGCCGTACGGCGTGAGGGCCGCAAAAGATCTTGAAGGAGCTCAGATCCACTCCGGCCTCCCGGTCCTGCGGAGGGATCAGGGTGAACACCGCCTCATCTCCTAGGTCCATGTCAAGGCGGGGAGAAGGAATCATGGCGTCAGCTGCTGTTCCTTCTGTCGCGGCGAGGGCTTCAAGAGAGAGCGCCGGGTTAACGGTGTTCTCGTAGGTTTTCCATCTTGAGGCCGTTATTTGAGCCTTGTGCAAGCCTCCAACAAGGGTCAAACCCAGGACAGGTTGGCGAGCGGTTATGCTTTCAGGAGAAGGCACCAGTACGGAACCGGTAACCGGAACGTAATTGCAGAAGAGCCTCACAGACATGGGCAAATCGCCTCTCTTGCAAGGTATCGCTTGGATAGCTTATGTGGACTTGGAGGCAGGGGTTACCGGATTACGGCCCGGGTTGGGTGTGACTCTCGTGGCCTGAGCCCAAAAACGCGTCGGAAGCTTCGCTCAAACATGGTCCGCGTGAAAATGAATGGAGCCGGTGGTGGGATTCGAACCCACGGCCTGCGGTTTACGAAACCGCTGCTCTACCACTGAGCTACGCCGGCTTTTTATCTCGCTTTTTTCTATTAGACATGGCCCCCGTGCGGGGCGCACAAAAATCAACTGGAGCGGGAGACGGGGTTCGAACCCGCGGCCTTCGGCTTGGGAAGCCAACGTTCTACCACTAAACTACTCCCGCTCACTGCACATTAAATTATAGCGGCGCAAGACGCTTAACGCAAGGGGATGGGACGCGGGGCAGGGATCGCGCCGCGAAGCCGCGCTTTGCGCTTAGCATCGGCCACGTACTTTGCCCAACAGCCGGAACACAGGTAGAGGCCGGGTATGACCTCTCTCACGCCCGCTATCTCGCCGCATGACCTGCACTGCCTGGGATGGCAACAGGGAGCGACCTTAACCGCTTTGCCTTCGGTGGTGACCGCCAGTTTTCTTCCGATAGTCCAGTTTAGAACTTCACGGAGGGTAGCGGGCACCACGAGTTTCCCGCCTGAGCCCAGGTAGCAATCCCGGGACAGTCCTCCGCCCAGCGTCTCCGCAGAATCTCCCGCCGGTTCCTCGTCTTTTCCGACGATGTACAAAGCGGGCGGTTTCGCGATAGCTGTCAGGACCGACCCGTCGCCCCAACCCCTGGGCGACCTGACCGAACTGGGGAGAGTAAACCTCCACCCGGTTGTGAGGGTGCACACGTACTGCTTGGCCTCGGTCAATGTCACCGCCATGCTCTCCCTCTCACCTCTTTCGTTCTCCTCTTCTACCTGCGGAAACTCTAAGGGCTTGAGATTGCGCTATAGTCTCCTATGCCCTCTCCGCCGCCCGCTCCAAAGCCTCCCTGCATCTCTTGCAGAGGTAGACATTGGGAAGCGTTTGTTTGACATCCATCTCGGATCCGCATGCCTGGCAGCGTACTTGCTCCTCCTCTGGAACGATGATGACCTCGTCCCCTTCCACGCTGAGCCGAAGGATTTGTCCCCGGTAGATGTGGGTTTCCGCGCGCACCCGGGGAGGTATGACGATCTTGCCTAGCGCCCCTACTTTGGTACTGTCCGGGCACGCGATACACCTCAACGGGTGCCTGATTCTAATGCGGCGTCCGTCCCAACTGACGCACACGGTAGTCTCCCGGTCCCAACCCAGTTTGTCCCTCATTTCTTTAGGGATGGTGACGCGCCATCCAGCGTCCACGAACCTAGTCTTGGACCGAAGCTCAGTCGCCATCAGGCTCCCTCCTTGGCAGACCCAATGACCTTGGGCAGGTTCTCGGCTATATCCGGAAGGATTACGCCTTTTTCGGTGATGATGCCCGAGATCAACGACGCCGGTGTTATGTCAAATGAAGGGTTGAAAGCCCTGGCTCCTTCCGGAGCGACCGGCCTCCCGAAAAACGAAAGGACCTCGCTTTCCGCCCGCTCTTCAATGGGAATATCGCTTCCGCTCTCAATAGACATATCGAATGTGGAAAGCGGAGCGGCGACGTAGAACGGTATGCTATGGAGCTTTGCCAGGCAGGCTAAGGTGTAGGTCCCTATCTTGTTGGCGACGTCCCCGTTGCGGGCTACTCGGTCCGCCCCGACGACCACCAGGTCCACACCGCCCTTGGCCATAAGGTATCCTGCGGCGCTGTCCACCAGCACGGTGACCTTTATGCCGTCCTGAAGGAGTTCCCACGCCGTAAGCCTCGCGCCCTGCAGGTACGGGCGGGTTTCGTCGGCGTAGACCATGGAAACTTTGCCCTGCTCCCAAGCCCGCCTCACGACGCCCAAAGCGGTGCCGTAACCACCGGTCGCGAGGGCACCGGCATTGCAGTGAGTAAGGATCCGGGCTCCTTCCGGAACAAGGCTCGCGCCGCGCTCGCCTATTGCCCGGTTAACCTCGATGTCTTCCCTCTCCACCTCATAGGCCTCACGCTCCGCGGCCGCTATAACTCCTTGCGGTCCTTCGCTTTCCAGCGCCAAGGTGGCGGCTTTCAACACCCTGTTCACTGCCCAGGCCAGGTTCACTGCGGTCGGGCGGGCCGACGCGATCTCCTCCGCCGCTTTTCCCAAATGCTCACGGGCCAGTGAAGGAGGCATTTGGCTCGCCTCAGCCGCCGCCATAGCCACAGCGTAACCGCCTGCGATCCCTATCGCGGGCGCGCCTCGAACAACCATGTCCTTGATGGCGCGGGCTATTTCCCGGAAATTACCGCACTGAACGTACTCTATTCTCTCGGGCAACGCCCGTTGGTCAAGAAGCAGCAGCCGGTCGCGCTGCCAGATTACCGCTTGAACCATACCATCACCTCAGGGGATAGCCTTTCGCAGGTCTTCTTCGCACGGGCACGACCGCTTTTCCGGCAGCGCCTCGATGACTCCCTTGATGAGAGTCTTCAGCTTCTCGGTGTTCTCCGCGAATACCTTTATTACTTCTTCTTGCGTCACCGGCTTGATGTCCTCGCGTCCTTCAAGACCCACGTCATAGTCGGTTATCAGGGACACGTTCAGATAGCACATTCCCAACTCCCGGGCGAGGATGACCTCGGGATACCCCGTCATGTTGATGACTTTCCAACCCATGGATGAGAACCACTTTGACTCCGCCCTGGTGGAAAATCTCGGGCCCTGGATGATCACCATGGTGCCGTCCGGGTGGAACGAGAGGCCTAAAGATTGCGCTGTCTTGATGGCCACCGCTCTCATTTCCGGGCAATATGGGTCGGCGGAACTGATATGTACCGCGCGGGGACCGTCAAAAAAGGTGTCCTTCCTGCCTGTTGTCCTGTCGACAAACTGATCGCAGATGACGAAGTCGCCGGGCTTGGCTTCCGGCTGCAAGCTGCCCGCGGCGCAGGGCCCTAAGACTCGCTCCACGCCCAAGTTCTTAAGCGCCCAAAGGTTGGCCCTGTAATTTACCATATGGGGAGGAAACTGATGGTTTCTGCCGTGCCTGGGCAGGAAGGCGACCGGCTTCCCTGCCACCTTCCCGATAGCGATGAGGTCGCTGGGCGCCCCGAAAGGAGTGTCCACTTTGACCTCGGTAACGTCATCCACAAACTTGTAGAAACCCGTTCCTCCGATTACCGCGATGCTGGCTCTTGGTTCCATAGCTCGCCGCTTGCGCGGGCTTCCCTCCTTAAGGACACGCCTGCGATACGTGTTTCCTCGCAGGCGCGTTATTATTGGTGGCACCTAAACTAAATCCGTCCTCCGGCACTTAACCCTGGTCGTCGTCGACCTCGAAAACGCTGCAGGCCGAGAGCCTGTCGGGCGGCTCTATCCTCATCACCCTGACGCCCAGTGAGGCCCTGTGCAGCTCCTTGATTTCCGACACCTGGGTGCGTATGGCGATCCCTTCAGCCGTCATAAGGAGCATCTCGTCTTCCTTGTGGACGATCCTCATGACCGACAAAGGTCCGCTCTTCTCGCTGACCTTGAGGGCGATCACTCCTCCTCCTCCCCGCTTGTGCAGGGGGAACTCCTCTAGAGGAGTGACCTTGCCGTAACCCAAGAGGCTCACCAGCAACACGAGCCCTCCCCTGACGGTGCTGTCGGCGCCCACCACGGTGTCGCCTTCTCTTAGGCGTATGCCTATGACTCCGGCCGCTTCTCTCCCCATAGCGCGGACGTCCTCGACGGCAAACCGTATGGTTTTCCCGTCAGCCGTGGCAATGAGCATCTCATCCCCGTCTGTCACGCGCTTTACTTGAATCAAGGAGTCGCCGGGCTTGAGAGTGAGGGCGCGAAGCCCTGACCTTCGCACGTTGGAAAACTCGCTAAGGGGCGTCCTCTTGCAGATGCCGTTCTTGGTCACGAAGAACAAGTCTCCCTCAGCGTCAAGGCTCACGGGAATCATGGCCGTGACCCGTTCGTCCTCGGCGAGTTGCACTAGACGCGAGACCAAGTAGCCCTTTGCCTGCCTTCCGGCCTCAGGTATGTCGTATACCTTTAGCCAGTAAGCCTTTCCTGACGTGGTGAAGAGCAACAGGGACTGCCGGGTAGTGGTCGTGACTACCTTCTCAACCCAGTCTTCGTCTCTTGTCTGCATGGCGGTGGCGCCCATTCCGCCCCTTCTCTGGCTCCTGTAGACCGAGAGCGGCATGCGCTTGATGTACCCCATGCGGGTCAAGAGGACGGTGACTTCCTCTTCGACTATGAGCTCTTCCTCTTTGATCTCATCCACCGCGTCGATAATGCGGGTCTTGCGCGGGTCGGCGAAGGACTTCTTGACGTCCCGAAGCTCCTTCTTGATGATCCCCATGAGCATGCGCTCAGAGCCCAACACGGCCTTTAGATACTCGATCTCCTTTAGGAGCTGGCGCCTTTCTTCTATGATCTTGTCCCGTTCCAGACGGGTCAGGCGCTCTAGCCGCATGTCCAAAATCGCCTTCGCCTGAATGTCGTCGAGCCCGAAACGCTCCATCAATCCCTGGTGGGCGGCTTGAGGAGTGGCCGAGGCACGGATCAACGCTATGACTTCGTCCAGGTTGTCGAGGGCAATGACCAATCCTGCCAGGATATGTGCCCTCTCCTCGGCTTTCCGGAGCTCGAACTTGGTCCTTCTTATGACAACGTCCTTCCGGTGCATGAGGTAGTGCCAAAGCATGCCTTTGAGGTTTAGGACCTGGGGCCGTCCGTCAACCAAGGCGAGCATAATGCCGCCAAAGCTGGTCTGCAGGTTGGTGTGCTTGAATAGCTGGTTAAGGACAACTTCGGCCTCTACGTCCCGGCGGACCTCGATAACGATGCGCAGGCCCTCCTTCTTGTCGCTCTCATCCCTGAGGTCGGTCACGCCTTGTATTTTCTTGTCCCGGACCAGAGTAGCGATGGACTCGATGAGCCGCGCCTTGTTCACTTGATACGGCAACTCGTCCACGATAATAGTCTGCTTCCCGCTTCTCTCCCGCTCGATCCTGGTCTTGGCCCTGACCGTAAGGATGCCGCGGCCGGTGGTGTACAACGAGCGGACCGCGTCGGTTCCGACCACGAGTGCTCCGGTCGGGAAGTCGGGCCCCTGTACGTACTGCATCAGTTCTAACGAACTCAGCTCAGGGTTGTCGATGAGGGCGTCGAGGGCATCTACTACCTCGCCCAGGTTATGTGGAGGTATATTTGTCGCCATTCCGACCGCGATGCCAGAAGACCCGTTGATCAGCAGGTTGGGTATCCGGGACGGAAGCACCGTCGGCTCTTTCAGGGTATCGTCAAAGTTGGGCAGCCAGTCTATGGTCTCTTTGTCTATGTCGACCAGGAGTTCCTCGGCGATGGCCGTGAGCCTGGCCTCGGTGTACCTTTGGGCGGCTGCCGGGTCTCCGTCCACGGAACCGAAGTTTCCGTGCCCGTCCACCAGGGGATACCTCATGTTGAACGGTTGAGCCATGCGGACCAGGGCGTCGTAGATGGCCGATTCCCCGTGGGGATGGTACTTACCCATGGTCTCGCCGACGATCCTCGCGGACTTCTTGTGAGGCTTGTCGTGACGGAGGCTCAGCTCGTCCATGGCGTAAATGATGCGCCGTTGAACAGGCTTAAGGCCGTCCCTCACATCGGGTAAAGCGCGAGAAACGATGACGCTCATCGAGTAATCGATGTACGAGCGCTTCATCTCTTCTTCTATTAGAGTTGGAACGATCCGTGTAACGTCTTCTGCCATAACGAAAGCCTCCTAGGCTATGGTGTCGAGGTTCTTCACCAGGTGGGCGTTGCTCTCAATGAATTCCCGCCTCGGTTCGACCTTGTCGCCCATGAGGATCGTAAAAATGCTGTCCGCCAGTATCGCGTCTTGCACTTGAACCTTCCGAAGGGTCCTGGTCTCCGGGTCCATGGTGGTCTCCCACAGCTGGTGGTAGTCCATTTCTCCTAAACCTTTGTACCTCTGGATGGTGACCCCTTCCCGCCCGGCTTTCTTGAGGTACTGCTCCAACTCTTCATCCGAGTGCAGGTACTTCTCTGACCGGCCTTTTTTCACCATGTAGAGGGGCGGTTCCGCGATATACAGATACCCCGCGTCGATGAGCCCGGGCATATACCGGTAGAAAAACGTCAGGAGCAGGGTGCGGATGTGGCTCCCGTCCACGTCCGCGTCTGTCATGATGATGATCTTATGGTAACGGGCTTTGGAGATGTCAAACTCGTCTCCGATCCCTGTCCCGATGGCCGTTATGAGGGAGCGGATCTCTTCGTGGGCCAGCGCCTTATCCAGCCGCGCCTTCTCCACGTTCAAGATCTTGCCCCTAAGCGGCAACACGGCCTGGTAGTGACGGTCTCTCCCCTGCTTGGCTGAACCTCCGGCCGAATCTCCCTCCACCAGAAAGAGCTCGGCCTGGCGCGGGTCGCGGGTGGAGCAGTCGGTCAGCTTTCCAGGAAGGGAAGTGACCTCAAGGGCTCCCTTCCTCTTGGTGAGTTCCCGGGCTTGTCTCGCCGCTTCCCTTGCCCTCGCGGCGACGATGGCTTTCTGGACTATGGTCTTGGCCACGCCGATATTACCCTCAAAATAGTCCGTTAGGATTTCGGTGACCGCGGCCTGGACAATCCCCGCTACCTCCGAGTTGCCCAGTTTGGTCTTGGTCTGGCCTTCAAATTGTGGGTCGGGGACTTTCACGTGCAGTACGGCCACGATGCCTTCCCTGATGTCCTCCCCGGACAAGTTGGCTTCGCCGTTCTTGAGCGCGCCTGCTTTCCTGCCGACGTCGTTTATCACCCTGGTGAGGGCCGCCTTAAACCCCGCTTCGTGGGTGCCGCCCTCGTGGGTGCGGATGGTATTGGCGTATGAGAGCACGTTCTCAGCGTAGCTGTCGTTATACTGGAAAGCGAAGTCTATATCAATGCCCTCGCGAGAAGCCGAGCCCGTGATAGGGTCCTTATGAAGGACGTCCTTATTCCTGTTAAGGGTCCTTACGAACTCTTCGATGCCCCCGTCGAACTTGTGGGTTACGGTCTTATCCACACGTTCGTCGTGCAGGGTTATCTCGAGCCCGCGATTTAGGTAGGCAAGCTCCCTAAGACGCTGAGAAACCGTGTCAAAGCTGAAGTTTACGTCTTCGAAAATCTCGGGGTCGGGCAAGAACTTCGTGGTCGTGCCTGTCTCAGCGGTCTCCCCTATTACTTTCAAAGGCTCAACTGTTTTGCCCCGCTCAAACCTGATCCGGTGGATCTTGCCGTCTATGCGGACGGTCACTTCCATGAAAGCGGACAGGGCGTTTACCGCCGACACGCCGACTCCGTGGAGTCCCCCCGAGACCTTGTAGGCGCCGCCGCCAAATTTCGAGCCGGCGTGCAGCCTGGTGAGGGCTACTTCCACCGCGGGAATCCCGACTTGGGGGTGGATACCTACGGGAATTCCGCGGCCGTTGTCCTCGACGGTCGCCGTGCCGTCCTTTCCCAAGGTCACCCTTATGCGGGTGCAATATCCGTTCAAAGCTTCATCCACGCTGTTGTCAACCACTTCATACAGACAATGGTGTAACCCCTGCGTGGCCGTTGTTCCAATGTACATGCCGGGGCGCCGCCGGACAGCTTCGAGCCCTTCTAGGACCTTGATTTGCTGAGCGCCGTACTCTTGCCTGACCTCAGTGCTTTCGTTCAACGTACCCCACCTCTCACACATCTTACCATACCGGAAGGATATATCCGAACTTACGTTTGCTCTAGTCTTCGCTTAAGGGTTTTCACTGAGCCCTGGAGAAGCCAGACCTTGTCCGAAGTCACCAGCAGTATCCCGGCATCCTCGTCTTCGTGGCCAAGGAAGCCGTGAGCTCTCGCGTACCCGACCAGTTCTCTGTTCATGGGCGAGTTCTTGCCCTGCCGCCAGTCCAAAGCTACGACCACTGTTTCGGCGTCGATCACGGAACCGGCGCCGATGTAGCTCCACCGCATATGCCAAGCGTCACTCCTTCTTCAGGATGGCCGCGAGCCTCTTGCCTAGGATTTCGGAGATTTCCCGTTGAGTTAGCCCCTCCGCGGTCTTGCCTGACCTGAGCGCCAATAGCTTGGCCACAGTTTCTACCATTTCCACACTTTTCCGTTCTTTCCTGTCGGACTGCGCCAGGCTTGAGCGGATGAACGAACTCCATCTGGAATCCAGTTCATCGCGTGCCCTTTGGACCAACCAGAGGTCGGTGATCCCAAGGGTCTGAGATACGGCGTCGTCAGTCAGGTCAGGATGCCGCTCCAAGAGGGCGACCGCGCTGTTGTACTGATAGAGTTCCCTGCGTGCCTCGCACATAGGACACTCATTCTTACCGGGAGGAAACAGGTAGCCACACTTCTCGCATGTCTTGTAGCCCTTGGCCTTCAATTCCGCCACACGCCGGCGCATGGTCGCTTTGAGGCTTACGAGGACACGGTCAAGGTCCTTCTCCTGCCTGTCCCGGTTTTGGCCTCGCGGACCGCTTCGTTTTGGACCGGCGCTCTCCGCGAAGCGCGATCCTTCCCTTGCCGCCGCGCGCCACAAGTGTTCCGAGAAGCGAATTTCCCGGAAATACTGGCCGCCCAAAGCATTGTTGACCTTGGAGAGGATTTCGGGCGCCATGAAGGTGAGTTCCTGAGACCACACTGAGGAAGAGGTGGCGACGTACAAAGTGTCTCCGTCGATCCGCCTGGGAAACGCGTGTTTCGATAGCTCGCCGACTAGTCTTGGCCAGAGAACGTACACTTGGTACTTGCGGGCCTTCTGAAACAAACCGAGGTCGTTAAGGCTCTTTTCAATGATGTGCCCGAGACTCGCGAACTCGTTCATAAGGGTTTCACCGTATCCTCCCCCACGGCGTACATTCGCACGTTACTGCCGGCGATAGGCACGGGATCCGTGGATGTGAGGAGTATTTGATGGCCGAAATCGCAGAGGGACAACACTTTTTCTCTTCTGCTCTCGTCCAGCTCTGAAAACACGTCATCGAGAAGAAGCACGGGCTTTCGCATAAGCCGCTCCTCCAAGGCCCTTGCTTCAGCGAGCCTTAACGCCAGGGCTACGCTTCTCTGTTCTCCCTGAGAGCCGAAGTACCTGACAGTCTTGTCGCCAAAAGTAATGGATATGTCGTCACGGTGGGGCCCGACGAGAGTCACTCCCCTATTCCGCTCCTCGGCACGGATAGAAGCGAGCTTTTCTCGAAAGAGCCGGGCTGTATCCTCTCTAGAGCCGCTTAGGTCCCCCAGCGAGGAAGAGTACGAAACGGAGCATTCATCGCCTGAGATGAACCGGTAAGTGTCGCTCACCTGTCCCGAGAATGTGGACATGAGCGAGAGCCGCCTGTTCAACACCGCCGAGCCTGAGTCGATGAGGATTTGGTCAAGACCCTCTAAAGTCTTGTCCCAGGAGCTGCTCATGAACGCTTTCTTGAGTATGGCGTTTCGCCTGGTTACGGTATCTTCGTACCTGCTCAGTTCCCTGGCGTAGCCCGGGTCCAGCCTGGACAAGAGCGAGTCCAGAAACCTTCTCCTAAGAGACGAACCTCTCTTTACCATATAGAGGTCGTCGGGCGAGAAGTAGACGCAAGGGAAATGCGCTACCAGCTCTGGCCTTTTCGCGGGCCTATCGTCTATGAGAACTCGCCTGCGGAGAGCGGGTCTAACGATCGTGTCTATTCTTATATAGCTTGTCTGGTCAGGCTCTGTAAGCCGGGCTCCAAGCGTGAAGCGGTCCGTACCCCACCTGGCCAGGTCCAGGTCGCGCTCAGCCCGGGGTGAGGTCAAGGTGGACAGGTAATAACAGGCCTCCAGCAAGTTGGTCTTGCCTTGGGCGTTTTTCCCAAAGAACAAGGACACACCCGGAGTCAGGGACAACTCCAGGTGGGCGTAGTTGCGAAAATCATGAAGGTATAAAGAAGCTAACGTCACGCGCTAAAACGTACCTTTCGGGCTGCTCATGGGCATTACCACATACGTCGCCTGCACGGCGGCTTCGCCCTCTTGGTCCTCCACCGGTTCCAGCTTCATAGGACTCACCAAGCCGGAAATGCCGATAAAAGTGTCTTGGGATCCGATCTTCTCCAGGGCCTGCAATATGTACTTGTGTTGCACCCATATCTCTACGTCTTCGCCGGTGATAATGGCAGGAACCGACTCCTCCATCCTACCCTTCTCAGGTGACCCGGCCTTTACCGTAAGGGTCCCGGAGGCCTTGTTCAGGATGATCCTCATGGCCCGGTCTTCCTCGCTAGCCACAATGGCCGCCCTAGACGACGCCCTAAGCAGGCCTTCCGTAGGCACCCTCGCCGATGACGAGAATACCTTTCGTATGACCTGCTCATAAGGATAATACTGTCCGTCTATCAGCCTGGAAAAGCACGAGATGGACTTAGTTGAGAAGTACATATGGTTTTCGCCGATGGTTAGTTCGATCTCGTCATCGTTTTCCGTGTCTGACAAGCGGGCTATATCCGACAATATGTTCGCCGAGATTATTGCCTTTGCTTCCTTAGCGCTCACGGTTGCCACGGCCCGGGACAGCGCGAACTGGTCGGTGCTAACGACGATCATCTGGTCATCCTTGAACTCCAGGAAGCAAGCGCCCCACAAAGGCCTTGCTGGGTTTGCCACCGCGCACGTGGCTCCTACCTTCACCATTTCCCGGAAAAGATCCGCCTTAATCCTGACTTTTTCCCCATTCTTGCTCTCAGGCCATCTCGGGAAATCGTCGGCCGGCACGGCGTTTAGGACCATCTCGGAGCCGCCTGCCCGTATCACCAAGGCCCAAGCGGATTCATCCAAACTGAGGTTGACTTCGCTGGTAGATATGGTGCGTACAACATCCTCAAGTATCTTAGACGAAACGACGAGAGATCCCGGCGATCGCACGTCGGCTTCCGCCGTGGCTCTTACACCCCAGTCGAGGTTTGTGCCTGAAAACACCAATCTGTCAGAAAGGGCTTCGATTAAACATCCCTTTATTGCCGGAACAGTGCTTCTAGAGGGAATTGGACGGGACGCGGTCCTGACGAGCCACTGGAGACTGTCTTTCTGTATGGTTGCGTTCACCTTTAGCTTTATCCCCCTTCTCGGAACGAAACGCTTTGGGTTACATTCCTTCCCTGTATTCTTCTCTGTGGATTATATAAAACCGCCGTAGTAGTAGCGGGCGTTGATTTGTTCATAAGGCAAGATTCGAGCAGTTAAATGTCATTTCCTTCCCTGTGAGGGATTTGTGGATGCCTTGTGGATGAGAGTGGATAACTCACGGTGGGCGGCGGGCGGCCGGGAGTTATGAACAGCTTTTCAACAGCCGCCGGCGTAAAGCTAACACGCTCATCCACAGGCCACGCACAGGGATATTACCCCTCCCGGATCCTTCGGGTAAGCTCCTGCAAGGTTTCCTCCAAGTCGGGGTTTTGCTTTCGCTCCGCTTCCAGCTTCTCGTACGCGTGGAGCACGGTAGTATGGTCGCGGCCGCCGAACTGCTCGCCTATACGAGGCAAGGAGGCGTCGGTCAGCGTTCGGCAAAGGTACATGGCCACCTGGCGTGGAAAGGCGATGTTCCTGGTGCGCCTCTTAGCCGTGAAATCGGAAGTGTCCAGGTGGTAGTAGTCGGCAACGATCTTCTTGATTGTGTCCATTGTGATTGGGACCTGCTTCTTATCGGGCAGGAGGTCCCGGAGGACTTCTTTGCAGACGTCCAGCGTCACCGGTTTTCGGTGAAGGGCGGTATAGGCCAAGAGACGGATGAGAGCCCCTTCCAGTTCCCTCACGTTGGAAGGAATGCGTTCCGCGATATACTGGCAAACCTCGATAGGCACTTCCCTGTTTTCGATCTCGGCCTTCTTTCTGAGAATGGCCATTCGGGTCTCAAGATCAGGCGGCTGGATATCGCAGATGAGACCCCACTCAAAGCGAGTTCTGAGCCTTTCCTCAAGCGTCGCTATCTCCTTCGGAGATCGGTCCGAAGAGATCACTATCTGTTTGGACGCCTGGTGAAGCGCGTCAAAGGTGTGGAAAAACTCTTCCTGGGTCGCGTCTTTTCCCGCGACAAACTGAATGTCGTCAATGAGAAGAAGGTCCACGTTCCTGTAACGGTTTCTAAACTGCTGCGTGGTGCCTTCCTGGATCGCGTGGATCAGCTCGTTGGTGAAAGTCTCGGACGAGACGTAAGAGACCTTCATGGACGGGTGATGGGCGAGGACATAATGGGCTATAGCCTGCATGAGGTGGGTTTTCCCGAGGCCCACTCCCCCGTAGAGGAATAGAGGGTTGTAGATCTTAGCGGGGCTTTCAGACACAGCGTAGGCGGCGGCGTGAGCGAAACGGTTGGAGGCGCCGACGATGAAGTTCTCAAAGCTGTACCTTGGATTAAGGCCCTTTATGTATTGGGAAATCTCTTCGACCTGTTTTTTCTTTCTGATAGGAATGAGTTCTGTGTCGGAAGGGAACAACGCGCCCGGGACCGGTTTCTCCTGAGTGGCCACGGTGAAGCGGATGTCGCACTCGAGGCCGTAGGCTTCGCGCCAGGCCGCCCGCAGGTCGTCTCTGTAGTGGGACTCAATCCAGTTCTTCGCGAATTCGCTGGGAACAAGGATGGTCAGGGTGTTGCCCTTTAAGGATTGGGGTTTGGTCTCCCGGAGCCAGTTAAGGCTGGGAGTTGCCAAGCGGGACGATACCCTGGAGAGAGTATCCGCCCAGAAATCGTCAAGGTTCTTTACCATTCCACTACCACCATTTCCTAACCTCTTGCCGGTTGATGATCTCCGCTCCCGCGAGACTCGACGAGCTAAAACCGGTACTACGCTGGGTTATTCATCGCTGTATAACCTTACGCCGCTGGCTAGACGCCCTTGCGGCGAGGCGTTCCTGGCGCATGCCAGTTTGTTCTGCGTGAGTTTTGACGTATAGAAAACTCACAGGTTATACACACGGTTATCAACAGGTGTGGATAAAGTTCCGGCAAGACGGTTGCCGGAGCCTGTCCAGGGAGCAGCGTCTGTGGAAAACTATATCAGGGCACCCCCGTCTCGACAACGAAACGATTGTACGGTTTGGGGCGAAAAGAAAGGCGTTCTTGGCGAGAAAATCCCTGGAAGAAGCGTGTTTATTGACACTATTTCGGGGCTAAGATATAATTCCATGGACTCTTGGGACCAAGTTCCAGGAGGGCACCATAGGAGGAGAAAACTCGATGAAGCGTACGTACCAGCCCAAGAGGCGTAAAAGACTTAGGACTCACGGTTTCCTGGCCAGGATGGCCACGAAGAGCGGCCGAAAAGTACTGGCCCGCAGGCGCGCCAAGGGCAGATCCGTTCTGACTGTTTAGAGCGTCTTATCTAAGCACTTAGGGAAATGAGGCTCACCCGGTGGTGTCAGGCAGGATACCCGCCCCGTCGTATCGTAAGGTGTACGAGGAAGGACGCTCAGCAGGAAACCGCTATCTGGTCTTATACTACCTTCCTGGGGAAGTAGGCCTGAAGCTAGGGATAAGCGTGGGAAAGAAGCTGGGCAAAGCGGTTTTGAGGAACAAGCTTAAACGGCGGGTAAGAGAAGCGTTCCGAAAGATCATGCCAAGGCTCGAAAAGAGCGGCGAACTTGTTTTTATCGTGAGAAGAAGCGCCGCCGCCTGCACGTACGGGGACATAGAGAACGCTATGAAGGACCTGCTGAAGAGGATGGAGCTCTTGGGAAACGCCGATGCTTAAGAGATGCGCGCTACTCTTAATACGGTTCTATCAGACTTACATTTCACCCTTAAAGGGTCCGACGTGCAGGTACTACCCCACATGCTCCGAGTATGCCAGACAAGCCATCACAATCCACGGCCTGTGGAAGGGCCTGCTTCTGGCCTCGTGGCGTCTTTTGCGTTGCAATCCATTATCCCGCGGGGGTTACGATCCCGTTCCCTTGGGAAGCGGGGATCGGTCTACGAGGCCAAGGGGGGTCGGTGAGTGTCGTACATAGTTGACTTTATGATCAGCATTATGAACGCAATCGAGGGAGTCACTCACAGTTGGGGATTGGCCATTGTGGGTCTCACCATTTTACTGCGACTGGTCCTATTGCCGTTTACGATCATGCAAGTGCGTTCGGCCAGGGCAATCGCGCTGATCACGCCGGAGCAGCAGAGAATTCAGAAGAAGTACAAGGACGATCCGGAACTTATGAACCAGAAGATAATGGAGCTCTATAGAGAGCACAAGGTCAGTCCTTTTTCGAGCTGCTTGGGATTCGCGCTGCAGTGGCCGATCCTGATCGCGATGATTAGGGCCCTTGGTGCCCACCCGGCTTTGGAAACGGCAACGTTCCTGGGGCTTAAGCTCGGAAGCCCACCGGATCCGTGGTGGCCATTGGCCTTGGTGGCGATGGGCACCACGTACCTGGCCTTGCGTTTCTCGCCTTCCTTGAACGCGTCTCAGCAGCAGCCCGGGTCGCAGAACGTTATGGCGGTAGCGATGGTCGGTTTGATGGCCTTCTTTGCCAGCAGGTACGCTGCTGCCGTGTCCGTGTACATCATCACTACGAACCTGGTAGGAATCCTTGAGCGTTACGTGATTCCCATGGGAAACGTGAATGCGGGAGGGGCAAGCGGCAAGTGAAGAGCGTGACAAAGACGGGTCGTACGGTGGATGAAGCTGTCGCCGCGGCGCTTTCTGAGCTCGGAGTCACGGCAGACCTGGTGGAGATTGAGGTCATATCCGAGCCCTCGAGGGGATTCTTGGGGCTCTTGGGCGGAAAGGACGCTGAGGTAAGAGTCACGGTCAAGCCCGACAAGGAGCAAGTGGCCAGGGAGTTTGTGACGGGCGTCCTGGATAAGATGGGGATGGACGCCTCCTTGGAAGTGCTCAGGCGCGACGATAGCGTGACCTTTAACATTGTCGGTCAAAACCTTGGCATTATCATAGGCCGGCGCGGTGAGACTCTGAGGGCTCTCGAGTTCCTTACCAACGTGGCTTCGGGCAAAGGCGCCGGGCCCTTTAAGAGGATCTTTGTTGACGCGGCCGGATACCGCCAGAGGCGGGAACGCGACCTGGCCGAGATAGCCGTATCGGTGGCTAAGCGTGTGGAAAGGCTTGGGAACCGTGTGGCTATGGAGCCTATGGATGCCAGGGACAGGCGGGTTGTCCATCTTGCCCTTCAGGGGCGGGGTACCGTGGAGACCTATAGCGAAGGAGAAGAGCCGTTCAGGAGGGTAATTGTAGCCCCCCGGAAAGGAGACGGCAAGTCTCCGCAGGACGGCGGGCGCTAATCGACGAGTTGTGAGAGTCCACGTAAAGCCCCGGTCTCCGGGGCTTTTCCATCTTTTGCGGGGGTGACAGGGTGGAGAGCCGCTACCGGGAAGACGATAGAGACACGATCGCGGCGATAGCTACGCCTCGTGGAACAGGAGGCGTGGCCATGGTCCGTGTGAGCGGGCCGGAGGCAATCGACGTTGCCGGGGCTTTTGCGCGTCTTCGGAAAGGACGGCTTCACGATCTGGAAGACAGGCGGCTGGCCCTGGCCAGGTTGGTTGACTCGAGCGGTAACGTGTTCGATGAAGCCTTAGTAGTCGTGATGCGGGGTCCGCGGTCATTTACGGGCGAGGATACGGTGGAAGTCTATTGCCACGGCGGCAGGCTTGTAACGGAGAAGGCACTGTCCGAGGCGCTTTCCCACGGGGCCCGGCAGGCGGAGCCGGGTGAGTTCACGAGACGGGCTTACTTATCAGGCCGGATCTCTTTGGAGGAGGCCGAGGCTGTGCTGGAAGTAGTGGAGGCCCGCTCGGAAGCGGCGCTGTTTCAGGCCGGCCGGAGGCTTTGCGGAGAGCTCGGGGCAATGGTGCGCCGGTGGGAGGGCGAACTCCTGGATATATTGGCTGAAGTGCAGGGGGCCGCGGATTTTCCTGAAGATGTGCCGGATCAGCGCGAACAAATGTACGGACGGCTTCGCGTACTTGCCGGGGAGTTGGACGGTTTTCTCAAGAGGGCCCCTCTGGGGTTGGCGCTCTCGGACGGGATAACAGTGTGCCTGGTGGGTAGGCCGAATGTGGGCAAATCGTCCCTGTTTAACGCTTTGTTGAGAGAAGATAGGGCAATAGTGACCGATTTTCCGGGGACGACCCGGGATGTTTTGCGGGAGACTAGCGAGTGGGACGGCTTGCCGGTCACGCTGCTTGATACGGCCGGTCTGCGGGCGACGGAAGAAATCGTGGAGGCCATCGGGGTCCTGCGAGCTGAGGCTTCGGCCGAGGAGGCGGAAGTGATCCTTTACGTAGTAGACGACACGGAAGGGATTTTGGAAGAGGACATCCGCTGGCTGGAGAAATGGAAAGACCGCAGGGTAGTGCTGGTGGTTAGCAAGGTGGATCTAGGGGTTGGGTCCGGTGTCCGGGACGCGAGAAAAGTGGCGGGGCCAGCCGGACAGAAGGTCGTGAAAGTGTCTTCGGTCACGGGTGATGGGCTGGACGTGCTTAAGCGTACGGTGGCCGGTTTCTTCGAGTCGGGCGCCGGGGTCGGTGATATCGTCCCCGGCTCGGCGAGGCAAGTTGACTGCGTCAGGAGGGCCTTGGACTCGGTATCGGAGGCAATGTCAGAGCTCGAGGAAGGTTGGACTGACGACGTTGTGGCGTTGTCGGTTGAACGGGGGGCAAAGGCCTTAGCCGAACTCACGGGCAGAGATGTTCCCGAAGCCGCCCTGGACCGCGTTTTCTCGAGGTTTTGCGTCGGGAAGTAGGCTCTTGGCGGAGGTAGCGTTGGGTGAACGGTGAGATAGGGACGGTCGTAGTGGTAGGCAGCGGGCACGCCGCGGTAGAAGCAGCCCTCGCGTCGAGGCGCCTCGGGTTGGAGACGACCATAGTCGCGCTGAACGTCGCGAAAGTATCGAGCATGCCGTGCAACCCCTCAATCGGTGGACCCGGAAAAGCGCAGATAGTATCGGAAATCGACGCCCTCGGCGGCGAAATGGCTTTGGCCACCGACCATGCGACTACTTCCATGAGGCTCCTAAACGCGTCCAAAGGCCCTGCCGTCCAGTCGCTGCGGGCACAGGTGGACAAGAAGGTTTACGCTGCCCACATGCGGAGGGCCCTCGGAGAAGCCGGGGTCCGGATGGTGCAGGGGATGGTCCGTGACATCCTGGTCGGGAAAGATGGGCGTGCCTGCGGGGTGCGGTTGCGTGATGGGAGAGAGCTCCGCGGGGATGTCGTCGTCCTGGCCACAGGTGTGTACTTGGAGAGCCGCGTGATCATCGGGGAGAAGATACTGGATTCGGGGCCCATCGGCGAACCCGCGTCCCACGGGCTATCCGCCTCGTTGAAGGGTTTGGGCGTTGTCATGGGCAGGTTTAAGACAGGCACGTCTCCCAGGATAAAGAGAGGATCAATCTCGTGGGGAGAGCTTTCGATCGAGGAAGGCACCGATAGGCCATACGCGTTTTCCTTTATGTCCAAGCCCAGAGTGTGGGAGAGCGAGGTCTGTTACTCTACCTACACTAATGAGGCAACCCACAAAGTGATCCGGAAGAACGTCCACAGGTCTCCGCTTCTAAACGGCACTATAGAGGGTATAGGGCCGCGGTACTGTCCTTCGATTGAGGACAAGGTGGTCAGGTTTCCTCACCGCGCGCGTCATCAGATTTACCTGGAGATCGAGTGTGGAGACTCTGACGACGTATACCTCCTCGGATTATCCACTAGTCTTCCTGAGGATGTTCAGTTAGAAATGGTGAGGAGCTTGCCCGGGATGGCGCGGGCGGTGATATCGGTTCCGGGGTACGCCATCGAATACGACTACGTAGTGCCGTCCCAGTTGAGACCCACCTTGGAGCTCAAGGAAATCCCGGGCCTGTTTACCGCGGGGCAGATCAACGGTTCGTCAGGCTACGAAGAAGCCGCCGCTCAGGGCCTTATTGCCGGCATAAACGCCGCCATGACGGTCATGGGAAAGGAGCCCGTCGTACTCCAGAGGGACGAGGCTTACATCGGAGTACTCATCGACGACATTACGAGGACGCCCATAAGGGAGCCGTACCGCATGCTGACGGGAAGGGCAGAGTACCGGCTTCTCTTGAGGCAATCCAATGCCGACACCCGGCTTACACCGTTGGGCCGAAGGATCGGCCTCGTCTCAGACGAAAGATGGGAATGCTTCAGGATCAAAGAGGGGCAGATGGAGACAGCGCGCGCTCTCCTTAGGAAAAGGCGCGGGGGAGAGGCGGTTTGGGACCTGCTAAGGAATCCGAGATACTCTTTGGCGGATTTCTTTCCTGAAATTCCTGAGCTTAGGGACCTTCCGTCCGGCGTGTTGAGCGAAGTAGAGATAGAGGCGAAGTATCAAGGCTTCATTGAGCGACAGGAGAGGGAAGCGAGGCGGCTTGCCCGGTACAGGGGCAAGGCCATTCCGCCGGGCTTGGACGTGGCCAGGGTCGTGGGGCTTTCAAAGGAAGGGCAAGACAAGTTGCGAAAGCACAGTCCGGCCACTCTTGGGCGCGCCTTGGAAATCGGGTTGTCTCCGTCTGACGCCATGATTCTTCTAGCCTATTTGAGAGGTGGCGGTGAGAGGTGAGGGCCGGCGCGGACCCGGGGGCTATGGATGCCATAGTAGCCAGGGGTATGGACGCTTTCAAGACAGGCATGGATTCAATGGGTTTCTATCTGGATAGTAGAGGCACGTCATACGTTAAGTCCTGGTTTGAGTTCTACTACAAGTGGCCCGGCAGGCGAGTCGTGGGGTTTACCGAGCCGGAAGACATCGCGGTTAAGCTTATTGCCGATTCTTTTTCGGTTCAGTTGATCGAAGGACTGTCGGAAGTGAAGAGCGCGGTGGACCTGGGTAGCGGAAACGGTTGGCCAGGGTTGGCCGTAAAGCTGTGCTTTCCGGAGGCAAGAGTCGCTTTGATGGACGCAAGGCAAGGGGCGTGCAGGTTTATGGCCGGCTTATTGATGGAAGCACCTCTGAAAGGGACTTCTGTGTTGGAGGTCCGGGCGGAAGAGGCCGCGCGGGACCCCCTGTTAAGGGAGGGTTTCGGGCTGGTGGTGTCCCGGGCTATGGCGGCGCCGGCGGTGGCGCTGGAGCTTTGCGCGCCGTTCGCCCAGGTTGGCGGAAAAGTGGTACTGTGGCTCGGTCCGGAGCAGGAGGAGACAGTCGCGAGGGCTCCGTCGCTGCCTGAGATCGGCTTGAACCTGGCAGGCGTGTTGGACTATAGTTTGCCGTCGGGTACGGGCCGAAGACTCCTGGCTGTATACGAAAAGACTTCGGGGGTAGCGGAAGGTTTTCCGCGGCGCTACTCCAACATTTCCAAGAAACCTCTATTTTGATCCCCTCAAACGGAAGGTAATATCCTCCAAATAATAGAAACATGTCCTCTGGGGGGATGTACTTTTGTCCAGAGGAGCGCTACTTGAGAAGTTCGAGGCAAAGGAGGTACCCGTAGAGGCAGTTAAAATGCGGCCCGGCGCTTACGTGCCGGGAGGGGCTGAATCCATAAGCCGTAAAGTTCTAAAAGACTTGGTGAGAGGAACCAAGACGCCGATTCTGGTGCGCCCGGTCGGGGACTGCTACGAGGTCATAGCCGGAGACATAGAGTTCCTCGCCGCCAAGAGACAGGGCCAGCAAGCGGTCGATGTGCAGTCCGCCGAACTCAGCGACAGAGACGCTTTGTTGTTGCGGTTGCTTGAAGGATGTAAGCGGGGCGATGTTAACGTCGCCGAGGAGGCGGAAATCATCAGGGAGCTAAACCGGGAGCACGGTTTGACTCAGCATGAGATCGCGGTAAGGTGTGATAGGGTTCAATCAACTGTAGCCAACAAGCTTCGCCTCCTAAAGCTGCCCCAGGAAGTGCTCGAGAGCCTCAGGCGAGGAGAGATAGGAGAACGGCACGCGAGAGCGCTGCTTAAGGTGCCTGACCCGGACAAGCAATTGGCTCTTTTCAGGAGATGCCTGAAGGGCAAGCTGTCAGCCACGGAGATGGAGTCGATGTGCGGAGCCGCGGCCGGTGCCTCGGCTAGGTCGAGGCACAAGAAGTCCCACCTAGGCGTGGGAAAAGACCCGAGAATATATCAGAACGCTCTTAGGAGCGTTGTCCGGGAAATGCAAAAAGCAGGATTGAGCGCTTTCTGTGAAGAAGACATTGCCGGTAACAGATGGGAGTTCAAAGTATGCCTCACAGTATCAGAGGGCTAGCCTTAGCCGGTGCGTTATGTCGAAAGTAATCGCTATAGCCAACCAGAAGGGCGGGGTCGGTAAGACCACTACCGCCATCAACCTCGCGGCTTGTTTAGGAGACCTGGGCCGATCTGTGCTCTTGGTGGACCTGGACCCACAAGGCAACGCTTCGAGCGGGTTAGGTGTTGACAGGCGGAGCAAGGGACCGTCGCTCTATGATTGCCTTATTGGTAATCTCGAGCCCGTGAAAGCCTTGAGGGCAACCGGATTCCGTGGCCTATGGCTCTTGGCGTCGTCCCTTGACTTGGCCGGAGCGGACATTGAGTTGGTTAACCTCAAGGACCGAGAGAGCCGGTTGAAGAAGGTGGTCGCGCAGGTGCGCGACAACTACGACTACGTGTTCATTGACTGCCCCCCGTCCCTCGGACTCCTTACGGTCAATGCGCTTACGGCCGCCGACTCGGTTCTGATCCCCATCCAGTGCGAGTACTACGCTCTTGAGGGACTGAGCCAGCTCTTGAACGTGATTAAGCTCGTTAGAGGACGGCTTAATTCCACCTTGGAGTTGGAAGGCGTGTTGTTGACCATGTTTGACGGGCGGACCAACCTTTCGCTTCAGGTGGCTGAGGACGTTAAAAGGTACTTTAGGGACAAGGTGTACCAGAGCATCATCCCCAGAAACGTGAGGCTTTCTGAGGCGCCTTCGCACGGGAAACCGATCACTATCTATGATCCAAGGTCCAAGGGCGCCGAGGTATACAGAGAGCTTGCGGAGGAGGTTCTGCGACGTGGCCAGGAAGAGTCTAGGCAGAGGTATTGAAGCCTTGATTCCGACGGGAGACGCTCCCGCCGGCGAGATTATACAGGTGGACCCGAGGGATATCGAGCCCGACCCGAACCAGCCCAGGCAGACGTTTGACGACGAAAAGATTGAGGAGTTGGCCGGTTCGCTGAGGGAGCACGGTATCATTCAGCCGCTGGTAGTTAGGATGGTCGGCGGCGTGTACCGTCTGGTGGCGGGCGAGCGTCGTCTGCGGGCCGCTCTGAAGGCCGGACTGGAGACTGTTCCGGTCGTTGTCAAGGAAATGGACGACCGGGAAGCCATGGAGGTCTCCCTTGTCGAGAACCTGCAGCGGGAAGAACTGGGCCCTCTTGAGCAGGCGGCGGCCTTTCAGCGGCTGATGGAGGAGTTTGGACTCACTCAGGACGAGATAGCCAAGAGAGTGGGGAAGAGCCGTCCGGACGTGGCCAACACCCTGAGGTTGCTCCGGTTGGAGCCGGAGGTTAAGGAGTTGTTGGCGTCGGGTGCTCTGTCTGGCGGACACGGCCGCGCGCTGGTTAGTTTGGACCGCGAGGCGCAAGTGCGCTTGGCCAAGCTTGCGGTAGCCAAGGGGCTCTCTGTTCGGAAAACCGAGGAGGCCGTCGCGGCGGAAAGCAAGAAGACGCAAAAGAGGGAAAAGGAAAAGCCCGCGGTTCCGACGCGGCGACGGGATGCCGAGGAGTTGTTGAGCGCCGCCCTGGGCAGCCCAGTTCAGGTCAGAGTCCAGGGTTCAAGGGGCACCATCGAAGTGTCCTTCTACGGTGAAGAGGACTTGGAGAGATTGGTAGATACCATTCAACGTGGAGCTCGCGCCGCGGCGACAAACTAGGCGGGCGCCGGATGTTTCACGTGAAACACCAACCTAACCCCCAGCACAGGAGGCCTTTTCCATGCAGAAACACCTGAGACCGACATGGGCAGAGGTAGACTTGGAAGCTTTCCGCAGGAACCTTGAGACCGCTTCCGATCTCACCGGTTCTAGCACACGGCTATTGCCTGTAGTGAAAGCCAACGCCTACGGGATAGGCGCGGTGGAAGCGTCACGGGTCGCCTTGAAAGAGCCCAAAGTAGAAGGCCTTGCGGTGGCTACCCCTGACGAAGCGGTCCAACTGCGGGACGCCGGCATAACCGCCACGGTACTGGTCTTGGGCCCGTCCACCAGGGAGGCCACCGAAGTCCTTGTTGACCGGGATGTGTCGATTACCGTGACAAGCATGGAAGGCCTAAGGTACGCGGCGGACGCAGGGGAGAAACTCGGCCGCCGAGCACGGATTCACCTAAAGATCGACACGGGGATGGGGCGGATAGGTTTCCGCTCCGAAGACGACATCTCTCTGGCATTGAACTTCATCGCTTCGACCGGTTCAATCTTCTTCGAGGGGGTATTCACCCATTTTTCAGTGGCCGACACCGACCGGGCCCGGACCGAGAAACAAATAGAAGCGTTTGAGGCCGTCCGGACAGTCGTCGAGCGCGCCAACCTCAGACCCAGGTACTATCACGCTTCAAACTCCGCGGGGATCCTGGCCTATCCCGCGGCCCACCTGGACCTCGTTCGCCCCGGTATCATGTTGTACGGCTCTTACCCCGACGAATCGCTGGCCGGGATAGGTTCACTAAGCCCTGTGCTCTCTCTCTACAGCACCATATCCCATGTCAAGACAGTACCCTCCGGTACGGCTATTGGGTACGGGGCGACCTACGTGACCCCGTCGCCCACCACAATTGCCACTTTGCCCATAGGGTACGCCGACGGATATCCTCGTAATCTCTCAAACAAAGGTTCGGTCCTTGTCCGGGGAAAACGTCTTCCTATCGTAGGGCGGGTCTGTATGGACCAACTCATGGTGGACGCCGGAGCTATTCCCGACGTCCGGCCCGGGGAACGTGCTACTCTCATTGGAAAAGACGGTGACGAGACCATAACCGTAGATGACGTAGCGCGCCTGGCGGGGACGATAGCCCACGAGATACTCACAGGCCTTTCACCCCGGGTACCCAGGATCTACCTCCCAGAAAAAACCGTCTCCTAGGGCAGGAACTTGTACAGACACGTCGAATCTGACATGAGGACAAGTCTTCCACTTTAGCGTAGTTCATCCAGTAGCTCGTCGAGATGATCGGTGGTGCGTCTGTTGCAGGGGCTATTCTCAAAGTCGGCAAAAGGAGCCAGGCCCAAAGTCCTTGGACCGGAACCGGAGCCACGATACACGCTTTTGATCGTTCCAAACCACGGTGGCGCCAAGAGCAAGTCCTTGGCTTTCAGCCGTAGTTTCGTAGTCACCGCCCTTTGCTTCCTTGTGATGGCTACCGCCGCCCTAACGTGGTTCGTCTGCTCATACAGAGAAAACCAAAAAGAACTAGCGGAACTCAGGTACCTGCATGAGGTGGCCGATTCCCAGAAGCAACAAATCATCGCCCTGCAAGAGCAGTATCAAGAACTGAGCCAGCGGCTCCGACAGTCGGAACTTACCGAAGCCCAGATCAGGACCATGCTTGACGAGGAAGGTTTGTTGCCCCAGTCCACGGGTTCGGGATTTGCCGCCGCGTCGGTTCAACGATCTCCCGGCCTGACCTCGCGTGACGGATTGACCAATCCCCGCCAGCTCCTCGACAGGGATATGGGCAGCGCCCTTTACGCGCTTGGGCTGGCAAGCGAGGACCTTGAGAAACGCTTGGACGAGCTGGATGAGAAGGTCGAGGAGCTACAGGAGACAGCCGTGACCACGGTTGACTTTTGCAGAGCCAAGCCAAGCATTTGGCCGGTAAGTGGGAGCATATCCTCGTCCTTCGGCGGCCGGATCCATCCGGTTACCGGAACCCGTGACCAGCACCAGGCGACGGATATCGCCGCTCCATACGGCGCCGATGTCAAAGCCACCGCGGACGGTGTGGTAACCTTCGCCGGTTACAAGTACGGGTACGGCTACACGGTTATCCTTTCACATAAGTTCGGATACAGCACCTTGTACGCCCACTGTTCAAAACTTAGAGTCACCGCGGGACAAGAAGTGAAGCGCGGGGACGTCATTGCCAACGTAGGCCAGTCGGGAACAGCGACAGGTCCTCACTTGCACTACGAGATCAGACTAAACGGCCAGCCGGTTGACCCCGAAGACGGATATCTGCCCTAGATCGGGAGGCTTTGAGCATGTTTTCCAAGAATGACCCCCAGCCCAAGTCAGGCAGCTTTGAAAGCCTCTTTGGAAAAAGCATCGAAATCAAAGGAACCGTGAAGTCAAAAGGCAGCCTGCGCATTGAGGGCGCGGTAGAGGGGTCGATAGAGACCGAAGGGGACGTCACCATATCTGAGAGCGCCCTCCTCAACGCCAGCCTTAAGGCCAACAACGCCACCGTCGCCGGTACCGTGAACGGGAACATCACTTGCTCCGGGCGACTCGAACTCTACCCGTCCGCTCGCGTCAAAGGCGACATAATCGCGGCCATGTTTGCCGTTTCCGAAGGCGCCGTTTTCGAAGGGCACGCCCAAGTGAAAGAGGCCGCAAAGACCGCCCAGTCAGAAGCCAAGCCAAAATCATAGCCCTGACGGAGACAGCCCATAGTCAAACACTGACCTGGCTTCGCCGGCAGGTCGCACGGCCCAAGCTCTAAGCCCCAAGCCACCCTGAACCCAACTCTTGGCAAGTCATGTATTATCTTGCCCCGCGCGGAGCATATTTCTGTATCAGGGGTATCTGTCATCTCGCCACTTACTATCAATTCCTCATCGCCGCGCGCTTCAACAGAAGTGGCTATCGCGGTCCTTAGCGCGGTCGCCGATCTGGGATTATCTAAACCGCTAAGCGTCGTATGCGTGGGCACTGACCGCTCAACAGGGGATTCCCTGGGGCCGCTGGTGGGCACTCTCTTGCGCGCGTCAGGCTTTCAAGGAACCGTGCTGGGGACGCTGGATCACCCGGTTCACGCGGAGAACCTTGCCGCTTTGCCCATCAACGTACTGTCCAACGGCTCAGCCATTCTCGGCGTAGACGCCTGCCTAGGGGCGAGAAACGAAGTGGGTTCCATCATGGTCCGCCCGGGCCCCCTGCGTCCGGGGCTGGGAGTCCGAAAGAGACTTCCGCCCATCGGCGACTTGTACATCGCGGGAGTGGTCAACGTCGGCGGTTTTATGGAGTACATGGTGTTGCAGAACACCAGGCTGGCCCTAGTAATGAAGATGGCCCAGGTCATCGCCGCGGGGGTCATGAGGGCCGACTCATTGTTGCGCAGCGTATCCCGGAGCGATTCCGGGGCCACCCAAGGGTCGTCAGATCTTACTCTCGCGGCCCCAGAGACCGCCGCACTTCACTCACTACTTCTAGAGGAGTACGACCGGCTGCGGTGATCACCGGTTTAGGCGACCCCGCGTCAATCCCCATGAAGTCGTTGTCGGTTCCGGAAAGCACTACGGCGTGTGTATCCTCTGCTCTTATCTGGTCCGGGCTGTTCAACTCGACCACAACGAATCCGGCGTTCTTCAGGGCGTCATGGTACGGTCGAAGGCCCCGTTCAACGGCCACTTTTGTCACAAGCGGACACCTCCTTGAATCTCTGCGTTTCGTTTCCTAATCTCTCTCAGGCTCATTAGCGGTATACAATGGAGGACATGGGAAAGGCCCGCTAGAAGTATGCAGGGTCAAACGAAGGTGGGGAGACGTCGTGTGGGGACTTGAGAGCAGGGTGCGGCAGTTGGTCCGCGCCGGAAAGGCTCGCGAGGCGATCCAACTGATAGAGCAAGAGACCGGCGGAGCAGATTCGCCCAACCCGAGACACTTGCGCTTATTGGGCATGTGTTACGCCTTGAACGGAGAGCTCGCCGAAGCCGAAGAGCTGTTCAAGAAATGCATCTCGCAGAGGCCCAAGGATGTCTCGGCTCTCACCGGTCTCGGCAACGTGGCGCTCCTAAAGGGAGATCCGGTACGGGCCCGAGATTTGTACCTTGAGGCGCTTCGTGACAACATGCTGCTTCTTGAGCCCCGTTTCAATCTCGTCCTCGCTTATCAGGATATGGGTCACTTTGAAAAATGCTTAAGCGCTTATCAGGATTTCTGCGTCATATCGTCTCTCCACTGGTGGTTGCGGCTACTGACGATCCTGGGTGTCGCGTTTCTA
This sequence comes from Candidatus Fermentithermobacillaceae bacterium, assembly GCA_012840345.1. Lineage (GTDB taxonomy): Bacteria > Bacillota > Sulfobacillia > Fermentithermobacillales > Fermentithermobacillaceae > DULO01. The sequence continues at coordinate 49,608 of DULO01000094.1, forward strand.
CTGGCTTACGCTGTCATCTCTTAAGACTCAGGTTTCGCGCTTGTGAGGGATGCTCATGGGAGTACGGCTTCCGCTGGAAAGAAGGCCATCGCAGGGGAAACCGGAACGCCCCGCGAACGACGGGCGCCCTCGGGCCTATCGGGACAAAGACACTCGGACCGGCCCGAACGTCAGGAAGGCGCTCTTTCTTGGAACGGGAGCCCTTATGCTGGTGGCGGTAGGGGTCCTGGCGGGGTACTTCATGGGCCGCGTCCCGCCTCCATCGATCATATGGGAAGTTGGCCACGCTATGAGGCTTTGTTCAGGAGACGCAGGATTCCTATTGTCGACTGACTCAGGGTTGGTATTGGGAACAGTGGGCGGGGGCGTGATCCCGGTCGAGATGTCCGCCGAGCAAGCGATACTGGTAGGTTCATCAGCCGTAACGGCGCGTGACGGACACCTAATCGCCGCGGCTCCCGGATCGCCGGAACGTCCCATTGCCCAGGCGTCTTCCGACGAATTCCTCCTCGGCGCCGGGAACGGGTGTTGTTACACGGCCAGGCCCAAGGACGGGCTCAGTTTTGGAACCAACTGGCTTCTTCGTCGCGTTACGCTGAGCGGGGATACGTCATGGGAAGCCACCTTGACCGCCACTCCCGTCATTTGCGTGGAAACGGGAGATAGGGTTTTCATAGGCTCCATCGACCTCCCTTCCGGGACTCTTGCCCGCTTGTACGCTATCCACAAACCCAACGGACAACTTCTCTGGGAACGCGAAGTCGGTACAGGCTTCTGGAGGGACATCTTCCCGAAAGAGGACGGTACCGTGTTGGCGGTGACCGGCTCGTCGCTAACCGCTCTATCAGACTTGGGGCATATACGTTGGACGTATCAACCGCCCGCTCCAATAGCCGGAGCCGCCGAAGTGGGAGACTCCGTAGCCTTATGCTACGAGCCTTCGGGACTAACCGGGAAACTCATGACGCCCAACGTCGCCCTAGTCTCTTCCTCGGGCGAGCTTCTTTGGGTCAAGGCTCCCGCCAAGAGAGTGGTCTCGGTAGCGGATTGGGAGTCGGCTGACGGGTCAGAGCCGGAGCAGTGCGTTGTTGCCCTGTCCGAAACCCATGTGATAGCTTTGTCCCAAGAGGACGGCAGGGAGCTATGGCGTACTCCGGCAGGGGGACAACCTTTGGAGCTGAAAGGCGGGTTTCTCTTGGTAAGACACGGCTCGGGACTTCGACTGGTCAGGCCGTCCCGCCCAAAGCCGTGAGTCCTCCAGCCGATAATCAGGATATATATGTTCGAACCGGGGGAAGGGTTCTTGCGTCTAGATAAAGGAGCAGGGCGCCTCATAAAGCTGTTGCTGGTGGGAGTAGTTTCAGAAGCGCTCCTGGGCGGCGTGAAGCCCGTTTTCCGTTTTCCCCTGGTGTTCTTGGCCGTCCGAGCATCTGACGGCGTGGGCAAGCCTATCGGGGATAAGGCCAAGACCTTGTACTTAGAGGATGTCTTGACCGCCGCCTTGGCATATTCGGCTTTTGGACTCTTGGCCTACTATTTTGACGTCATGCTCGCGGGGTACACGGGAAAGCACTCGGGAGCAGCCATACCCGCGGTGATCCTGGCACTTGCCGACCGGATGTGGCCCACGCAGGGGCTTTCAAACAAGAGGGGGCGGCACAAATGAACTACGTGGACATAGCCATCGGCATACTGCTGGCTTTCGCCTTTCTGAGAGGGTTTACCTCCGGCTTTTGGAGAGCCGTGATGAACCTCATCGTAAGCGTTCTGGCCTTCGTCGGTGCCTACCTTCTGTCCGGTCCGGTGTTGCGTTTCTTGGACTCGAAATACCACTTTGTTGAGTCAATGGTGTCTTGGACGCAAAACGTATTTCCGCCCTTACCAGGGTTGTCGCTGCCGTATGACCCCGCGACCTTTGACCAAGTCTTTCAGGCCATAGGCAGAAGCGGTTGGCTCGGCGCTTTGAAAGGGAGCCTCCAGGCGAACATGGCAGCGTCGGCCGCTATGGCCGGGCCTAACCCCACTTGGGGTAGGGTAGTCGCCTTCTCAGTGTCCCACTTCTTGGCTTCGGGACTTGTCTTCTTGGGGCTTCTGGCCATTTTGACCACGTTGGGCAGCATATTGGCCAGAAGCCTGTCCTGGGTCCTTCCCACAGGGTTCGCCGTACGGCTTCTGGGCGGCTTGATTGAGACCGCCATATGCTTGGTCTGGCTGTCAATCTTGGCGGGCACGCTTTACCCGGTGTTTACCGCGGGGTTTCTGCAAGGCGCGAAAGAAGCAGCAAACTCGTCTTGGCTTATGTCGGTGCTTTTAGGCATCTACCGGACTTTATGGCCGGCGATCGTCGCCCGGATTCGGGGATGAAAGGAAGGTAACCGGATGCTTCTAGACCCACCGCTTCGGATCGGCGACGTGGTGCAGATGAAGAAACCTCACGCGTGCGGAGGGGACACATGGCAAGTCCTCCACGCGGGAGCGGACGTTCGCCTCAAGTGCCTGCGCTGCGGGCGGGTTGTCCTGCTTGATAGGGTCCGTTTTTCCTCGCGGATGAAAAAGCGCCTCGTCGTAGCGGACGGGCTGGAAGTTTAAGGGAGCCCTATTGAGTTCTCCCCTACCACAAGTTATAATCGTCCATGCGCCGGTTGAGCGAATGGGGCGATGCCCCTGAACTCCCGCCCCCGCGTGACGAGGGGCCACAAGTCCATGGGAGGAGGATTTAGTATTGCGTTTATATGAACTGCTTTTCATCACCCGCCCCGATTACGACGAGGAAAAAATAGCCTCGCTAATCGCCAGGTACAAGGATCTCATCACCAAAGCCAACGGCATCGTTAAGACCGCGGAAAAGTGGGGAAAGCGACACCTAGCCTACGAGATCAATGACCTTCGTGACGGCATCTACATCCTGATGACTTTTGAAGCCGATAAGCAGGTCGCGGCAGAGCTTGATCGTTTGATGAAAATCGATCAGGAAGTCCTAAGGCACATGATCTCGAGGATCACGCCTCCGAAGCCAAGACCGGAGAAAGCAGCTCCAGCGAACGCGGAAGGTGAGAAGCCGCTTTCCGGCGAGGGAACCCCACAAGTAAGGATCGTCAAGGAAGCTCCGGGGGATGCCCAGGCCAAGAAGGAGCCCAAAGTAGGAGAAGCCACAGACGCTGAGTAGTGACGAAGTTTGGGAGGGAAGAGCTTGCTCAACCGCGTGATTCTGATCGGACGGCTTACCAAACAGCCGGAACTTCGCGTGACCCCGGGCGGCACACAAGTTAGCACTTTCGCGCTGGCGGTGGACAGGAAGCCGAACCAGTCGGGCCAAAGGGAAACCGATTTTCTCGATATTGTTGTGTTTGGCAAGCTGGCCGAGATTACCTGTAAGTACATGGACAAGGGGCGGCTGGTGGCCATCGAAGGGCGCCTCCAGACCCGCACCTTTGAGACTAAGGACGGACAAAAACGAAAGGTTTGGGAGGTCATCGCCGAGAGCGTGGAGTTCCTCGGCCCCAAACCGAGAACAAAGCCCGATGACGGTTTCGAGGATATCCCCGAAGACCCGGGCTACGGAGAGAATTTCACTGAGTGAGACTAAGGGGGTTTTCCTGTGAGACGCGAAGGAGGCCGCAAGGCCAAGAAGCGCGTATGCGCTTTCTGTGTCGAGGGCATCACAGACATTGACTATAAAGACGTACCCCGTTTGCGCCGCTACATCACGGAGCGGGGGAAAATCCTTCCGAGAAGGATCACCGGTAACTGCGCCCGCCACCAGCGGACAATTACCAACTGCATCAAGAAAGCCAGGGTTATGGCCTTGATGCCGTATACCATCGAGTAGCGACTTACCGACCATTCTACCGGCAATTGCCGGGCAATAATGGCGCGCCGGCGGGGCTCCCTGCGGGGAAGCCCCGTTTTGGCCATAGCAACCAACGTTAGCGGGGTGGGCCCTTGAGGCAAGGTTTCGCGAGGCCTTTGGTCGAGAGCGCCATGCTGGCGACGCTCAGCGCCGTCTTGATGCTCCTGGCCTTTTACGTTCCGGTCATAGGCACCGTCATAGGTTTTGTGTCTCCCTTGCCGGTCGCCCTGGCGGTCTTGCGCCATGGGGGCAAGTGGGGGGTTCTGGCGTCCATAGTAGGGGCGCTTGTCCTGATTCCCCTCATGGGATGGGTATCCGCCGCGGCCTTGTGGATCGGTTTTGGCTGGGTCGGCTTGGTGTTTGGATGGTCGGTCCGCAGGGGTTACCGGTACACCGCGGTGCTGCTTCTGACGGCGGCGTCCGTGGTTGCCGGGGCTTTAGCGGGTTTTCTGGCAACATATCTCATATCCGGCCTCACTCCTCTTGACCTGTTCGACCAGATGCTTGAAGCCTATAAGGCAGGCATGGAACTAGCCAAGAGCATCGCCGGGGATAGCCCGCAGCTCAATCAGCTCCTCGAGATCATAACGAACAGGGATCTTCTGCTTAGGCTGGTACCGGGCTACTTCGTGTTGGCGGGCGTGTTTATGTCGTACATAAACATCGAAGTTATGCGCATGATCCTGCCGCGCTTTGGGTACAGCCTGGATCCTCTCCCTCCATTTCGCCGCTGGGTTTTTCCTGAGGCCGTCGCCTGGCTGGGGCTATCGGGATTTGTCGCGATTGTGCTCTTGCGGAACAGGCCCGAGCTTGAGGCGCTGACGATCATCGCGCAAAACGTATATAGTGTGGCCTCCATCTTCGGCACTCTGGAAGTCTTCTCGTTGACGGCCTTCTACCTGTTCAGGACCGGATTTTCCAAGATCATGGTCGGGCTGGCGATGTTACTACTCTTCAATTTGTCTTCAATGAGCCCGCTCTTGTCTCTGCTGATCCCGATCTTTGGTATGATGGATATGCTTCTGGACTTCCGCCATCTTAAACTGGGAGCCAACAAGCGGATTCTCTAATCTTGCCGCCATTCACGCTCAAACTAACCGTCTCAAAACGAATAAGGGGGGTTTACGCTAATGGAGGTCGTCCTCAAACAAGATGTTCCGGGCTTGGGAAAGAAGGGGCAATTGGTAAGCGTCAAAGATGGGTACGCGAGAAACTACCTTTTTCCCAAAGGCTTAGCGGTGCCGGCCACAAAGGGAGCCATTAAGGAACAAGAGTCTTTAAACATCGCCAAGAAGGAGAAGGAGGACAGAAACCTCCAGGAGGCCCGGGTGAACGCTTCAAAGATCGAGGGTAAGACCCTTGTTTTCTACGCGAAGGCGGGGCACGGCAGAATATTCGGTTCCATCACTCCCCAGGAAATAGCGAACAAGATAAAGAGTTCGTATAAGGTTGATGTGGATAAGCGCAAGGTACTTCTCGAAGAAAACTTGAAAGAACTGGGAGTTCATGAAGTGATAATCCAACTGCACCCACAAGTGCGGGCGAAAGTATCCGTTGAGATACGGCCGGAGGTGGGAACTTAGCTTGACGCAAAAACCGAGCATGGCGCAGAACCTCGAAATGGAAGAGGTTTTCAAGCGTAAGATAGGGGCGATGTTCAGTTATCTGGCTTCCATTTACGGAGCCGAGAAGCTCGTCCTGAAGGCCGGCAAGCTTGACGCTTTGTCTGGCATGAAATCGGAAGACCTGCTACAGCAGGTCATAGCCTTACAAAAAGTGGTGTACGAAGATCCGACCATCCGGGTGTCTCCTGCCATTGAGGAGATCCCGGACATCCTTGAGGAATGCCAGGAGGAGATAGCCAACAGGATTGCCAGGCAATCGGTGGAGCAGGAGATAGAAGAGCGCGTGACCCGAAGGATGCAGGAGAAGCACGAGGAGTATGTCCAGGACATAAAGCGCGAGATTCTCGCGGACGACCTTGGACCGGAAAACGAAACGACCCGGAAGAAGCTCCAAGACCTCCTGAGGCTGGAGAGGAAAAACATCTCCCGTTCGGCGCTTGCCTTTTTGCGTCCCAGAAGGCTCAAGGATATCGTAGGACAAGACCGGGCTATCCAGGCGCTTCTTTCCAAGATAGCGAGCCCCTTTCCCCAACACGTCATTTTGTATGGCCCGCCGGGGGTAGGTAAGACCTCCGCTGCCAGATTGGTGTTGCAAGAGGCTCAGAAGTTGCCTTTTTCACCGTTCAAGAGAGACGCGGCCTTCGTTGAAACCGACGGCGCGACATTGAGGTGGGATCCCAGGGAGATAACAAACCCTCTCTTGGGTTCGGTCCACGATCCCATTTACCAGGGGGCGCGCCGGGACTTGGCTGAAGGGGGAATCCCCGAACCCAAGCTCGGACTCGTTACAGCCGCGACCGGCGGCATCCTCTTCATAGACGAAATCGGGGAAATGGACCCGCTCCTCCAAAACAAGCTCTTGAAAGTGTTGGAAGACAAGCGGGTTACCTTCGATTCCTCTTACTACGATCCGTCTGATCCCAGGGTGCCCGAGTATGTGAGGCGGCTGTTTGAGAAAGGCGCGCCTGCCGACTTCGTGATGGTTGGGGCCACCACCAGGGACCCCGAGGAGATTAGCCCCGCTTTGCGTTCCCGCTGCGCGGAGGTGTTTTTTGACGCGTTGACGCCGGCTCATATAGTCCAAATAGTGAAGAGCGCGGCGCGCCGCTTGAAGGCGAAGATTTCAGAAGAAGGCTCCGAGATAATCGCCGACTACACAATCGAAGGACGAAAGGCAGTAGGGCTCTTGGCGGACGCTTACGCGATCGCGCTCCACAGGCACGGCTCCATGCCTGAAAGAGGCTTCCTTTCCATAACGGCGGCCGACGTGAAAGACGCCATCGGGACCGGAAGGCTTCTGCCTAGCGTGACAGTTCGGGCCAGAGACGCGGCGGAAGTCGGCAAATCCTTCGGCTTGGGAGTAATGAGCTACTTGGGCTCCATCCTGGAAATCGAGGCGGTCTCTTTCGACGCCAGAGAGCCGGGCAAGGGCACCATCAGGATGAACGAGACTGCGGGGTCCATGGTAAAAGACTCGCTGTTTAACGCGGCGGTGTGCCTGAGGAAGCTGTTCGGTATCGATCTATCGTCTAAGGACGTACACGTCAACATCGTGGGAGGAGCCAGAGTCGACGGTCCCTCGGCGGGTCTCGCCATCACTTTGGCCATCTTCTCCGCCGTGACATCCCTTCCCTTGAGGCAAGACGTAGCGGTTACCGGCGAAGTGTCCCTTCAGGGACAGGTCAAAGCCATAGGAGGAGTCTACGAGAAAATCTATGGGGCAAAACAAGCCGGGATGAAGGCCATCTTGCTTCCCGAGGAGAACGCCAAGGGCGTGAAGGAAGTCCGGGGAATAGACGTGGTGTTCGTTTCCAACGTGAAAGAGGCGCTGGACGTGGTCTGTCCCGAATGGCGCCGGTCCTCTTACTGCGCTGACTGATGACCGTTTGTGATCGTGAGCTAGAGTTCGGAGGTGTGATCCATGTCGTCGACTCTTGAGCGAGTGCCTCCCCAGAACCTTGAGGCTGAGGAGTCTGTGCTGGGCTCAATGCTCATTGAGAAAGAAGCGGTCATGACGGCTGCGGAGATCCTTACTCCCGAGGATTTCTACAAAGAGACTCACCGGGTGATTTTCCGGCGCATGATGGAAATGGCGTCGGTCCCCGAGGCAGTGGACGTAGTGACCTTGGCGGACAGGCTCCGGGCTTCAGGCGAGCTCGAGAAGGTTGGCGGCGTGGCAGAACTGGCCAGGCTGGCCAACTTCGTCCCCACCGCGGCCAACGTGGAGTACTATGCCAGAATAGTCGCGGAGAAGGCCCTTATGCGAAGGCTCATTTCGGCGGCTACCGAGATTGCGTCCATGGCGTACAAAGGTACCGTGGAAGTGGACGAGCTCCTGGACCAGGCCGAGGAAGCCATCTTCCAGGTGTCCCGAAAACGGGCGACCCAGGGATACTCCCCGTTGAAAGATGTCCTCATTCAGACCATGGAAAAGATCGAGCTTATGGCGACGCGGGGCGGGGAGATCGTGGGGCTTCCAAGCGGACTGGGTGACTTGGACAGGATGACGACCGGCTTCCAAAACTCGGACTTGATCATCCTGGCGGCAAGGCCGTCCGTGGGCAAAACTTCGCTCGCGTTAAACATAGCGAGGAACGTCTCGCTTAGGGCAGATGTTCCGTCGGTCGTATTCAGCCTTGAGATGTCTAAGGAACAGGTGGCTCAGCGACTCTTGTGTTCGGAGGCTGCCATACCCAGCCAAAGGCTTCGAAACGGATACTTGGACGAAGACGAGTGGCGGCGGCTCTCCCTCGCCCTGGGACGCTTGAGCGAGGTAAAGATCTTCATAGATGACACCCCATCCATTTCCGTGATGGAGCTTAGGGCCAAGTGCCGCAGGATCCAGGCCGAACACGGGCTCGGGCTTGTGATCATTGACTATCTCCAGCTAATGAGGCCGTCACGCAAGCTCGACAACAGGCAGCAGGAGATATCTGAAATCTCCCGGTCGCTTAAGGGCTTGGCAAGGGAACTGGACGTTCCGATTATTGCTCTATCCCAGCTTTCGCGCGCGGTTGAGCAGCGTCAGAAGCAGATCCCCCAGCTTTCCGACTTGCGTGAGTCAGGGGCAATCGAGCAGGACGCCGACATAGTAATGTTCCTGTACGCCGATCCTGAACTGGAACAGCAAAACACCATCCAGTTGATAATCGCCAAACAGCGGAACGGTCCTACGGGTTCTGTGAAGCTATTCTTCTCCCGGGATATTTGCCGGTTTGAGAACTTGGATGTAGTCCACGCTCCGTAGGGCACTGTAACCAGGGAGGTGCTTTTATGGACTGGGACGTCATAATCGTTGGCGCCGGGCCCGCGGGCATCTTCGCCGCTATTGAGTTCGCCAGAAAAGCGCCCGGCCTCTCGGTTCTCCTTCTAGACAAAGGACGCTCCCTCGCCAACCGGATATGCCCCAGGGAGGGCCAGGTCGGCGGGTGCCTTGAGTGTTCTCCGTGTTCCATAACCTCCGGATGGGGAGGAGCCGGCGCGTTCAGCGACGGGAAACTGACGCTCACCACCCGCTTTGGCGGATTCCTTGACGAGTATTTGTCTCCCGGGCACTTGCAGGGTCTCATTGACTATATAGACGGCATCTGGCGGGAGTTCGGCGCGCCCGACCGCCTTTACGGCACAGACAGCGAGGCTATCTCAGCCCTCGTTACGCGGGCGGCCAGAGCGGGCTTGGACTTGGTCCCCGGCAAGATCCGGCATCTCGGAACCGAGAATTGCCCGGCAATACTCGAAGGCATGTATAAGTACCTGTCTTCCAGGATCGAGATCCGTACCGGAACCAGAGTTGAGCGCTTCCTTGTGGAGGGAGGCCGAATCGCCGGAGTGGAACTGGAAGGCGGCCGCACCGAACGATGCAAGTTTCTCATCGCGGCGCCTGGCAGGGAAGGGGCTCAGTGGTTCGCCGAAGAGGCCCGACGGCTCGGTCTTTCCGCCGAGAACAACCCGGTGGACATCGGGGTTAGGGTGGAAGTCCCGGCGGTTATTACCGACGAGATAACCGAGAAGGTCTGGGAACCCAAGATTCACTACTACTCCAAGTCTTTCGACGACTTGGTCAGGACATTTTGCGTCTGTCCCCGCGGGGAAGTGGTGACCGAGAACTCTTGCGGCGTGGTTACTGTAAACGGGCACTCGCGGTCTTGCTCAACTTCTGAAAACACCAACTTCGCCATTTTGGTCTCAAAGACTTTTACCGAGCCGTTCAAAGAACCCATCGAGTACGGGAAATACATCGCCAGCCTGGCAAACATGCTGGGAGGCGGCGTCATTGTGCAGCGCTTGGGCGATCTTTGGGAAGGACGGCGCTCCACGGAGAAGAGGTTGTCAAAAAGCATGGTGCAGCCCAGTTTGAAAGAGGCGACGCCCGGCGACCTCACCCTGGTGCTACCGTACCGTCACATAAAGAACATCATGGAGATGTTGGAGGCCTTGGACAGGCTGATCCCAGGCGTATGGTCTAAGAGCACCCTTCTCTACGGTGTCGAAGTCAAGTTCTACTCGCTTCGCGTCAAGGTCAACTCTCGGATGGAGACCGAGATTCCCGGCCTCTACGCGGTCGGGGACGGGGCCGGCGTGACCCGAAGCTTGGCTCAAGCTTCGGCGTCGGGCGTGGAGGCGGCAAGGTCGGTGGTTTCGTCGCTGCCCGCGAATTGATCTACCTTCTGGCCTGTGTTATCATGGTCATCCGGGGAATTCCGGAGGGGTGGCAGAGCGGTTTAATGCGACAGTCTTGAAAACTGCTGAGGGTGCAAGCCCTCCGTGGGTTCGAATCCCACCCCCTCCGCCACTGGAACGAAACGATTTTCCGTGTTAAGATAGAGTTCGCGGATATAGAAGCGCCGGGTTGTAACTGTATCGCGGAGAGGTCGCCTAGCTGGCCGAGGGCGACGGTTTGCTAAACCGTTAAGGGGGGAAACCTCCTTCGAGGGTTCGAATCCCTCCCTCTCCGCCACGACCTTAAAAATATGTGTTGACAAGGGAATACGCGCCCGTAGCTCAATTGGATAGAGCGACAGACTACGGATCTGTAGGCTGTGGGTTCGAGTCCCGCCGGGCGCACCACCAAGGTTGACATGAAAGTTTTGATGCGCCCGTAGCTCAGGCGGATAGAGCGGGGGATTCCTAATCCCCGTCTGCCGGAGGTTCGAGTCCTCCCGGGCGCACCACTTGTTTCCAGAACCGTTTGAAAACCGAGATTTCGAGTAGGCAGGAAGCGCATGGCCGGCAGTGGCGAACACGAACAGTGGATGGAATTGGCGATCGCCGAAGCCAAGAAAGCGGCCCGGCTCGGCGAAGTGCCGGTAGGCGCGGTGATCATTAAGGAAGGCAAGGTCATCGGCCGGGGCAGAAACCTAAAAGAAACGTTCAACGACCCCACGGCTCACGCCGAGATAGTGGCTATACGCCAGGCGGCGGAGCACGAGGGCAGTTGGCGGATCTTGAACGCCACCATGTACGTGACGCTCGAACCGTGTCCGATGTGCGCCGGGGCCATTGTGATGGCGCGGATCCCGGAACTGGTCATAGGCGCCAGGGACCCGAAGACAGGGGCGGTGGGTTCGTTGATGGACATCGCCCGTGATGAGAGGTTGAACCACCGGGTCTCCGTGGTCACGGGAGTACTGGAAGAAGAGTGCGCTTTTCTGCTCGAGGACTTCTTTCGAAAGCTCAGAGCGAGATAGTAAAGTTTCGTAAGTGGAGAGGACAGGTTTCGGAGGGGTGTCGGAGCGGTTGAACGAGCTCGCCTCGAAAGCGAGTAGGCGTTTACGCGCCTCGTGGGTTCGAATCCCACCCCCTCCGCCACGAAGTTAGTCCCTTACTTTTGGCGGTAGGATTCGCGGAGGGATGTCCGAGCGGTTGAAGGAGCACGCCTGGAGAGCGTGTAGACGGGTAACCGTCTCGTGGGTTCAAATCCCACTCCCTCCGCCATAATACTTAGAGCCGGACAATACGACCGCACACATCAGGACTGCCCGGGCGACCACCTGGGCGGTCCTTTTTGTACGCCCATCATTGGACGCGCTATGCTATAATGCGATCTGATTGACTTCCCGCGTTATCTAGAACGATTAGAAGCGTGAACCGTCGTAGCGAGGCGCGGTTGAGGGGGTACAAAGTTGCCGGATACGTTTGGAGGAGCCCTTGCCCTAATCGCCGTGAACGCGACTGTGGTGTTTCTTGCTCTGGCCGGCCTTTCATTAATCATTAGGGTTACCCACGGGATTCTCTCAAAGTTCGGCTCAAAAGACGAAAACGACGGATCAAAGGCGCGGCAAGAAGAGTTTGCCGTACTGACGGGCTTTCTGCCGGACGAGTCCAGTGAGGACATCGAGGGCTATCCGGACACAGCCGAGCGGCATTCGACTCACGCGATTAGCGAGGAGGTTCAAGCTGCCATCGCTGCAGCGCTCGAAGCCTACATGTCACCTCGCGAAGCAGTCGCGACGCCTGTGTTCCTAAGACGGACCAACGGCTCCGGCGCATGGGGGCGTATGGCGAGGTATCGGCTTTGCGCTAGAGGCCCCGGTTCTTCGTGGAGACGAGGATGGCCCGCGAATGAGCGAGCCTCCAATCCGGCAAGACAAGGGAGGTGCCATGGAAGCTGGATGTAGTTCAGAGGTTATGGGAATCGACCGGTTTGGCTTCTCTGGGAATCGGAGAAGTCGTAATGATCGGCGTCGGAGTCTTTCTGATGTACTTGGCCATTGCCAAGCAGTTCGAGCCGCTCCTCATGCTCCCGCTCGGATTCGGAGCGGTGCTCGCCAACCTTCCTTTGGCGCCGATCGTAAACCCGCCTTCCGGCAACATGCCCGGCGGCCTTTTCTACTACCTGTCCTTTGGAGTCGAAAAGGAAATCTTCCCCCCGCTCATCTTCTTGGGGGTTGGGGCTATGACGGACTTCGGACCGATGCTGTCCAATCCATCCACGATCATCCTGGGCGCGGCCGCTCAGCTAGGCATCTACCTGGCTCTCATCCTGGCAAAACTCTTAGGTTTCACGCTGCCCCAGTCGGCCGCCATCTCGGTCATAGGCGGGGCTGATGGTCCGACCGCCATATACACGGCAATGAAGTTGGCTCCTGAACTACTGGGGCCGATCGCCGTCGCGGCATATACGTACATGTCGTTGGTTCCAGTAATCCAACCGCCCATAATGAGGGCTCTCACGACGGAGAAAGAGCGGACAACAGTAATGACCCAGCTTCGCGAGGTTTCCCGTGTCGAGAAGATAGTGTTTCCCATACTCGTGACCGTCGTGGTAAGCCTCCTCCTGCCGTCCATCGCGCCCCTGATAGGTCTCTTGATGTTGGGCAATTTGTTCCGCGAATGCGGCGTGGTTGACAGGCTGGCGAAGACTTCCGCCAACGAACTCATGAACATCGTGGTTATCTTGCTCGCGACTTCGGTGGGGACGACAATGAAAGCCGAGAGCTTCCTGCGGACCGAGACCCTGCTCATAATGGGCCTAGGGATGGTCGCGTTCGCCGGAGGTACCG
>DULO01000095.1 GCA_012840345.1 Candidatus Fermentithermobacillaceae bacterium
CGGCAGAGACGTTCCCGGCTGATGACTCGGTACTCGGCGGTCATCAGTTATTTGAGAACTCTCAGACCCGGTAGTCTACAACTGACGACTTAGCGCAGCAGAGAAGTCCATGGCTGATGACTCCGAACTCCACAGTCGTCAGTTTTTCAAAACTCCCGGATGAACCCTGCGAAGGAGTAGCAACAGAACGGTGCCGCGCCTAGTCTCCCGGGGATGGAGTAGGTGGCTAAGCCGACAGTACGAGAGGAGTTTGCATGCTGTTTGGCGAAGCCTTTACTGACTGAGTTTGTGCCAAGTGGATCAAGTCGAAGAATATCATATTGAAATTGGAAGAGTACAAATATAAGGAGGACACTGAGCAGAACCGGAAGCATAACCGAGTGGACGCGTCGAGTGAAGGAAGATACCAGTATTCCGATTCTTTAGCCGCTGATTGAACCGCACCTATACGTTGGCATGAATGCAGTCCTGACTAGAACTTGATGGTGAACCTGGATGGCTGGCTCATCTAGCCCTGAGTGCACTGAACAGTGAACGGGGGGATGTAGCGTGAGGAAGCTAGTGAGTGAGGTCATCGTAGGTATCGGAGTCGTGGCTATCGTGTTGGCGTTTTCCTGGCATGGGCAGCCAAGGTTCATCCATAGCAGAGGAATAGTTAGGACAGGTGAAGATGAACAAACGATCTTGAGGTTTTACTTCAGGGACACCATGTACCGAGTGCCTAACTTAGAGGTAATTGACCAGTTCAGAGAAGAGTGCGGTTCCATAGAAATCCTTGAATGTGCCTGTTGGGGTTGCGACGCGAGCTCACCTGCTTGTGTCGACGACGGTTACCACGGTTGTGTAACACACGAAGCGGTGAAGACGTGTACCCTCTGCAGGTAAACAGAAGTTAGTTACGGATCCCAAGGCGGTTTGCAGCGGCAACAAGGGCGTTCCACTCGGTAACTGTTTTTTCTAATCGAAATCCTTCATCACGTGATCATCAGCCAGATACCCACATGATGGCATAGTAGGTTCCCGTAACCTAAGCAGGAAAAACTAGGGCAAAGGACGAACTCCATACAGCGGCGAGGAGTCGTTAGCCTTCGGGCCATGTGGGACAAGAGAACACAGCCGCAGAGTGTGGCAGTTGCTCAGCAATAGTGATCGGTGGCCTTCCTAACCATTAGGCAGTAACGACCCTGGTTTCGCAGTTGAAAAGAGTGTCTTTCCGGCAGACGTCCCGCATAATGCGACCCCGCGCAGTGCCGGAGTGTGATACGGGGCCTTCACATTTCGGCCTCAGAGTTACAGATGACTTCCATTGTGGTCCCTCCATCGCTGCTCCGTTCGTAAGGGGGTGGTGTATTCCTTCCAATTTCGGCCCAGCTATCGGCGTCCCCAGTTTGGCATCGACAAGGATCTAAAGTCGCAGACCGTCGGCATGTCCTTATCATCGACTGGAGGTGCACCAGATGGAGGCTGGCAGAGTCACCAGCTTCATAGCGTTCTTGTTCATTGCGGCCGCAGTTCTCTACTCAATACGCGTCGCCAAGACTCGGATGCCAAGTATCCGCAAGATCGCGGGCCTCGATGCAATCGAGGAAGCGGTCGGCCGAGCAACCGAAACCGGGAAACCTCTCTTCTACACTACCGGAACGGCGGACATAACCGGTTCATATGGGGCGAACATCTTCGCCGGTCTGGAGATTCTGGGCCACACGTCACGGATCGTTGCCCGGAACAACGCCGACATGATCGTCGGTATCTCATTGCCAAACGTCTATCCTCTCGCCCTGCAAATGGTTGAGCAAGGGTATCTTTACGCGGGTAAGCGCGAGTACTTCAAGCCTGATAGCATCCAGTTCCTTTCATCAACCCAGTTTGCTTACGCATCCGGATGCATGGGCTTCATCCAGCGAGAGCAGGCAGCTGCGACGCTAATGATGGGCCACTTTATGGCCGAAGCGATACTGCTCGCCGAGGCTTCTGCTCAGGTAGGGGCGATTTCCATCGCCGGTATGACAAGTATGGCCCAGCTGCCGTTCTTGATCGCCGCATGCGACTACACGCTTATCGGCGATGAACTCCTTGTCGCAGGTGCGTATCTCGCTCAGGACCCCGTGAAGATGGGCAGCATCGCGGGTCAGGATTGGGCTAAGCTGCTGGGATTCATCCTTATTGCGGTAGGGTCGGTCATGGTGACCGCCGGAAGTGCGTGGCTCAAAGATCTACTCAGTTTGTAGACAAGGAGGGTGAACAGTGAGACGAGAGTTACCCGTTCTAATCGCCGGACTGTCCGGCGCGTTGATGGTTGCTGAGTATTTCTTCAACGTGGGGATCCTCAAGACCTGGGGCCTGGAAATGCAGAACTGGGGGGTAATCATCGCTGCTTTCGCCCTCGGGTTGGCGGCCGTCAGCCTCATCAGGATCCACAGCCGGAAGATGATAGAGCGCCGCGGCGAGTGGTACAACAGCGTTCTCCTGGTAGGCGGGATGTTGGTCACTGCTGTATCGGGCATCATTGGACCTGACACGGCGACGTTCAGGTTCATCTTTGAAGACATGATCACGCCGCTGGGTTCCGCGTTCTACTCGATGGTGGCCTACTATCTTCTATCAGCGGCATATCGCACCTTCAGAGCCCGCTCTTTCGAGGCTACCGCTCTGCTACTGTCCGGGATCATAGTGATGCTGGGCAGCGCCCCGATCGGAGAGGTCATCTGGAGCAAGTTCCCTGTCCTTGCTGACTGGATCATGCAGTTTCCGAACCTCGCGGGGAGCCGCGGAGTCTTGGTCGGTGCGGCCGTTGGGACTGTTGGCATAGGCGTCCGCATCATCCTTGGCATTGACCGCAGCTATCTTGGGGGAAGCGAGTAGGGGGTGCGATGAATGAAGGCATTGTTATGGCTAGGTAACGTCGATCGCCGCATTCTGTATCTGCTCATGGGCTTTGTCCTCCTTGTCCCGCTTGTAAAGCCAATGGGC
>DULO01000096.1 GCA_012840345.1 Candidatus Fermentithermobacillaceae bacterium
ACTTCGACGGTATCTTTTCGCACAGTGAGACTCCTTCCGGCAGAACCGGTTGTCGGTGTTGACAACACAATATGCGAGACTGATTCAACAACGCCACAGTTACATCCTTTGAAGGTAGTTGGGGCGTGGGTTTTGTGGCTGCCGTTGTTGGGGATGGCCGGGTGGGCAGGAGTCTGGACCTCGAATCGGATGGCTGGTGAGAGTTGGGGTGCGAGGTGAGTGCTGTCCGGCAGTAGTCAGGGCGGGGTAAGTGTTGCATGGCAACAGTTAGGGCGTGGGGTAAGTGTTGCCGAGCGATAGTTAAGGGAAGGAATCCGACTCGACGTCCCGGAATACTTCTCCGGTAGAGAATTGGCGCAAAAGAGGCGATGCGTGATGGCTGAGGTCCTAACACAAGTTCCGGCGGATGACGGCAGATATGACGTGATTGCGGTTAGGAAGCGGTTTCCTGCCCTGCGCAGGACGGAAAATGGTTATCCTGTTGCGTTTCTCGACGGACCGGGCGGTTCACAGGTGGTCGACATAGCCATCGATGCCATGGCCGGGTACCTGCTGCGCGGGTCCGCCAACACCCACGGCGTCCACGGGACAAGCGTGGAGACTGACGAAATCATCAGTAATTGCCGCGCCGCCATGGCCGACTTCTTGGGTGGAACGCCTGACGAGATCGCCTTTGGCGCTAACATGACCACGCTCACCTATGCGATAGCCAGAGCAATTGCCCGTGATTGGAGAGAAGGAGACGAGATCGTAGTCACTGAGTTGGACCACAGGGCCAATGTTGACCCGTGGACTTCGGCGGCTGAAGAACGGGGCGTCAAGGTCCGATGGATACGAGTGGACCCCGAACTCCTCGTTCTTAAGACGCGGGATCTGTCCGATATCATCACCTCAAAGACCAAGCTCGTAGCGGTAGGGTTGGCGTCCAACGCCGTTGGTACAATCAACGACGTGAAGATGATAGCCAAGGCTGCCCACGAAGTAGGCGCCAGAGTGGCCGTCGACGCGGTCCACGCCGCGCCTCACATCTTCGTTGATAGGGATGAGATCGGAGCGGACATCCTCGTGTGTTCTCCCTACAAGTTTTTCGGGCCTCACCTGGGAGTGGCGTCGATTAGGCGCGACCTTTTCGATAGGTTGGAGACGTACAAAGTCTTGCCCCAGTACAATGACCCGCCCGATAAGATCGAGACCGGAACCCTGAACCATGAGGGAATAGCCGGAGCCGAAGGCGCGATACAGTTCATCGCCAGTTTGGGGCAGGGGGATAGTCGTAGGGAGAGGATCCGCTCCGCGATGGAAACCATTGAGTCCTACGAAGACCCGCTGGCCAACTGGGTCAGGGCTCAACTGCGCGCGATGCCCAAGGTGAAGGTCTATGCCGCGCCGGATGGAGTCAGGAAGACTCCGACCATCGCGTTCCGTGTTGACGGCTGGGCTCCCAGAGACGTCTGCCGCCACGTATTGAAGAAGGCAGTGTACGTCGCGAGCGGCGACTTCTACGCGACAACCCTGGCAATGGTCTTGGGTATCAGGGAGTCGGGTTCGTGGGTTAGAGCTGGCCTGGCTCCGTACAATACTCGAGAAGAAGTGGAGCGGCTGGTGGAACTGGTTTCCGAGATAGCCGAGTAGAGGGAAGACCTTGTACAGACCTGGTAGAAGAAACGCTAAGACCTCTCAGCGATGCCGGTCCTTCCCCTCGGAGCGTTGGAAGGCTGAGATGACGAGGAGCGCCGGGATGACGAGATGACGAAATGACGGACGGGGCAGCCGAGACATCGAAGTGGCTGCCCCGTTCTGCTGTTGCTTCATGGTTACTGACTCGGACCGTTTCCGATCGGACTGGTTACTGATCGGACAGGACAGGGTTACCAGACCGACCGGACAGGCGTCCACACAAAGCCCGCACCCGTAACACTGGTCAAACGCTTGTTTCCGACACTCCGTGTCGGGGTGGAGGCTCTATGATGTAGGCGGAATACCCGAAAAGGAGAGACCTTCGGTGGACGACAAGAAAGCCAAGGTTGGGTCTAAGAATGCTGAGTTCAAAGATGTGGGACCCGCGGGAACAATGAATGGCATGAACCGAACAGGCCGAATGCGGAACTCCAATAAGAACGGGGTGAACGGAGCAGCCGGAAAGCGAGTCTCCAAGAGGGACGGAAACCACTTCAGGGGCTGCATGGTCGGCGGGGCCATCGGCGACGCGCTCGGCATGCCTGTTGAGTTCCTCAGAGCGGACGCGATAATCCGCAAGTACGGACCCGGGGGGATCCGCGACTTGGAGGTATCCCCATCCGGCAAAGCCCTGATAACCGACGACACCCAAATGACCCTTTTCACTGCCGAAGGAATCCTGCGTGCCAACAATAGGGCTCTAAGCCGGGGCATTTGTCATTTTCCTTCCATTGTTCATGGAGCCTACCTGCGATGGTTGATGACTCAGGGCTATCCCAAGTTTGAAGACAAGTGGTGGACGTACAACGGCTGGTTGCTGAGCGTACCGGAACTCCATTTCAGGAGAGGACCCGGCAACACCTGTCTGAGCGCCCTTTCAAGCGGCGAGCTAGGGACCATATCATCCCCAATCAACAACAGCAAAGGGTGCGGCGGGGTAATGAGGGCCGCGCCGGCAGGTCTGTTCTATCCGCCGGAGGCTGCGTTCATGATGGCCTCGGAGTTCGCGGCGATCACACACGGACATCCATCGGGGTATTTGTCAGCGGGAGCTCTCGCCTACATGATTGCGGCCATCATCGAAGGTCAGGACCTGAGACGGGCGGCAAAGGGAGCGATAGCCGAACTGGGCAAGCACGATGGGCATGAAGAGTGCGTCGAATGTCTACAGAAGGCCCTGGATTTTTCGAGGACGAAACAGACGGACTTGGAGGCTATCAGGCAGATCGGGGAAGGTTGGGTTGGCGAGGAGGCCCTGGGAATCGCAGTCTACTGCGCCCTGAAACACCCGGATGATTTCGTCGGCGCAGTGGTCGCGGCCGTGAACCACGATGGCGACAGCGACAGTACCGGTGCCATCACAGGGAACATTCTTGGGGCTTATCTCGGGCTAAGCCGTATACCGCCGGCATGGGTTGATGTAATTGAACTGCGGGATGTACTGATCCAGGTCGCCGACGACCTCCTTGTCGGGTACCGGGATGACGAGGAGTGGGGGAAGAAGTATCCGGGGTGTTAGGGAGAAGTTGTCGATCTGAGTGTTGCCTGGCGGTAGTTAGGCGGCCTGCAAAGTGTCGTCTGGCGGTGTGCTCCGATTATTAGCATGTCTTGGTCGGCACACCATCTGCCGGTTTTGGCGGTTTCGGCTGCTTTTCAGACAAGTTTCCCGACTCGTCCACCGCGGAGACGGCTACAATAGAACCGCCATGAAGAAACTCGCATCAGCCATAGTGTTATGCCTATTTCTGACATCCGCCCTCCTCTGGGTCCAACTGCCGAAATGGCGAGGAGCCCAGAACCCTGAAGCGGTTCTCAATCAGCTGGTCCAAGACGCCTTGTCGGCCATGACACTGGATCAGAAGATTGCGGCCCTCTTCATGGTACGCCCCGAGGAACTGGGTGATCTCACCGCTCCGGGAGACCACCTCGAAGAAAACTACAGCAGCTACCCTGTATCGGGAGTCATCTTCTTCGCCAAGAACCTCATAGACGCCGAGCAGACTAAGGAATACATAGCTGACATGCAGCTTCTGTCCGGGATTCCCCTCCTCATCGCCACAGATCAGGAAGGAGGACGTATCTCGAGGTTCTCCCCTGAGACCTTCGACGTTCCGGTCCTACCCAGCATGTATGAGATTGGGCAAAGCGGCAGGCCAGAACGGGCCTACGAGGCAATGAAGGCGACGGGGGAGAGCCTCAAAGCCCTCGGGTTTAACGTGGACTTCGCGCCTGTAGCCGACATCTGGTCGAACCCGTTAAACACGGTCATCGGTGACCGGGCTTTCGCCAGCACTGCCGACGGTGTGGCGCCTTTTGTGAGGCAAGCGGTCCGGGGACTAGAAGACGCAAGCATCGCGTCTTGCGTCAAACACTTCCCCGGCCACGGAGAAACGGAAGCCGACACTCACACCGGAACAGCGGTATCGAACGTGGACGCGCGGACCCTCCGCGAGCGTGAACTGGGCCCCTTTGCCGCCGGAATCGAGGAAGGCTGTCCCATGGTGATGGTCGCCCACATAAAGCTGCCGAACGTCACCGGCGATGACCTTCCTGCCAGCCTGTCTCCGGCTATCGTGCAAGGCATTCTCCGTGATGAGATGGGCTTTGAGGGCGTTGTCATCACTGACTCGCTGCAGATGGGAGCGGTGACCGAGTTCTTCTCACCGGAAGAAGCCCCCGTTATGGCGTTGAAGGCCGGATGCGACATCCTCCTCATGCCTGAGGACCTGCCCAGGGCGTTCAACGGGATCAAAGCGGCTGTGGAAGCGGGACAGATAACAGAGAGCAGGATCGACGAGTCCGTCCTCCGAATCCTGAAGTTGCGACTGAAGTATGGGGTGGCTGCGGAGCAGTGACCTGCTCAGGCAAACTGTCCCGCGCACTCTCGGGGGAGGTCTTGTCCCGTGTTCTCGGTATCCCTCAACAAACAGGTCTTTGTCTTGTACACGGGACTCATAGCTTCAGGATACGACCTCACCCGCCTTGAGGACAGCGACCCGTTGTCTGAGGTTGTCAGGGACATCAAGGCCACGGAT
Source organism: Candidatus Fermentithermobacillaceae bacterium (assembly GCA_012840345.1). Lineage (GTDB taxonomy): Bacteria > Bacillota > Sulfobacillia > Fermentithermobacillales > Fermentithermobacillaceae > DULO01. Next base: position 4,713 of record DULO01000096.1, read on the forward strand.
TGGGACGCCGGCGCGTTGCGCTACTTCTCCCAAGCGAGGCTTCAGCATGGAGGAGTCAACCCTTATTGGCCGCGTGCAGCGATGCTTATCCATGCGGCTTTTCACTTTGGTCCTCCCGCGGGATTGCCGACTACGTCCGAAGCGAGCCTGACGCAGGCGGCGTCGGGGCGCGCGACCCGATCGGATCGTATGACCCGAGATTCTGTGCCTGAAGCTTTCCGACAGTCTGCGCGGGATGCCTGCCAAGACCCGGTGCCGGACACCTCCCAAACCCCTGTGCCGAACACCTCTCAAGACCCCGTGCCGGACGCCTACCACAAAGACCTGCTCAAGGCCATCAAGGAGTTCCCGGTAGACCGGTCCCAAAAAGGAGAGGACACGGTCGCCTGGGTCATGGATTACCCCAAGGCTCACGCCGCGCTGGAGAACCATCCTGCCATGGCCGGGTTGTGGAACAGGTATCAGACTGCAATGGATCCAGCCCGGCTGAAACCCTTTGAAGAGGCCGCAGCCGGAGCGGTGTCGTCGCTGGCCCAAGCTCTCGGCATTCAAACCGATGCGCTTCCAAATCTCAATGTGATCCCGAACCCTCTGCAGTCGCCGATGATCGCCGACTTCATCCACAAGGACGAGATACTGCACGCAATTGTCGCCGTGCCCCGGCTGACGTCCGTAGTCCATGAACTGCTACATGAGGTCTTCGCCAAGGCGCTGCGTGACGCGAGGACTGCGATCCTGAACCGCCGCTCCCTCTTCACTCCCGAACTTGCCACAGCTATGGTGAGGATGCAGTACGCGTGGGACGGGGGAGACGAGTCCTGGCTGCGAGTGTTCGAGGAAACTCTGGTCCGGGCGGCCTCGATCTGGGTGAAGTACGCGGCGCGGGGCGCCTGGGACGCCGGCAAGGAGGGGTCCAGCATCCTTCAGGATGGGTGTTCCGGTGCTCAAGCAGAGGCTCAACGGGATGGTGAAGAAAACACTCAGCGAGATGGTAGGCAAGATATGCAACGAACTGAGGAGCTAGACGCATGGCGTGACGCGGAATGGGAGGCCAGCCTCGGTTTCATCTATGTTCCGCCCATACTGCGCACTTTCGTGGAGAAATGGCACCTTCGCGGCCCAGGTCAAATGGAGTCGTTTATCGAGGACTGCCTTAAAGCGTGCGCTGAGTAGTCCCCTTGCGCCCGCTGACATGACATTACAAACCCCGCTCATTCAAGCTCAAGGAAGGAACCTAGTCCTCCAGATACCTGTCTGATATTGGTGAACAATTCTCAACGGAGGGGTATCCCTTGGAGACTAATATGATGCCGATAAGGCAGTCGCTTGTCCCAAGCGATCGCCGCGTCAGGCGAGCGAGCCAAGGCTCGATACATGGATCGAAACAAGGTACCAGCCAAGGTCCGAACCGAGGCTCGAACGGACTCCTGAACCGCGGCCAACTCACGGTTTTTTCTATCGCGCTGGTGTTGGCGCTTGTCCTGACTGCATGCACTGAGCCCGTACCCGCGGCTCCCAAAATGGTTCTGAACCCGAAGGTCGTCTTGACCAAGGAACTGGTGGGAGACATCTACACGAGAGAGGCGGGGCAAGCAATATCTCCCGACGGCAAGTACATGTTGGTACAGCAGCGGACAACCGACGGCATCCAAATCGTGGCGGTATCTCTCCAGGGAGAAACCGGCCAGGATGTAATCCTTGAAACCGTGGATTCTGAATGGTCGTACTCCAACTACGTTTGGCTCCAGCCTATAGGATGGACTTCGGCCATGACCTGTGTATTTCTGGAATCCGGCAAGCAGGACGACGGAACTTACCAGGACAAGAATGGCGTCCTCCTCGTGTCCGGAAACGTGGAGACAGGACAGACCGAAGAGCTCGGTTTCATCGAGCTTGAGAATGGCTACCTACACGAGGCGACCTACGTCGAGGATAAGGCCAAAGTCTATCTGCACGTAACAAGCCAGTTGTGGGAGGTCGACCTCAATCAAAAGGCCGTGAGGCTGGTCAAGGACGGGCTCCCGGTCTACGATGGCCTGCTGTACGTTAGGATTTCGCCGACCGGCGAGTACGCGGTCTACGACTTGAATGAGGAAGACAAGAACGGGCTGTACATCCTGAACATGGTTACCGGTGAGGAACGCCCCTTGCTTCCTACCGGTGAAACTCTGAGCTTCCTTCCTAAGTGGTCGCCTGACGGGAAGTACATCGTCGCATACACGGCAGAGCAGAAACCTGATGCCGCGTCGTTGCCTCCATGGGAGCGTTTCCAGGTCGTCCAGGGAGAAGACAGTCTCCTGCCTATAGCGTCAGAGCTTACTGTGGTCGACCCGCATGGCAATGTAATAAAGACGATCAAGATCGATGGCCAGGTACTCTCAAGTGCCACATGGGCGCGCGATTCCAAGACCCTGGGGTTCCTCGCGGGCAAGCTTCGCGTCACGCAGCCGGACGGCACTGAACTCCCGCCCGACCAGCGCCTGAGCGCAGTTTCCTACGAGAGTGCCTTCCTCGTTGACGTTACGGATACAAACCAAGCTCCGTCCAAGGTCGCCGACATGAGGGGCCTCGCTGGGTTTGATGAGGACTCAACAGTCTACCTGGCGTTTGTCCAGCCGTCTGGAGGCGGACTGTTTTTCAACACCGCCCACTTGGAGGAGTCGTACATGAAAAACCCGGAACTGTGGTACGCGCCCAAAGATGGTGGCCCGGTCAAGGTCGGTGACGGTCTGTGGCAGCTCTACGGAATGGAGCCGGTGTTTGAGGACCAAGTCGTGGGCATCCTAGCGTCGCCGGAGGGCTCCGCTTTCTGGCTGGTCGGGTCCGGCGAGCCAAGGCTCCTGGCAGAGTTTGACAACTCGGTTTCTTGGGGCGTCATTCACGGCCACAATGCAGACTTACTTGTGACGGGGACCAAGGACTACTCGGATCCAGCTGACAAACTGGTTCTCCAGGTCTTCAAGATGTTCAACGAGGCTGAATCGGAGGAGTAGGACCGGTCGCGGACGACGCGATGTGTCCCGCTCACAAGCAACAACAGGTGAGCAACAACAGAAGAGTACCGACAGATGAGCAGCACACATGAGTTACAACAGGCGGGCGACAGTTACCAAGAAACCGCATAACATGACGGGGGCCGAGCTGCCCCCGTCTCTCATTTTGCCGGAGTCTCGACGCCTCGATAAGAGGAACCTCCCACGAGTCTCACACCTCAAGCCCCAAAAGTTGCTCGCAGTAAACTTTGTGCGAAAATGCACAGGCGAGTTTGTGAAACCCTACACAGTGTAAAGTTTCACAAACTGGTGTAAAATAAGACGCACGCGCCGGAACGCTCTTCCAATGGATCCTATCTTGTGAATCCAAGTGCAATCTATGGTCAAACGTGTAAATATTGACCATCCGTTCAAAACCCAGCACAAAGCACTAGTGCGAACAAACACATAGTGATAAAGTATTCGTGGAAGGGCTAGGCCCACATCACGGAAAGGGAGAGGAGACATGAAAAAGGCAGTCGCGGTTGTTGCGGTACTCATCATTGCTGGCAGCATACTCGCGGGATGTTCGTCGCCCTCGCCGAGCACGCCCACTATCGCTAAGATAGGTCTCGGCCACGTTACGTCCATCGCCAAGTCGAGGGACCTGGTAGTGAATGAGGACGGCACCAAGACGCCTCCGGCCGGTCAAGTCGATACGGTTATCGCTGCCGTCGCGTTTGACCAGAACGGGAGAGTCGTCAAGGTCACTATAGACACGGCCCAGACGAAGGTCGATTTCGATGAGAATCTCCAGGTTAAGTCGGATCTGGGCGCTCACGGTGAGACCAAGGTTGAGCTAGGCAACAGGTATGGTTTGAGCAAAGTCTCGACCATTGGCAAGGACTGGCACGAACAGATTGCCGAGTTGGAGAAGTGGATGATCGGCAAGACTGTGTCTGAGATTAAGTCTCTGAAGGTAAAAGAGCGCGACGAGTCTCACAAGGCTGTGCCTGACATTCCTGAGCTGACGTCTAAGGTCACGATTACAGTTGAGGATTACCTGAAGGCTGTAGAAGAGGCTTACAACAACGCGTTTGACGTTCCTAAGGGTGCCGTATCACTTGGATTGGGTCACGAAATCAGCATCAGCAAGTCGAAGGGTTACTCCTTGGTGGACGACATTGAAACCCTTCCCTTCGCCCAAGTAGACACCGTCATCGCCGCTGCAGCTTTTGACAAGGACGGCAAGGTTGTCCGCGCTATCATCGATACCGCACAGACCAAGGTCGAGTTCGACAAGGACGGCAAGGTCACTTCCGACAGGAACGCCTCGCCTCCGACCAAGGTTGAGCTTGGTCCCAAGTACGGCCTTACCAGGGTTTCCACCATCGGTAAGGACTGGTTCGAGCAGGTTGCCGAGCTGGAGAAGTGGATGGTAGGTAAGACCGTCAACCAGATCACCGGCCTCAAAGTCAAGCAGCGCGACGAATCTCATCCGGCGGTGCCTGATGTTCCCGAGCTAACTTCGTCGGTGACTATCACCGTTCACGAATATCTCGCTGCTATTAAGGAAGCTTACGAGAACGCGAAATAAGAGTTAGCGTCGCGAGGATTCGCATACTCCCCTACCTGTTCCCGGTAGGGGAGTATACTATTTAACGATGGGACAAGGAGGCGGATCCTATGACCAAGAAGACGTGGCTCGCAATCGGGATCGCGGCTGTTATCTTGACCGGAGCCGCCTTCGCGGCTTACCGCGGCCTCACCAAAGACAAGTACACCAAGTACACGAATAGCTTCTTTGACACCTTCGACACTGTCGTCACCGTGGTAGCCTACACGAAGAGCGAAGCGGAGTTTGACAGGTACTTCGCGAAGATACAGGAGCGTTTCACCCAGCTCCACCGACTCTACGACATATACAACAATTACGAAGGGCTGAACAACGTCAAGACGGTCAACGACAACGCGGGCATAGAGCCTGTGAAGGTTGACCGGGAACTAATCGACCTCGTTCTTTTCGCAAAAGAATGGTACTCAAAGACCGGCGGCAAGACCAACATAGCCATGGGCCCGGTCCTCAAGATATGGCACGATTACCGGGAACGGGCGCTGTATGATCCCTCGGCCGCCGAGATCCCCCCGCTTGAAAAACTGACTAAGGCCTCACAGTACACCGACATAAACAAAGTCATCGTCGACGAGGAGAACAGCACCATCTACTTGGCGGAAAAGGGCATGAGCCTTGACCTGGGCGCAGTTGCCAAAGGGTACACCACGGAACTGGTGGCCCGAGAAATCCAGGCCGAAGGGCTTATCTCCGGGATTATCAGTTCGGGGGGCAACGTCCGGACGATCGGCAAGCCTCTGGACGGAGTTCGCGCCCGCTGGGGAGTTGGCTTGCAGGACCCTCAGAAGTCCATTCTGTCCGATGGAGATAACATCCTGGACGTTGTCTACGTTAACGACGCCTCGGTGGTGAGCAGCGGCGACTACCAGAGGTACTACGTTGTCGATGACAAGATCATCCATCACCTCATTGATCCCGAGACGCTGATGCCCGCGGACTACTACCACGCGGTTACAGTGGTAACCGAGGATTCCGGGCTTGCCGACTTCCTTTCGACCACCGTGTTCCTGACCCCGTACGAGGAAAGCCGCGCGCTGGTGGAAAGCCTCGAAGGAGTCGAAGCTGTGTGGGTCATGATGGACGGGACGGTAGAAATGACCGACGGCATGAGAGCTATCGCGGCAAGCGGCGGCGCGACCGGTTCTGAACCCAGTCCGTAAGGCCGCTGTAAACTCTTAATGGCAGGATCTGCCTCCGGCTGCGCTGAATATTGACGCAGCTTTGAACAAGTAACGATTAACCGCGACGCCGCGTCCGCGGTGCCGGTTCCGCGACGCAGGTCCCGTGATGCAGGTTTCGCGATGTAGACTCCGTGGTGCCGGTTACGCGGTGTCGCTCCGCGGCGTTGGTTGGATAGGAGGCCGTTTCCCCATGAGCACCGAGTTCCGGGTCTATCTGTCCGCTCCCATGAACCTCCCGTCGAGAAGAGCGGGCATCACCATCACCGGGTTTTGGCGCCTGTATGAGATTCACAAAATGATCGCCGCGGGCACCTACCCTAACTGTCCACAGATCGCCAAGGCAATTGAGGTGAATACCCGCACAGCCGAACGGGACATAGGCCGTCTCCGAGACCTCTTCGGCGCTCCCATTGAGTTCGACCGGACCCGGAGAGGCTACTACTACACAGAGCCTTTTGAGATGCCGCCCGTAAGGCTGGGGGAAGGCGAGGCCATCGCCCTGTTCCTCGGCCAGAGGCTCTTGAGCCAGTGCAGGGGAACTCCTTTCGAGGAGTTTGTCCAGCAGGCCATGGAGAAGATTCAAGTCTTGCTTCCCCGGAGCGTCGTTGTGGATGTGCAGCGCACTCTGGGGACTGTGTCTTTTCAGGTAGAGCCTCTTCGCGGAGAAGAACTCGAGGTCGCCGAGCGGTACGAACTACTGGTCAAGGCTGCGGTAGAGCGGAAATCGGTCTTCATGGAATACTACACTGCTAGCAGCGGGAAAGTATCCGAACGCTTGATAGACCCCTACCACTTACGGATGGCGGACGGCGCCTGGTATTGCATCGCTTACTGTCACGAGCGGAAAAGCGTCAGGACTTTTGCCCTAGACAGAATCATCCACCTCGAAATCACCGGCGAATCCTTTGAGATTCCGTCTGACTTCTCCGTGGAAGATTACCTGGCGGACAGCCTCTTCATCGAGCGCGGGGAACCCCGGGAGGTCGTTATCGAGTTTGACGCGACTCAGGCCGCTTACATCCGGGGACGCGAGTGGCACAAGAGCCAGAAACTCACCGAGCTGAAAGATGGAGGCCTTCGGATGACCATGACCATCGGCGGCCTCGGCGAACTCAAACGTTGGATTATGAGTATGGGCAGACATGCCTGGGTCGTGGAGCCGCCCGAGCTTAGGGATAAGATCCGTGAAGAACTCGCGGCTGCGCTGGAGAATTATCAGGTTGCGGAGTAACCCGTGGTCCAGAATAACCCATGGCCTAGAGGACCGAGGTGGTGGGGGCTTGGGTGCCAGGAGCACTGCCGCACTGACCGTAGCGACGTACCAAAGAGGTACTGAAATCAGGATCTTAGTGTATAGTTGAATGAGCAGGACCATATCAAATACCTGATTATGAGGAATATCAATTGGACAAATGCAGATCAAACTCAATAAGCCAAGATGAGGCACACGTCACACTAGCGCAGTACCTTAAGTTCTATGTACCTCTAGCGGCAACCGGCGTAATGCTGATGATGAACCACACCACTGCTTCCAGCGCCGTGGCTCGAGCCGCGGATCCTGCCATAGGACTCTCAGCGTACGCTTCGGCATTCGCCGTAGGCAACTTGTTTGAAATCATGTGTTTCGGCATGCAGAGGATGGGCCTCACTTTCATCAGGGGTACGAAGTCGATGAAAGTGGTGTTTGCCACCGCCTTCAAGATCCTCGCGGTCATCACCGGCACAATGGCCATCCTCAGCTGGACTCCGCTGGCGGACTTCCTCACCGGTCGCATCCTCGGGCTCACTCCCGAAGTAGCTGAGAAGACCATTTACTCGCTCAGGCTGATGATCTTGTGGCCCGCTGTCTCGGCTATCCGGTCGCTCTTTCAGTCCAGGGTCGTGGTCGGGAAGAAGACAGGATGGGTTACGGTCGCGATGGCTTTCCGGTTGGGAGCGTCTTTGACCGCTGCCGTATTCTTGCCCAAGATCTGGCCCTACGGCCCGGTAGGCGCGGTAATCCTGGTGGGCGGGCTTGCCGCTGAGATGTTGGTTTCCGGGATCGCCGCTTGGAGATTTGTTCCACCGCTTCCCGAAGAGGGGCCGGAGCAGACGATTCCGACAGGTATGGATATCTTGAGGTTTTTTGTCCCCTTGGCTTTGGCGCAGATGGCGACTCCGTTGGTGAGGTCGGTCATGATCGGCTCGTTGGCCCGTACTGTGAACTCGGAGCTGACGCTGTCGGGATATCAGATGGCAACCAGTCTTTCGGGCATCCTGTCCGCGGTGACCATCCACATGTACCAGCCCGTGATGGTGATGGTTAGAGACCGCAGGACGTTCAGGGAGATACGCAAGTACTCGTGGATCGTGGGCGGCGTGGCGTGCGTGGCGATCCTCCTCTGTAGCCTTCCGGGCATCGGTACTTTGGTGCTTGGAGGAATAATGGGCGCTCCGCCGGACATTGCCGCCAGCGCGATGACTGCCCTAGGCGTATTAGCCATCAGCCCCATGCTGAACGCGACCAACGAGTTCAATTCCGGGATCCTGATGCTGAAAAAGCGCACGGTGTGGGTTACCGCCTGCAAGATAACCAACGCGACTGTTTGCGCGCTGTCCATCGTCGTACTTACCAGGCTGTTCCCCAGTGGCGGCGCGATGCTGGCCGCGTTGGCCTCGATGTTGGGCGGCACCGGCGAAGCGGTCCTCTCCTACGCGACAGTGAAAAGGCTTCCCGAATGCCGGGAGTACCTGGAGGAAAGGCACGCCGCTGCCGCCGGCTAGAGCAGCCTCACGCCGGTATGCCAGTGCACGCTTGCATTCCGGCGCATGCTGGCACTCCGGTGCACGCTGCGCTCCGATGCGGAAAGCGCGATTAGCGGCGCGTCAACACTTCGCCGCTGCCTGACAGGGTGAGTTTCCCGTCGGCCATGGCCGCTACGCCGTTTACGAAGACCCAGCTGAACCCCGAGGGGTACTCTCTCGGTTCTTCGACCGTCCCTTTTTCGGTCACCTCGTCAGGTTTGAACACAACTATGTCAGCCTTCTTGCCCACCGCAAGGACGCCGCGGTCCTGAAGGTCCAATCTGGAAGCGGGGAGTCCGGTGAGGCGGTGGATGCCTTCCTCCAAACCGAGGAGCCCGTTGGCGTAAAGCCTGATGAACCTGGCCATTCCTCCGTAGGTATTCGGATTGGGCAGGTAGTAAGGGGGAACCGTCACTTCCATGGTCGTGTCGGCGATGAAGGTGTCGATTCCGACCATCGCCAGCTTGTGGCCGTAGAAGATCCGTTTGACCTCATCTGAGCCTTCCTTAGGCGGGGCCAGTCTCGCGTTCGGGTCGCGCCGTAGTACATCCATGAGCGTGTACAGGGGATCTTCTCCCGATCCCTTCGCAAGGTCCGCGATGGAGCGGCCTTCAAATTCCTTGACTGTGGTGTCTCCGATGACTATGCTCTTAGCCCAACTCCTGTTGATGATGGGGTTCAGCATATACCACTTGCCTGACATGAGATAATCCCAGATTTCCTTACGGTAGTCCGGAGCTTCCAGGCGTTTCGCCAGCGCGTCGGGGGAGCCGGCTTCCCTCAACCAAGGATCCAGGTAGGCGGCGACATGACGTACATGCAGCACCCCGCCCGTCTGATGGTTGGGGATGACGTCGAAGGCCAGGTCCACGCCGTCAGCGAGCGCATTGTCCAGCACAGCGAGAGTCTCCTCGGCAGCCAGAGCCGAGAGCTTGGCCGTCGGGCTCGGCGATATCAAGTATCCCGGAGAAAGATGGGCGATTTCCAGCCTGGCGCCGGTCACCTTCGCGATGTCGATAGCTTCCTTGATGCCGTCGATTAGGCCGGGATTCCCGAAGCCCCGCCTGAGGCCGGTCCTCCTCCAGTGTGACGAGAAGATGCCGTTTTTCTTGGCCGCCGCGCCGATCACCTCATAGGATTCCTGGACGGAACAGTAGGAGTTGGGGGCGTAGTCCATTCCGTTGGATATGCCTGCCGCGCCCTCGTCCATCGCCTGCTCAACGTAGCGCTTCATCGCGGCTATTTCGTCCGGGGTCGCATGCCGCCGGTAGTCTTCGCCCATGACCGCGGTCCGGACTGTGCTGTGGCCTACGAGGGGGATGATGTTGAGTCCCGGTCTAGCCCGTCGGACCGCTTCCACCCATTCTCCGAACGACGACCAGCTAATGTCCAGCCCAGCGAACTCTTTGGCAGCTTGCTTCACTTTCGTCAGGTCGGCGACTACTTCCATGTCGTACTTCCGCGGCTGGACCCGATCCCACCAGTTGTACTCCCAGAAGCACGTTGTATAGTGGGCGTTCAGCGGAGCCGGTGAGAACCCGCACTGTCCGGTGACCGCAGTGGTTATTCCCTGGGCTATCGCGCTCTGACCGTGGGGGTAGAGGAGGATTGTCTGGTCAAAGTGGTTATGCATATCGATGAATCCGGGAGAGACCACTTGTCCCGCGGCATCAATCGTTGTCGCGGCTTCGGCTCCCGAAAGATCTCCTATCGCGGATATTGAATCACCTTTGATTCCGATGTCTTTCTGGACTCGCGGCGCGCCGGTCCCGTCTATGACCTGGCCGCCTTTGATGATGACGTCGAACATGTGGTTAGCCCCCTTACGGATTATCCTCGCTGTGTGATTGGCACTGTCGACTCTCCAAGTAGCTTCCGACTCTTCTGGTAGCTCCGACTCTCCAAACAGCCTTCTACTCTCCAAGTAGCCGCCGACTCTCCTGGAAACCTCCAAGTCTCCAGGTAGCCTCAGATTCTCCAAGCAGTCTCCGACTTCCAAGTAGTCTCCGACTCTCCTGGTAGCCTCCAGCTCTCCTAATAGCCTTCGACACCGTCTCCGCGCATCCTTCCGCGCCTCCCATCGCGCATCCGTCTGCAGCTGTGTCCAATGTCCAGGTGAGGTTCGGGCTTAAAGCCCTAGATCGTGGTGGATATGGGGCTTAGAACCCTACATCGTCGGGAGTATGGGGTTTAGAACCCTAAGTCGTCCGGAGAATGGGGCTTAAAACCCTACGTCGTCGGGAGTATGGGGTCTAGAACCCTAAGTCGTCCGGAGATTGGGGCTTGGAACCCTAGATCGCCCGGAGAATGGGGCTTAAAACCCTACGTCGTCGAGGTTTTGGGGTTTAAAACCCTAGATCGCCGGGGTTATGGGGTCTAGAACCCCACGTCGTCGAGGTCTTGGGGTTTAGAACCCTACATCGTCCGGAGATTGGGGTTTGGAGCCTTCCGTCGTCCGCCGAATTGGACACAGACTTTGCCAACAAATCCCACACACCAAGACGACACAAATTTGCCGAGACAACCCCGTTATGCAGGTGCATCGCTGCT
>DULO01000097.1 GCA_012840345.1 Candidatus Fermentithermobacillaceae bacterium
CCGAACAACCCATCTATCAGCCCGATGCCGGCGACCCGACCGTCTCTTATCAGATACATGATGCTCTTGGTGCTGTCCTGCGGCGCGTGAACGTAGCCGTAGTCGTAATCGTCGCCGAACCAACCCTCATCTTCGTGGCTGATCTGGTCCAATTTCCTCAGCTCTTCAGGCATCCAGTGGTCCCAGAGTTTCTCCTCCGGATCGCCTACAGCGACACCCTTAGTGAAGAACCCTTCCTTGACTGTACGGATGCAGTATAAGTAATACGCGTCTTCGGAGTTCTCAAGGTATTTCAACTGGAGTCCGTCGCACTCAATGATGGTGACCGGGCCGAGGCCTTCCGCGTTAAAACTCTCGCGGCTCGTTTCGGTGAGGTTAACATCGAAGGGGAATTCGATGGGATACGTGTTCAAGGACAAAGAGAGTTCGGGATCGTTTCCGGGGATGCCGAGAGAGAAGGTGCCTCCTCTGTGACTCACGAGGTAGGACAGACGGGACCGCAGCTCGGCAGCCTCATCGTCACTGAAGCGCTCCATCGCGATATTGTACAGCCGGCTGTCATATCTCCACTGCCTCAGCACAATGTCGCTTATCATCTCGGTGTACGCGCCGTCAGCGGCGAGAAACGCCTTGCCCAAATAGTAGTTGCGCAGGATCTGGTCGCTTGAATCCGCCAGCATATCGCTTAATGCGGCGTCACGCAGCGCATTCCAGAACGGATCCCACCACTCGCTTCCGTAAGTCGCCTTCAACTCGGACCAGGTATTGGTGGTGAAGTTCGCGAGACAGGGGAGGAGGTCGTAGGCGCTTACCGGCTCCTCGCTCGCGATGAGCTTGGGCATATAGTCATGGATGTTGCCTGTGGACTGGGCGAACAGCTCCGATGGAGCACCTGAGTTTTCCGCACGCTCGAAGCTGCCGGCGCGCGGTGTATGTCCGAAGGCCTTCTTGACAAACTCGGACGCCGCGTGTTCGGGATTCAGCAAAGAGGTCTTGGGGTCAAACTGAGGGTCTTGACGTTTGGTGTCTATCTCGGCTTGCAGGTCGGCGTAGTACTCCCTGGACGGTACTCCGTCCTCATCAGGGAAGTAGGGGTAGACGTTGCCGTATTGATCGCGCCAGCGCTCAACGCACCAGATTCCGCCGTCTCCCGGCGTCACGGGCTGGGAAAGGCAGAGCGTCCAGACTTCATCCTTGCTGCCGTCGACGGCGTAATACGGGTAATACTTGATGAACACGTGCTCGCCGTCGTAAGTGTAGGTCCGTCCGAAGAACTCATTGTCGTCATGGGCCGTTAGGCGGTTGCGCTTTGTGAAGTCGGTCTTGATGAAATCCTTCAGCGACGAAGCCAGTTCCTGATATGCCTCCCAATCGTAAGGCGCCTGTACGTCAGTGGGGGAGGAGAACCCGTAGTAGTGGGCGTCATCCTTGGCGAAGAAACCCTGCCCGCTATGGTCGGAACTCAGAAACTGCTCATACTGGGCTTCCGTATATCGCACCACTCTGAAAAGGAGTCCTGTTCCAGGTTCTTTTTCGTAGGTCGACTTCTGGTACAAGCTTATGAGGATCCTGTCATCATCGATTTCAACAGGATCAATCAGCACCTGGTCGGCGTAATCCTTGGGGATGGCGATGGTCATCCCGCCGCGTTTGTACAAAGTCACCTTGTCCGACGCGCATCCTGACACGAGAGCCGCGAGAAATACCACGGTGAGCAACACAGGCAACAGAAGCGACCCACTTGACGACGTCTTTGACCTTTGCCCAGCAGTAGTTTTTGTCAACGGGATTCCCCTTTCGTCTCATCCGAGTTGGTGGCACATAAATACTCTCTAGTACACCAGTACAGACGTTGCCGGAAGGATTTCGGTTTCCCAAGATTCGCTGGAGTATCCTATTTGCCGGGTATGTCCATACATCAGCTAGGTTGACAATCTCGCAACCATCCTGCACTCAGATCCAGGCTCCACCACGTCGAAAGTCAGCACCTCGAAGCCGTAGCGCCCGAGTTCTCCTAGATAGCCTGCCTTGCTGCGGGGTCTGGCGGGGACGTGCCACGAAATCGAGCCTTTTCAGCGTGATGAGGCGTAGGGATGTGCGGCTCTTCCGTGCGATCGCCTCAAATCGATGCGAAGACCGTGGTTTTGGGGGATGCCCAGAAGGTCCCCGCTATGGTCCGCTTCGATTTGAGGCGGGTTCCGGCTGATGAGGAGCACAGGGGAGCGGGCTCACGCTGATGAGGTGCACGGAGAAGCGTGTTTGGCTTGATGAGGAGCGGTACAGAGCACTGGGATTCAAATCCGTACCCGAAGGCTTTCTGGACGCGCGACTCTGCTTCAAATCCGTGCGCAGTCACGGTTCGAACGCTCAATTTTGATACAATCAAGCGGTGAAGCGCACGCCACGGGTTTCAGAGGAGGTGGAGTACGCCCGCTTTCACCCGGAGTAATCCAGATGGTATGAGCGGTGACATATCCCCGCCGCCACGACACGCTTCGGGAGAGTTACTGCTCTGCTTTCTCCCGAATGTACTCGACCATCGCCTTCGCGGCCGCTTCCATGGCCAGCAGTTTGTAGGCTCGGGACTTCCGCGTTACGGTAATAAGATCGAAGATCTCAGAGCGCACGTGGTTAAACCACTGCTGCATGTTGAGAAGACACGTGATAGTTCCGCCTCCGCGACCCCCGGCCGCGGCCACTCCGATGCAGGGCTTGCCCGATAGCTTGCTGGCTTCCCCTGAAGTCGCCTCGCACCTTCGGACTCGATCAAGGAAGGCCTTCGCTGACTCGCTTAGGTCGCCCCAGTACACTGGAGTCACGACGGCGTAGGCGTCCGCGGCAACAAGTCGCTCGTGCAGGTTCTGGAAGTCGTCTATGACCTGACAGCGATGCTCTGTCCGGCAGGCGCCGTATCCTGTGCCGCAGGCCTTGCATCTACCTATGTTGTAGGGATTCAGATCGATGAGGTCGACAGTCGCGCCCGCTTCGAGCGCCCCCTTTTCTATCGCTTTTCCGCATGCCGCCGTGAGCCCGTCCTTGTTCGGGCTGCTTGTTATGACTGCGATCCGGTATGTCATTTGGGATTCCTCCTTAACTCTTATCTTAATAGGCGGGAATGGTGGTTCCGCTCGTCACTTCCGCAAGGCTATCGCAAGCGTTTCAGAGGGAAGTGGCAAGCGCTCAACGCCGGTAGCGTGCTTTTATTTCGACACTCGGAGCAATACTCCTCGTCGCCAACCCAACCATGACCTAGACCAACGGGCAAGTTGGTGATGAAGTCGGAACAACGTCCTGATGACGAGTGGTCTATCTGCCCACTTTCACTCCGCTTAGGTAATTCGCCCCGTGTTCGCGATAGGAGAGGTCTGGCCGGGCTGACCCACCTCCGTGGGAGTATGGCCGTTCCGACTCACTCACACCGCCGGCGAGGCAATAGACAATCCGCACGGCGGTCTTTGAAAAACGCTCCCGGTACTCTACACTTAGAAGAAATGCTTCACACAGTGGCGCGGTAAGGATTTCAGAAGATGGATGGGATGGATCAAATAGATGAGATCAAACACTTTCGACCTTACCCAAGATCCAATCCTCAAAAAGATCCTGCTAGTGGCCCTTCCAATCATGGGCACACAACTCATGCAGGTGACGTATAACCTCACCGACATGTTCTGGCTTGGCCGCATGGAGAACTCGGTGACCGCTGTAGCGGCCAGCGGCCTGGCCGGGATGTTCATGTGGCTGGGCATGTCCCTTCTCATGATTGGCCGCATGGGCGCAGAGATTGGCACCTCGCAGAACCTAGGTCGGGGAGAGATTGAGACTGCCCGGGGATACGCGCAAGATGCCGCCAGAATGGCACTGGTCTTGGGTGCGTTGTACGGGGCTATCCTGATTGTGTTCGCCGGCCCGCTGGTTTCTCTCTTGCAGGTGAAAGAGCCCGATGTGTTCAACAGCGCCTGCGCCTACTTGCGGATAGTCGGAATAGGAATCCCATTCACTTATGTGTCGGCCGCCATCACGGGTTCGTTCAACGGGGCGGGCAATTCGAGGCTCACTTTCATGGCAAACGCGGTGGGGCTCATCGTCAACATGATCTTGGATCCCCTCATGATCCTGGGATTGGGCTGGGGAGTTCGGGGCGCTGCCATTGCCACGGTCATCGCTCAAGGGGTCGTGTTGGCACTGTTTGTCTGTTTCTCCAAGCGCCACCCCAAGAGGCCCTTTGAGGATTTCCGCGTATTCGGGAGCATAGACGGTCAAAGAGTACGCCAAATCCTCAGATGGAGCGTCCCCGTAGCCGTGGAAAGCGCGGCGTTCACCGCCCTAGCTATGGTTGTGACCGGGATGGTCTCCGGCTGGCACGGGGAGACCGCTGTGGCCGTGCAGCGCGTAGGCAGTCAGATAGAATCCTTGTCGTGGCTCATCGGCGGCGGCTTTTCTTCGGCCATCACCGCCTTCATCGGTCAGAATTACGGAGCTCGCAGGTGGGAGCGCATACGCCGCGGCTACCGGATTTCCCTCGCCGTGCTGCTGGGTTGGGAAGCCCTGGTGACAACGTTGTTAGTGTTCGGAGGCCGCTTTCTGTTCTCTCTGTTTCTCAGTGATCCGCCCGAGATTCTGGACATGGGCGCGACGTACCTGCGCATTCTGGCTACAAGCCAGGTGTTCATGGCGTTGGAAGGGGCCTGCTCAGGAGTCTTCAGAGGGATGGGCGAGACGCTCCCGCCCAGCATATGTAGCATTTCCTCCAACTTGTTGCGTCCCTTGTTCTGCTGGGGCCTCGCGCAGTTGTTCGGACTAAACGGCTTGTGGATGGGCATCGCCGCTTCGGCCGCGTTCCGGGGGACGTTCATGTTGACTTGGTACACTCTTTACGAAAGACGGATACCTCGTGAAGACGAAGTGGACACGCTGTCCATGAAGAAGGTGTATGCTTGAGAACCATAAAATCCTTTATCAAGTTCGTGCTGCTCATGCTCGGTTTATTCATGTGTGCCGTCGGCATACTTCTTGCTATCCATTCCGGGCTTGGGGTATCTCCGTGGGACTCCTTTCACCTGGGCATCGCCAAGCACACGAATCTCAGCTTGGGGCAGGTATCGCAGCTTGTCGGCGTAGCCATCATCGTGATTGATATTCTTATGAAGCAGATGCCCGGGAGGGGCACCGTGCTCAACATGTACTTCGTTGGATTCTTTATCGATCTCATAGAGGGTTATTCCCTGATCCCCAACGTCGAGAACATATTTGGAAGAGTGGTAATGATGCTCGTCGGCATACTCTTGATGGGCTGGGGGACCTTCTTCTATTTGAACGCGGGATGGGGAGCGGGCCCAAGAGACGGGCTTATGCTCGGATTGTCCAGGCTTCTTTCCACGACGGTTGGTCGGGCCAGGACTATCATCGAAGCGTGTGTTGCCGCATGCGGATTTGCGTTGGGAATACGGCCGGGAGTAGGGACGCTCATGACCGTACTCCTTGTGGGTCCGGCGGTTCAGTCCGCTTACCGGATCAGGCGGATAGATCCCAAGACTGTCGTGCACAGGACACTGATTGACGACTACCGCGCGCTCGTAAACCTCGCCGCCGGTCGTAAGGATGGGCCTCAACCGGCATCTCAGTCAAAGTCCCGAGGCGCCGGCTACGACCAGTGATATGATGTCTACACACAATCAGGCAAAACTTCATTTAGAAATGAGGAGATATTCATGATGTCCGGGGAAAGCCTTCAAGCGGCGTTAGCGCAATTCCTCAAGACCCATCCCGCCAACCGGCTGGAAAACGGAGACCGCATCTATGATGAGCCTCTAGTTGGCATAGCCAGCGCCAACGATCCGTATTTCTTGGAGTTCACCAAACCCGAAGTAATCGGGGACGTGTTTAGAGTGCCTGCCGATTGGCTGGACGGCGCCGTATCGGTGGTCTCGTTCTTCCTTCCATTCAGCGAGGCTGTCAGGAAATCCAACCGCACGACCGGCTTGCCGTCACCGGAGTGGCTTCACGCGCGGTTCCGTGGAGAGGACCTGAACAATGAGGCTAAGCGTTTCGTAGTGTCTCTCATAGAGGCTAAAGGGCACCGTGCAGTCGCGCCGACGTTAGACGGCCGGTTCACTCAGACAGCAGACTTCCGGAGCAGCTGGTCCGAGCGGCACGTGGCGTTTGTGGCTGGTCTGGGTACTTTTGGGCTTAGCAGAGGCCTGATCACGGCCAAGGGTATGGCGGGGAGGTTTGGGAGCGTCGTGACCGACCTCGAGATCACTCCTACCGAGCGGCCCTACTCGAACCCCTTTGAGTACTGCCTGTTTCTGTCGGGGAAGGCACAGTGCAAGGTGTGCGTAGATCGCTGTCCAGTCCAGGCCATAACGGACGAAGGAAAGGCACACCCGCCGTGCTCGAGTTACATGCGAAGAGAGGACCTGGTCCAGGACATAAGGAACAGGTTCGGGTACCGCTACTTGGCGTGCGGCAAGTGTCAGACGGGAGTGCCGTGCGAGAGCCGGATCCCTAACTAG
>DULO01000098.1 GCA_012840345.1 Candidatus Fermentithermobacillaceae bacterium
CCCTCGCTCGACTTGCATGTTTGAGGCACGCCGCCAGCGTTCGTCCTGAGCCAGGATCAAACTCTCCGTTACACCTTTTCCTTCCATTCTCAGGTTCCCGTTACGCTGTTCAGTTTTCAAGGACCGAGAGACACAACAGGCTTTATCTTACTCACGCTCGACCTGTTTGTCAACGGTTTTCGCATTCACTTATTCTATGCGATTCCCGTCTTTCGATTACCGTGCCCCGCTCGTAGCGAGGCGAAAGTTATCTTAACACAACCAAAAGCACGATGCAACCCACAACCGGCTCCGATTCGATCACCACCGGAGCCGTAACGCCTGCATAAGCACCTCAATTCCTTTATGGTCGAGACGTGAAAACACGTCATGGATATCGGCGGGCTCGGTCGGATCTAGAAGGTTGAGAGCGGCCTCGACCAGAGCGCTTTCGACCCCACCCCACAGTCTCACCGCTTGTTTGATGCCCTGGATGTCTATAGAGCCTTCGGCAATGAACCGGTCAAGTGGCTTACTTAGATAGGATAGGATGTAAACGCAGGCAACCAGCTCACGCTCGGTAGAGTTCAAGACGCTCTGCATCTGGATGAACCTGCGGTGGTGGGTATAGTCGGCGAAATACATGTTTGGTTCGTTGATGAATTTCTCCAGGTCTTCTTCCTTGACCCGCCAGCGGTTCCCGAGCTTGACTCCGGATAGTTTGCCGCACTCCAGCCAGCCAACAATTGTCCTCCGGCTGAGGCCCAGAATCCCCGCCACTTCTTCAGGAGTAAGTACCTTTTTCATACGGTAACCTCCCCTTAGCTTACATTTATCTACGTTCAGAGGCGGTTAATTGATGGGATCATGCGTTCGTTGGTATAATAAGACAAGCATATACTGTTGTCTACTCTTAGCATACAGTTATCTTGCAGCACGTTTTTGATCCATGATGAACAGGAGTACCGCCAGTCGCAGAGAAACTAGATGATGGGACTTTACCTCCTTATTCCCTTTTCTTAAGAGACGGAGGGTCAGTAGTATGGAAACCATCAGAGTCCAGGCTTACGGCAGCCATAAGAGACTGTTGCCCGACGGCGACGTGGCCACGGTGCCGTACGTTCCGGGAGAGACGGTCAAGGAGCTTCTGAAACGCCTGAAAGTCTCGGACGAGGACGTATGGATGATCGTGGTGAACGACCAGAAGGTAAGTTATGATTACGCGATTCAGCCGGGAGACAAAGTTGGCATAATGAGCCCGGTAGAAGGCGGCTAAATCATGATAGACTCGAGTTGGACTCGAGTCAAAACCCGAAACTAGACCAGAGTTTGGTCCCAGAGGAGGACTGATCGGATGAAGGGTTACGCAGGCAAGATACTTCGCGTGAACCTGACCACAGGCCAGATAAAAGTGGAAGAGCCCGACGAGCACTTCTATAGGAAGTACTATGGGGGAACCGGTTTTATAGCGCACTACCTCTTGTCTGAGCTTCCGAAGGGGATCGATCCCCTTGGACCCGAGAACAAGGTTATCTTTGCCTTAGGCCCTATCAATGGGCAAGCGGTCGCGGGAGCCGGCAGGAACGGTGTCGGAGCCAAATCTCCTCTTACCGGCGGTATCGGTTTCGCCGAGGCGGGCGGCTTTTGGGGCCCTGAGCTCAAGAAAGCCGGATTCGACGCCATTATTATAGAAGGCAAAGCCGAAAAACCCAGCTACCTGTGGGTGCACGACGGCGAGGCCGAGATCAGGGACGGAAGCGCCATTTGGGGCAAGACCACGGCCGAAGTCGAAGACATTATTAGAGACGAGCTGGGCGATCCCCGTATCCGCGTGGCCCAGTGCGGCCTAGCGGGCGAAAAACAGGTGCGGTACGCGTGCGTCCTTAACGATGTCACCCATGCCTACGGCCGTACCGGTATAGGCGCGGTCATGGGGTCCAAGAATTTGAGGGCGGTCGCGGTCCGCGGCACTATGGATATCCCTGTCGCCGACAAAGCGAAACTCGTGGAGTTGAACAGGTGGTTCGCCACCGAAAACAAGCCTAGCTGGGAAGGTATGAGGGATTTGGGAACCGCGGGCGGCCTCACCTCCCTTCATGCCTCGTCCGGGTTGCCAACCAAGAACTTCAAGTACGGACAGTTTGAGGGCAACGAGAAGATCTCCGGCCAGACCATGCGCGACACTGTCCTTGTTAAGAGAGACAACTGCTACGCCTGTCCGATCTTCTGCAAGCGCGTTGTGAGAACCGGCCCGCCGTATAATGTGGACCCGCGTTACGGCGGTCCTGAGTACGAAACTCTCGGATCGTTCGGATCCACGTGCGGGGTCGATGACCTCGAAGCCGTCTGCAAAGCCAACGAGCTGTGCAACGCTTACGGCCTGGATACGATTTCGACGGGAATGACCGTCGCTTTCGCCATGGAATGCTACGAGAACGGCCTCCTGACCAAAGAGGATATGGATGGGCTCGACGCCAGGTTCGGGAACGCCGAAGCCATGGTCAAGCTCGTGGAAAAGATCGCCCATAGGGAAGGCGTCGGCGATCTCCTGGCGGAAGGCACCAAGCGGGCTGCGGAGAAGATCGGCAAAGGCGCCGAGCAGTACGCCATTCAAGTCAAGGGCCAGGAACTCCCGATGCACGAGCCGAGACTCAAGACGGTCCTCGGCGTCGGCTACGCCGTATCGCCTACCGGAGCCGACCATTGCCACAACATCCACGATACTGGATTTGTTAAGAGCGCGGCCGCTTACGAGGCGCTGGGTGTAGTGGGAGGGCCGATCCCCGCCGAAGACCTGAGCGAACGGAAAGTGCGGATTTTCGCCACTCTCCTTCCCCACAAGTACTTCACTAACTGCGTATGCCTCTGCAACTTTGTGAACTGGGGATACGACAATACGGTGGAACTTGTCCGGGCGACCACCGGCTGGAACACCACGCTCCAGGAAGTCGCCACCGTCGCCGAAAGAGCTATGACGCTGGCAAGAATCTTCAACCTGCGAGAAGGGTTCACCGCCGATGACGATAGGCTTCCGAAGCGAATCCACGAAGCGTTCGTCACCGGGCCTCTGGCAGGAGTTGCCATAACCCCTGAGCAATTGGACGAGGCGAAGCGCACCTACTACGAAATGATGGGATGGGACCGGGAAACCGGGGTTCCGCTTAGGGGCAAGATGAAGCTGTTGGACATCGAGTGGGCTCTGGACCTTCTCGAGCAGAGCGAGCAGAAGTAGGGCCAAAAAACGGGCCTGCGGCAGGCTTCCACGGCCGGCCGCAGGCTTCTTGTTTTATGGAACTACTATGAACGACAGTCCCGATCACTGGCTCTTAGCGCAGTATCTAGCAGTATCCGGAAGGCGCCACATAGCAGGCGCCTACTCCTCGGAAGTCCAGTCGGTGTGGAATACGCCTTCCCGATCCACCCGCTCGTAAGTATGGGCCCCGAAGTAGTCGCGCTGAGCCTGGACAAGGTTGGTCCCCAAGCGCGCGGCGCGGTACGAATCGTAATAAGACAAAGAACTCGCGAAACAGGGTACAGGCACCCCGCCCTGGGCAGCCAAGGCGATGATCGCTCTCCACCCTTTCTGCACCCCCTCTAGAGCATCGCGGAAGACCGGCGAGACCAAGAGATTGGGGAGGTCCGGCTGCCTATCGAAGGCTTCCATTATGTCGGCCAACATGGCAGCCCTGATGATGCATCCTCCGCGCCAGAGGGCGGCGATGGATGGCATGTTGAGCTGCCACGAATAGGTTTCGGACGCTTTGGCAAGGATGGCGAATCCCTGAGCGTAGGCGCAGATGATGGTGCCTTTCAAAGCGTCGTGAATCGCCCCGATGATCCTAGGCTTTGAGGCGTCATCAAAACCGTCCTTCCCATAGACGGCGGGAGTGGGCCCGGGCAAGGTTTTCGCGGCGGATTCCCGCTCGGCCTTTAAGGAGCTAATGTACCTGGCCATAACCGATTCGGCAATGCTGGGAGCCGGCACTCCGAGTTCCAGCGCGCTCTGGGAAGTCCACATCCCCGTACCTTTGTGGGCGGCCCGGTCCGAGATAACGTCCACGAGGGGTCTCCCGGTCTCAGGATCGATTTTCTTGAGCACGGAAGCGGCGATTTCCATCAAGTACGAATCAAGGTCGCCTTTGTTCCAGTTATCAAAGACCGTCTGGATTTCCCCTGCCCGCATACTCAAGAGAGAACTCATGAGAAGGTACGCTTCCGATATGGCCTGCATAACCACATACTCAATGCCGTTGTGAACCATCTTGACGTAGTGCCCCGCGCCGCCAGGGCCTATCCATTCGCAGCACGGCTCGTCGTTGTCTTTGCCCGCCTTGGCCGCGATTGACTTCAGCATGCCGCCGACCACGCACCAAGCCCTTTGGCTTCCGCCCGGCATGATCGACGGCCCTTTCAAAGCACCTTCTTCTCCACCTGAAATCCCTGTGCCGACGTACAACAGCCCCGCTTCCTCAACTTTCTTCGTGCGCCTCTCGGTGTCCTCGAAGTGGGAGTTGCCGCCGTCTATGAGAATGTCGCCGGGTTCAAGAAGAGGCAATAGCTGCTCTATAACCTCGTCGACCGGCCGTCCCGCCTTCACCATCAGGATTATCTGGCGGGGCCGGGGCAATAGCCGCGCCATCTCGTCAAGAGACGATGCTCCTACGATGTCCCGCCCGGATGCCGGGCCTTTAAGGAAGGCTTCGGTTCTGGAAGCCGTCCTGTTATAGACCACTACCTTGTAACCTTTGGACTCGAGGTTCAGGGCAAGGTTCTCCCCCATTACCGCAAGGCCAATAAGACCGACCGTGCCTTTGCTCATGCTCATTCGGATCTCCTTTGGCTTTTATTCCGAGCTCTTCGGGACTACGGTTACTTTTAGCATTTTGTCGCCTTGGACCAAGTTGTTTACGACATCCATGCCTTCTATGACCTCTCCGAAGACGGCGTAGTCACCGTCGAGCCAAGACGCGTCTTGCTTCAAGATGTAGAACTGGGAAGACGCCGAGTCACGCGCCTGACTGCGAGCCATGCCCACAGCCCCAACGACGTTCTTCAGGTCCCCATGGGTCTCAAGCTTGATGGTCTTCTCAGACCCGCCCATACCTGTTCCGGTAGGGTCGCCTGTCTGCACAACCCAGTCCTCTACACGGTGCCAGATCAACCCATCGTAAAAACCCCTGTTCACCAAGTCAAGGAAGTTGCCGGCGGTTATTGGCATTTTCTCCGGATAGACGTTTATCAGGATGTTTCCCTTGTTGGTCTCGATCTTCACAGTTTCCACTGCCGCGTACGCCCCCTCGTTTTGCCGTCTGGATAGCGCCCAAACGACTGCTAAAACTACCGCCAGCACTAGAAGGAGCCCCAGAACCAACCACGAACGCTTTGGGGCCTCCTGAGCCCGAACCTCATGTTCTGTCCCGCGCGGCTTCCCGGTTCGCTTCTTACCTTTTCCCCGCTTGCCCGCCATGTAGACACCCCCGGACGGTTCCTTCGTAGACAGGTTGTAGACAGGTCGATTATATCTTTCCTCCGGCTGGAAGGGATAGGTTATAATGCTCCAAACGACTTATGGCTTAACGGACCTAGGTTCCGTCATTAGAAACCCTGAGCGGGAGGATACATAATGCGCGACTTCGTGGAGACTTGGGTGGAACGTAATCGAGAGGAGCTCATCCGGGTATCGGATAGTGTATGGGAGGCGGCAGAACTGGGACTGGTCGAGCGCAAGTCGGCCGCCGTGTCCCAGGAGTACCTGAGGAGTCAAGGTTTCTCCGTCGAAACAGGCGTCGGGAATATGGAGACCGCGTTCGTGGCTACTTGGGGAAAAGGCAAACCTGTCATCGGTTTCCTGGGCGAATTCGACGCCTTGCCCGGCCTCTCCAACGCGCCCGTACCGTACCCGTCTCCCTTGGGGAAAAACAAGCCCGGACACGGGTGCGGACACAACCTTCTTGGGGCGGCCGCCATGGGCGGCGCTATCGCCCTCAAGGCCTTCGCCGAGGCCAACGGCCTGGAAGGCACCGTCAAGTATTACGGCACTCCCGCCGAGGAGAGCTCCTTCGGCAAGACCTGGATGGTCAAGGCAGGGGCGTTCGATGACGCCGACATCGTCTTGACCTGGCATCCCGGGTCCACCAACGGCACAGACAAGACCAGCAGCCTCGCCGACTTAGTCTATAAATTCGACTTCTACGGAAAGACGGCCCACGCCGCGGGCGATCCTTGGAACGGCCGAAGCGCCCTGGATGCCGTGGAACTCATGAACGATGGAATAGAACGGATGCGCGAGCATATCCGTCCCGACAGCCGCATCCATTACGTGATAACCCGCGGAGGCGGAGCGCCCAACGTTGTCCCAGACTACGCCCAGAATTTCTTCGATATCAGGGCCAAAGACATGGAAGAGCTGGACCGGATGTGGCAATGGGTAGAGCAAATAGCCAAAGGCGCCGCTATGATGACTCAAACCAGGGTCGAGCCCCGTTTCCTCGGCGGAGCGGCAAACCTGATTCTAAACGACGTCATCATCGACACTTTCCAGGAGATCCTTGAGGAACTGGGCCCTGTTCAGTGGACGGCTGAAGAACTGGAGTTCGCGGGCAAGATGCAAGCCCAATTCGACAGGCACTTGATCGAACAATCCATAGAGCAATTGAGAAAGCAGATCCCCGACCTAAGGGAAACAAGGCTGTGCAGTGTCATCATGCCAGGTGACCCGGAGGAAAAGCCGGGCAGGGGCTCAACCGACGTCGCCGACGTGTCTTGGGTCGTGCCCACGGGACAGTTCAGGACAGCCTGCTACACGCTGGGAATCCCGGGACACAGTTGGGGAGTTACAGCCTGCGGCGGGATGAGCATAGGACACAAAGGAATGCTTCTTGCCGCCAAGACGTTGGGTATCGCCGGGGCGAGATTCCTGACAGACCCCGGGTTGCGGCAAGCCGCGTGGGATGAGTTCAAAAAGCGGCTTAATGGCAAGACTTACCGAAGCCCGATACCCGAAGGTATCGATACGCCGCCCCTCCCGTTCGAGGAGTAGCGCCGGCTAGCCCGATACCGCATAGGCATCGAATCGTAGGGTTAAGGGTATCAATCCAGACCTTAATATTGTTAATGTGTCTATTGACAAATACAAGGACCACATGATACCCTCCGGGTGCGCGGGCGTTCCTACTTATGCCCTCGCGCTTGGAGGGTATCGTGGCGATGACGACAAGCAAAGCGGCCAAACCCCTTTTCGATCGGAACTTCACGCTACTCTGGCTCGGCAGGGCAGTATCCCAAATGGGCGACGGCGCGGGTTACATAGGGCTGATGTGGTGGGTCGCCTCGCAAGAAGGTTCGTCTATGCTTTTGGGACTCCTCGCGGCGTGCCGGACGATAGCCGCCATCGTATTCTCACTCATCGCCGGCGTCGTGGCGGACCGGGCCAACAAACGCGACATAATCGTTGCCATGGACGCCCTGCGAGGAGTCTTCTACGGCGTAATGGGCTACCTCATCCTGAGAGACCAGATGACCGTCCCCATCCTCTTGGGACTGGCGGTAGCGAACACGGTATGCGCGCAGTTTTTCGACCCCGCCGTCACCTCAGCGGTGCCCTTGATAGTGGACAAGTCAAACCTGGCCAGAGCGAACTCCTTCACGCGGATGACAGGCAATATAGCGGAGATCCTGAGTTACGGGGCCGGCGGCGTATTGGTTGCCGTATTTGGAGTGGCCGGTCTCCTTTTTGTTGACGCGGTGTCCTACATCTTGTCGGCCATATCGGAGGTTTTCATAGTCATTCCCGAGGTTCGAAGACAGGAAGCAAAGAAGAACCGGTTCTTCCAAGAGTTCAAGGACGGTCTAGCGTACACGATGTCCAACAAGGTCCTGTGGGAGACGGTCAAGGTCGCCGCTGTGCTAAACCTGCTGATGGCGCCCGTCTCTATACTGCTGCCTGAGTTTGTGAAAACCAACCTTGGCGGAGACTCCGCCCTGTTCGGCTATCTGACCTCAGCGGTCGCAGCGGGAGTTCTGATTTCCGCGCTCCTGATCTCCGCTACCAGGTTCGTTGAACGGAATACCTGGACCGTGATTCACGGGCTCACAATACAATCAGCGTGCATCCTGGTCTTTGCCTTCGCGCCAAAGCAATACCCGTATATCCATGTCGCCATCCTCCTAGTTTTCGGCGTACTCAACGGGATAGTCAACATTTACGTGAACACCCTCGTTCAGAAAGTCAGCGCCCCGGAACAACTCGGCAGGGTTACGGGAGTTCTAAACGCCGTGTGTATGGGCCTACAGCCCGTATCGCAAGGACTGTCAGGTTACCTCGGCACCCGCGTGCCCCTGCAGTACATTTACGCGTTTTGCGCGGTCGGGGAAGGAATAGGAGGATGGCGCTTTAGCGTCATACCTAATCTCAAGGCTCTCGTAATGAATAGTGACAATGACATGTCCGTTCCGGGAGACTCACCGGCAGCGGCAGCAAACAGCTAACGGCCCACTCGCCCGTGGGATAAGGGCTCCGGCACAAGACCGGAGCCCCTGGTTTTTCGGCCAACGCTAGCTCACCCGCGACGATAACACGTCCTGCAGCGCCACAAGCCCCGCTCCTGCCCCGCTGGCCACCGCCTTGGCGAAAGCGAGAGAAGTATCCATGCAGGTCAAGACCGGAATGTTCCTCGAAGAGGCCAGAGCGCGTATCTTGAACCCGTCCCTTTCGGCCCTCTCTCCCTTGGTGAATATGTTGATGACCACTTGAACTTTGCCTTGGGTAATGACTTCGTGGATGCCTTGCCCTCTTTGCCCGTTATCGCTCTCGCTGAACTTCAAGACTCGCTTCGCGGGTATGCCGTGTTCCTCGAGATACGCGGCAGTCCCGTTAGTGGCGTAGAGGGTCCAACCGGCGCGGGACAGGGCTTCCGCTACATAGACCGCCTGGGCCTTCTCCCTGTCAGCCACCGTCAAAAGAGCCCCGGCGGGACCCGCTCGAAATATCCCCTGGGTATCGAAGCACTTAAGCATGGCATGGTCCTCGGTGTCCCCGAAGCCCATGACTTCACCGGTTGACTTCATCTCCGGCCCTACTATGGGGTCAACGCCGGGGATCTTGCTCCACGAAAACACGGGCATCTTGACCGCGTACCGGACCGGATCGGGCCCACACTTGGCGGTGATCCCGTAGGACTTGAGAGTGCGCCCCAACGACAGGCCGGTCGCCACACGAATGATAGGGAAGCCCGTGACCTTGGTCACAAACGGGACAGTGCGGCTGGCCCGGGGATTAACCTCCAAGCAGTAGACGGTGTCGCCGTCCACAATGAACTGGATGTTGGCGATCCCCTTGACGCGCAAGGCCCGGCACAACGCCAGGGAGTACTCAACTATCTTGGTCTTTGCTTTAGAGGAGATCCTTCCGGACGGGATCACGGCTATGGAATCGCCCGAATGCACGCCCGAGCGCTCAACGTGTTCGATGATTGCCGGGACAAAGGCGGATATCCCGTCTGACACCACGTCGACCTCGGCCTCTACCGCCAGTACATACTTATCTAGGAGGACGTCGTGACCTTCGTTTTCGCCCATCGCCTCATCCATGAACTGAACCAGTTCGTCCCGGTTGTAGACGATCGCCATCCCACGGCCTCCAAGAACGTAAGAAGGTCGCACTACCAGCGGAAATCCTATTATCTCAGAAGCCCGCAGCGCGTCTTCTTTTGTCCGGACCGCGGTGCCCTGGATGGCCGGTATACCCAAATCATGTAACAGCGCTATGAACCTGCCGCGTTCCTCGGTTATGTCGATGGCGTCCGGGCCGGTGCCCAACACCCGCACTCCGGCTTTGGTCAAGGAATCCACAAGGTTGATGGCCGTCTGCCCTCCGAACCCAACCAAGACGCCGGCGGGTTTCTCGATATCGATTACGTTCATGACGTGCTCAAAAGTGAGGGGCTCAAAGTACAGCCGGGAAGCCGTGTTGAAGTCGGTGGAAACGGTCTCGGGGTTGTTGTTGATGATGATTGAGGCATAGCCTTCCCGCTCAAGCGCCCAAGCCGCGTGGACGGCGCAGTAGTCGAACTCGATGCCCTGGCCGATCCGGATGGGGCCTCCTCCCAGGACAACGACCTTTGGCCGCGAGTCGCTGTCCAACGGCCGGGCCTCAGTTATACTCTCATAGGTTGAGTAGTAGTAAGGGGTCTCGGCCTCGAACTCTCCCGCGCAGGTATCCACCATCTTGAAGACCGGGCGAATGCGTGCCGCTTCCCTGGCCTCCCTGACGTCTTGTTCTGTGACGCCCCACAACGCGGCTATACGGCGGTCAGAAAGCCCCAGTTCCTTGGCCCTGCGCAATACCGACGCCCTGTCGCTTGGTCCAGAGTTGATGAGCTCCTTTTCCACCCGCACCATGGTCGCGATGCGCTCGACAAAGAACTTGTCGATCCCGGTAAGGCTCGAGACTTCGGACGGCGCAATCCCTATGGCCAAGGCCCGGAAGATCCACATCAACCTGGTGTCGTCCCCGGCTTTGAGGCCTTTCACGACTTGCTCCCTGTAGCCCGGAGTATCTTCCAACCGGCCGATCCTGCCCCAGAGCTCGTTTTTCTGGTCCAGGGAGGAAATCCCTTTACCCAGGGCCTCTTGGAACGTCCTGCCGATGGCCATTACTTCGCCGGTGGACTTCATCTGCAATCCCAAGGTCTTCTGGCCTTCCGAAAACTTGTCCCACGGCCACCGGGGCAACTTCAACGCCACGTAGTCTATAACAGGCTCGTTGCACGCCATGGTCTTCTTGGTGACTTCGTTAACTATTTCGTCGAGGTTGTACCCTAACGCGATTTTCGTGGCCACCCTGGCGATGGGATATCCTGTGGCTTTCGACGCCAGAGCGCTGGACCGGCTTACGCGCGGGTTGACCTCGATCACGTAATACTCGCTGCTCGCCGGCTTAAGGGCCATTTGCACATTGCACGCTCCGCATATCCCGAGGCCGTGGACGATATCCAGAGCGGCGCGCCGCAGCATCTGGTGCTCACGCCCTGAGAGGGTCAGCGTAGGCGCCACAACGATGCTGTCCCCGGTGTGAATACCCATCGGGTCGATGTTTTCCATTGAACACACGATGATGGCGTTGCCGGCCGAATCCCTGATTACCTCAAACTCGATTTCTTTCTGCCCGTACAAAGACGCCTCAACCAGGACTTCGTGGACCGGGCTTGCGAGAAGCCCCCGTTCGAGACTTGCCTTGAACTCCTCGATGTTGTTTACGAACCCGCCACCGGTGCCTCCCAGGGTGTAAGCGGGACGAATAACACAAGGTACGCCGACCACCCTAAGGGCTTCTTCAGCCTGGTCCATCCCTGTCACGATCATGCTGGGAGGAACGGGCTGCCCTATTTCTCTCATGGTCTCCCTGAAGAGATCGCGGTCTTCGCCTTTCCGGATTGCGGCGACGTCGGTCCCGAGCACACGCACGCCGTATTCCTCGAGAAGGCCCGCTTCCGCCAGCTTAACCGCGAGGTTCAACCCCGCCTGCCCGCCCATGGTAGCGATAAGCCCGTCCGGCCTCTCCTTTTCGAACACTTGGCACACGCTCTCTACAGTAAGAGGCTCGATGTAGGTCCGGTCCGCCATGTCAGCGTCGGTCATGATGGTGGCCGGGTTGGGATTTAAAAGGCATACTTCTATCCCTTCCTCTTTGAGGGCCTTGCAGGCCTGTGTGCCCGAATAGTCAAACTCGGCGGCCTGTCCTATGACGATTGGACCGGACCCCAAGACCAGCACTCGCTTTATGCCCTTGAGCCTAGGCATGGACGGCATCCCCCTTTCCAGGTAAGGGTTGGGCCGGCAGCGTGAAGCCCGGGTTCCCCTGGATCCGCAATTCCCTCAGGAAGGACCACAGCCCGCCGCTAACCGTCTCGTAAGAGGATCCCTGGAGTTCGAATTGGACAGACGCCGCGAGGATGCTTCTTCCGGCGCTCATACCGCTGATCCTGATTCCCTCGACGGTACCGTCGTTGGCATTTCTATGGGTAACCTCAATGCCCGGGGGAAGAGTTCCGGCGTCCACCGCCAAGGCGTGGTTTTGGGACGTAATTAGCACCTTACCTGTAGCGAGCTCTTTAACCGGATGGTTTGCGCCGTAATGCCCGCATTTGAGTCTGACAACGCCCGCTCCCGCCGCCCTGGCCATGACCAGGTGCCCGAGGCCTATCCCGTATACCGGCACTTTGTCCCAGAGTCCCCTCACAGTCTCTATGGCTTTAGGGTGCTCGTCGGGGCTCCCAGGACCCCCGGAAAGGACCACAAAGGCAGGTTCCAGAGCGAGGACGTCTTCCCGCGGCATGCCGGGAGGAAGGACGGCGAGCCGGAAGCCCATGTCTAAGAGGGCTCTCTTAAGACCCGGCTTTGCCCCGAAATCCATTAGCGCGCAGGGTCCAAGCGGGGTTTTCGAGGGCTCCAACCATGTCAGCTCACGGGCCGCCACATCTTCTCGCAGGTCCTTTAGGTCCAACAGGGTTGCATCTCGAATGAGGGATCCAATGAAGTCGTCTGTAAGCCCGGTGTCTGGAACGGGAGCGATGACTCCCTTTTGGGTCCCGTGTTCTCTCAGATGGATAACCAGGCTTCTTGTATCCACGCCGGTCAGCACCGGACAGTGGTTGTTGTCCAATATTTCGGTTAGGGGAATTGAGCCCTCCCCAACAGGGCCTTCCCATAGGTCCCTGGTCACCACACCCTTCGGGTAAACCCGAACTGACCGGGCGTTGCCGTCACCGGGGACCCCGTAGTTGCCGAGCATCGGAAAAGAGAACACCAGAATCTGGCCGCTATAGGACGGATCGGTAAGGATGTCTTCGTAACCGGTCATCCCGGTAGTGAAGACCACTTCTCCCACAGTCCACGCCGTGCCTGTCACGCCGGCACGTCCGCCCCTAAGTTCCCCTTCCAGGTGGAACCCGTCTTCTAGGCATAGAACTCCGCGCATGCGTATCCCTCCCACGCAGGGCCGGAAGTCCTCTTTGGACTCGCTGGGAGGTCAGGGGAGATGAGGATAGGCTTAATCGCGAAAAAAAGCGCGCTCCAAGGGAACTTATCCCAAGAGAGGCGCACTGCGCGTTCGGCTAGTATTCTCACGTTGATTGGCTCCTTTTTGACCTCACCGAGTCAAACTTAAAGGAACGTTCACGGCTTCGTTCGTGTCCTTTCATGGACTGTATCCATTCCCGGGACAGATGTCAAGGGAATCGCCACGCCGCGCCCATCCAAAAAACACCATGAAGTCTCTTTCATGCCGCTGTAATGCTTGCAGGGGCCTTTACGCACCCTAACTCGCGAAGGAGGGATACGCGTGGAACAGCTCACTACCAGAGAACTCCTCTACCTGGAAGACATGAGCAAGCTGTTCGAGTCCATCGCCAAGACTTGTGATACAGCAGCCCAGCAAGCGGTAGACCCGGAGTTCAAAGCCTACCTGCAGTCCATTGCCAACGAGAGGAGGCAATGGATAGCGGCCACCGCGTCGATAGCCAAGAGCAATCCTGTCCAGTAAAGGAGGCGTGGAAATGAAGAACAAGGTACCTCAGGAGAAAGAACACGCCGGCTCGCTCCTGTACATGGAGAAACTTGAAGCCATGTCGCTGGTTACGGCGACTCTGGAATCCGCCTCGCCCAAAGTGCGGGACCACTTC
The DNA here is from genome assembly GCA_012840345.1 of Candidatus Fermentithermobacillaceae bacterium. Lineage (GTDB taxonomy): Bacteria > Bacillota > Sulfobacillia > Fermentithermobacillales > Fermentithermobacillaceae > DULO01. Next base: position 13,659 of record DULO01000098.1, read on the forward strand.
CGCGGACTGCTTATGAAGTCCCTCGATGACCAGAAGGGACTGTTTGAGATAATGAACAAGAAGGGCTGGTACAATGTACAGCCGGCCCCTAGGGAACAGGTCCAGCGGGTCCACCAGAGCTTCACAATGATGGAGCAGCACGCGCAACAAATGCAGTAGGGCTTGGCCGGTTTTGTGCAAGAAAAAAAGGGCGGCGACCGCTTCGCGTAAACGGCTCGCCGCCACGTCGGGGTCAAAGAGCTCCGGCCAGTCCGACCGGGTCAGCGTCGATCTTAACCAAGCGGGCGTACAACCCGCCTTTCTCCAAGAGTTCTTCGTGAGTCCCCATCTCGACGATTCGCCCTTCGCTCAGCACAACGATCTTGTCGGCATGGCGGATGGTGGAAAGGCGGTGGGCGATAACCAGAGTCGTGCGCCCTTCCATGAGCCTGCGC
>DULO01000014.1 GCA_012840345.1 Candidatus Fermentithermobacillaceae bacterium
CGGCGCGGTTATGGGGTCCAAGAATCTGAAGGCTGTCGCCGTATGGGGAAAGGGCGCCATTACGTCCCACAATCCCGAAGGCATAAGGGCTTTGAACATGAGCCTCGGGCCGGGTATAGCGGCCAACTCCATAGGCATGCGAAAGTATGGCACGGGAGCAAGCCTCGACTACGGCAACAGAGTAGGCGATCTGCCTACCCGCAACTGGGGTCAGGGTTCGTGGGACGAAGGGGCCGGCAAGATCGGCGGCATCAAGATAGTGGAGACCATGAAGACCCGCAAGTCGGTCTGCCACAGGTGTCCCATAGCGTGCGGCAAAGAAATAGTGGAGACTCCCACCAAGTTCGGCATGCTGAACGGCAGGGGACCCGAGTACGAGTCTCTGGCTTCCTTAGGGTCAATGGTGCTGGTCGACGACCTTGAGGCAGTGTGCTACGCCAACGAACTGTGCAACCTGTACGGCCTTGACACCATATCCGCAGGCGCGACCATAGCGTTTGCTATCGAGTTGTTCGAGAGAGGCATTATCACTGAGAAAGACACCGACGGCTTAAGGCTCTCCTGGGGTGACCCCCACACGGTCCACCGGCTGTTGTATCTCATGGCGCATAATGAAGGGTTCGGGTCGATCCTGGGGCTCGGCAGCCGGGAAGCGGCCAGGCGAATAGGCCGGAATGCCGAAGAGTACGCGGTACAAGTCAAAGGTATGGAAATGGCGATGCACGATCCCCGGGCGCGGAGCAGCCTAGGGCTGGCATACGCGACCGCCAACAGGGGCGCGTGCCACCTGCAAGGCCAATCATCCATCTTCGAGTCAAGGGCAACGGACCCCTCAATCGGGATACCGGAACCGCTGCCCCCGTTCGCTACTGAGGGTAAGGCCGAGCTGGTCATCAAGTCACAGTCCCTAGGATCCGCGTACGACTCTCTTTGCTTGTGCCGCTACTTCCGTCCGGGCATGGACAAAGTCGCGGAGTACTACTCCTACGTGACCGGCATGGACGTCGACGCGGCGGGCCTCATGGAGATGGGCCACAGGATCTATACGCTAAAGAGGCTCTATAACGTGCGGTGCGGGATCAGCAGGAAGGACGACGTCTTGCCCGGCCGCATAGCCACACTGGCATTTCCCGATGGCGGCTCAAGAGGAAATCTGCCGTTCCTGGGCCGGATGCTCTCCGAGTATTACGGCCTCCAGGGATGGTCTGAGGACGGGATTCCGACCACGCATACCTTACGCTCGCTGGGCTTGGAGCCCGAGGCCGAATCCATGCCTTCTCATCTTCGCCGCTGACTATATGATGGAGGTGCACTCAAGTGTTAGTTAACACCAAGACGATACTGCAGAAAGCGCGGGCCGAGGGTTACGCGGTTCCCGCCTTCAACATCACAGACCTTCAGAGCATCATGGTCATAAGCCAGGTCTGCGAAGAGGAGCAGGCTCCGTGCCTCATAGAGGCGGCGGAGGCGACAGTGAAAGCATACGGCGCCGATTACTTGGCAGCCATAGCCAAGGTAGCTTCGGAACGCGTAAGCGTTCCCCTGGCTCTGCACCTAGACCACGGGTATACCTTCGATATCTTGATTCAGGCCATCCGCGCCGGGTTCAGCTCGGTCATGCTCGACGAGTCATCAAAGCCCATGGAAGAGAACATCAAGAACACTAAGCGCATTGTTGAGATCGCCCATGCCTGCGGAGTGTCGGTCGAAGCGGAAATCGGGCATGTAGGTGTCGCCGACCACGTTCCCACCGAAGAAGAGAAAGCCCAGTTCCTGACCAAACCCGAGGATGCGGAGCGCTTTGTCGCCGAGACCGGCGTTGACTTCCTGGCGGTAGCGATAGGGACGGCCCACGGAATGTACAAGTTCACGCCCGTCTTGGACCTGGAGCGCCTGAAAGCCATTTCGGACCGCGTTCCCGTCCCTCTCGTGCTGCACGGCGGTTCAGGCACGCCCGGTTTGGAACAGACTCCGCCTCTGGGCATTTCGAAGGTCAACGTTTTTACCGATCTGCAGATACCCATCAGGACCAAGGTCAAGGAGATCCTGGATACCCAACCCCTTGAGAGGTTGAGCGCGGTCCGCATATGGATGACAGCCAACCAGGCAGCCGCTCCGGTGGCCAGGGAGTA
>DULO01000099.1 GCA_012840345.1 Candidatus Fermentithermobacillaceae bacterium
CTTTCCAAGAGCTTCTGCGACATTGGGTAGGGCGTAACAGCTGAGATCCTGACCACGCAGACCAACTCCGCTAAGATTCGCTACGTGGGCCGCACACAACTCAACTTTTGCCTCCGCCGCTTCGCCTCCACTGTTCTACGCCTACCGGCAAATTCCTTCAGAACTTTGTACGCAATCGCACAATTTGTGAACACCCGCAAGACAGTGGCATCAGACGAGCCGCGGGTCCAATCGGGGCTACTCAGTGGTAATCTCCTTTCCACTCCTCCCGCGCAGTAGTAAAAATCTAGCCACGGGCACAACCCGGTGCCTGTCACTCTCCTAGTCCCCCATCACTTGACTCCTCAATCGCTGCCAATCGCTCGTAAATGGTTGACACTTGTCACCCTCGGTGATATGTTGAGGTTACACTTGTAGCCCAAAGTGAAGGCGAGGTGAACGCGATGCCACGGGAAAAGGAGATAAGCATACCCAACAGCGAGTGGATGATCATGGAGCTCCTTTGGGATGAGGCCCCGCTGACGGTGACCCAAATCGCCAGAGCAATGGAAGAAAAGACCGGCTGGACGAAGAGCACCACAAAAACCCTCATCAACCGTATGGCGGCGAAGGGGCTCTTGCGCCTCCAAGAAGGCGAGAAAGCTCGGGAGTATTACCCGGCCATTCCGCGGTCGGAAGCGGTCCTGGCTGAAACCGAGAGCCTCCTCGCACGTCTCTATAATGGAAGTCTCGGTTTGATGGTGCATACGCTTGTTGACCAAAAAAGCCTTTCACGGCGGGAGATCGAAGAGTTGCGGGCCATCTTGGACAAGATGGAAGGAGTGGAGTAAATGCTTTCTACCACTATCGCTTCCTCTGTGCTGATTGCGTCTATAGCCTTGGTTCGCCGTTTGCTTAGGGGCAAACTTGATCTGCGTCTACAGTATGTTCTCTGGCTGTTGGTGGCGGCGAGACTTCTCCTCCCATTGCCTCCTGTTCAAAGCCCGGTAAGCGTCTTGAACGTGCTTGACGCGGGGGTATCCATCCTTTCCACGGAGAAGCCGGTACCGGCGCAGCAGTCGACCCCTCCCGACGGGAGCGTCCCCACGATCCCGGAAGGCTCGGAAGGTCCGGGAAGCCCGGGAGACCCCGAACATCCAGAAGGCCCGGGCGACGGGAAGCTGTCCAACCCCACTCCGCCGGGACAAACGCCACTCTCCCCCTTCGGCGCCAATTTGAGTGACGGGGCGACGAATGAACTACCGAGTGAACCAGCAAGCGAGCGAGCAAAAGCGCTACGTGCCGTATGGCTTGCCGGTGCCGTCCTCACCGGACTTTGGTTTCTGGCGCAAAACCTGTGGTTCCACCTTCAGTTACGTAAAACGCGGGAACGGGCGACAATGCCCGACTGCCGCTTGCCCGTGTATATATCCTGTCACGTCAAAACACCTTGTCTTTTTGGTTTGAGCCCGGCGATTTACCTGTCCCCTAATTGCTTGGACAAGAACGACAAGAACGTCTTGAGGTACATCTTGGCTCACGAAGAGACTCACTACAGACACGGTGACCATCTTTGGGCCTACCTTCGCTGCCTCTGCCTGGCCCTTCACTGGCATAACCCTTTTGTCTGGTGGGCGGGGACGCTTTCTCGAAACGATTGCGAAATGGCCTGCGACCAATCCACCTTGGCGCGCCTCGGTGAAGAACACCGGAGAACCTACGGCCACACCTTGATCGACATGATCCAGCCGCCAAAGCCGTCCGATCTTCTATCGAGCGCCACCACGATGTCCGCCGGCATGTCCGGCATTAAAGAACGGATAACGATGATCGCGAAAAAGCCGAAGATGCTCTGGTCCACGTTAGTCCTGGTAATCCTTTTCCTGGCTTTGGCCGTTAGTTGCACTTTCACGGCACCGACCGGTGAGGAAGCCGGCCCGCCGGTTGCGTCCGGCGAAGAGAGTCCAACGGACGGGACTCAGGACGAGCCGCCCCTACCGCCGGAAAACCTTTTTGATCCACGCGCGGTCAGCGTAGGTGACTCAATTGTAGGGCTTACTATCACTGACATCCCCGACATTAGAGAATATGGTTGGCTGGAAAGCGACTTCCCCGCAGCCATCGTGAAGTTTAAAGGTGAGGTGACCCTCACCGGCCGGTATTTCTGCGAATCAGTTGAGGAGCAAAGAATATCAGGCCACGTTACGGGCCATCCGGTCCCGCACTTTTTCGTCGACGAAGAGTCTTCGGCAAGGCTCCCGCGGATCGATGGCGACATGCGCGCGGTCGGCTTCACCATAACCAACTACGAGGATGCTCTAGAGTTCTTGGGGCCTCCGGGCTATGACGTGCAGGCCACCATCGTCATCGACGACTACGTGATACGACGCCACAACTCAAGCGAAGGCGGAAACCGCGCGCGGCTCGTGAGGGTCGTCGAAAAGCACGGGATTCCCAGAGCCTCCCACCCGTTTGCCATCTACTTGCCGGATTCCCGGGGCATCATCAAAATCGGTCCCATGTTAGGGGACTTCCCGTTCGGTTGCGACCTCGTTGAGAACAGCAGGAAGACATATCCCGCCGAAGGAAACCTCCCGTCGTGGGTAGTAACAGTGGTTGAGAGCGATGGGCTGCAAGTGATCTACGAGAGCAACGGTGACCCTAGACTTGTTAAGACCCTTCGCGCGAACAAACAGGGTTGCGCCGCGGGAGATGTGGCAATCGGAGACCCGGAAGCCTCCCTTTTGAACCTCTGGCCCGGCAAACTCAAGAGGATGGATAGGATTAGCCCCGACGACGAGACTTGGTTTGGCGCCGACTATGATTACGCCTATTGCTACGTTGAGGGCGAGAACACGCAAAGCCCCAGAAGCCTGGTGTACATCGTCAAGGATGGTTTAGTCTCCGGCATCAAGGTTTTGGACGGTTTGGAAGGCGCTGTCGACCCGGCCGGATCAGGCAGCGAGACCAACTCTCCTCAGAACAGCCGGTTTTCCGTGTCTACCGGGAATATCCACGACTACATGCCCCGTCTCTTGGCGGGAGAAGACGTGAGCGACTACGAGCTTCTCCCCTGTCTTGAGAACTTCACTATCGCCACCTGGTCTGAGTTGCACGAGGCTTACGACAAACTCAACCCCGAGTTACCGGGAGGCCACTGGTTCAACGCGCTGTTCACCGCTCTGGAAGACGCGGCCGTGAGCCCCTATCCAGAAGACAGCGAAGACCAGGCTCTACGCAATTATTACATCGGGAAAGCACTTCTGGCGTCAGATGGCGCCTTTAGCGAGGGCCTGGCGCCGATGCTGGTGGACCAGTGGAACGCGAACCCTGTACTGTATAGCTCCTCTTTGAACCGGTTTTTCTCGCCTGAGGAAGCCGAACTCCTGCGTCATTCCATCGCCCTTACCATAAGGTATTGGCAAGACGTTAGGAACCCTGACAACAGTCAGTTCGGCATAGTAAAACCCATCGAGGAAAACCGCGCGTATCCCGGCGGCCTATACCTTGTCACATATCCTGTGGATTTCCCCTTCTGCTTCGATCTCTCTGAGAGAAGCCGGGAAACGTACCGGGCCGAGAGCTTCGGGCAAGTCACGGTAGTAGAATCCGATGACTTTCAGGTGACTTACCTGAATCCTGCCGACGGGGTGTATAGGATCATAACCCTTCGAGCCAAAGACCAGCCCTACCGGGCGGCGGGCGTCGCAATCGGCGACACGGAAGAGTCTCTCTTGGAACGTTTTGGGCCCGAGAAGCTCCGGAAAGTGGCCGGGATCAGCTACGATGACGAGGCTTGGTTTGGCGGCGAATATGACCACGCTTACGCGTATACGCCGAAAGATAGCACAAGAAGTGTGGTCTACATTGTTGCGAAGGGGCTGGTTGCCGGTATAGAGGTCATCGACGGCTTGGATGGACCCATGTACTAGCGTACTGAGGGCGGTCTTCGGCCATAGATAACGGGGCACAACGGAGCATGGTTTACCCGGGGGGAGAATCTCGACACTGGCGCAACTCAGTGTGGATTTTCTCCTCGCTCACCCCGAACAGCGTGGATAATATCGGCACTGACGCGACTCAGTGTGGACTTTCTCCTCGCTCCCCCGTACAGCGTGGATAATATCGGGGATCATGAGTGGATGTGGTTATTTCTGCCAGGCGGCTTAAGAAGGTGACTTCTAACTGTGAGCCCCGCGGCGGAGGAAAAGGGGCCTTACCACTCGGTCCTCTCCACTACTGACGCCTCGGCCATTATCGAAAGCGGTATACCGTCAGCGAACGCGGGCATCCAGGCAAGGTATGTCGGCCATATCCTGCAGACCACCGTCAGGACGAGGTTCGGTTCGGGAGAATCAGGTGGGTTTGTGACGACTGCGTACACACCCTCCACATGAGCTAGACCGCCTAGATTCGCCAGGTTTTCCTCGGCGATAGCGATGGCGACCCTCCTGGCGCTAGCCTCATCGATCGCCACGATTCCTTCGGCTAAGAGTTCCCAATCCAACTCCTGCACTCCCGCTAAGGCTCCCAGGTCACACGCCGCCTGAACGAGCTTTCTCACACAAAACACCGTTCCCAAGTCACAGACTAGCCCAACTACTAGTACTGCCACAGGCAAGAAGAGGGCGACCAAGACCAAGACGCCGCCGCGCTCTCCTGGGGAGGATGTTCTAGATCTGGCGTCGGCACAGCCTACTTCACCGCCTCCTTGCGGGCTACCTGGGCACGAATTCACTCCTCGTCACCGCCTTAGCCGTTAAGGTAATGGTATTTCCGATGACCGATGACACCACCGGACTAAGCACCTCGTGTTCGTATTCGAGGGATACCCTAATGGTTGTCCCGTATATAGCTTGAGTGGGCGTTATCACGGCCTGAACCTTGTCCTTCTGGATCCCCGCCGACTCAAGAAGCTCGTCCAGACGCTCCAGCGCACCCGGGGTTTTCCCGCCCTGGACCGCGCAAACTCTCGCCACCTCACGCGCGGCCGAGGTCAGGACAAGTTTCTCGTTGAGTAAGATCCCTGTCTCCAGGAGGGAGAACAGAATAAGCACAAGGAGGAAAACAACCAGGCTAAACTCGGCCACAGCCTGTCCGGAGTCGTCCTTTACAGGTCTGCCGGCCCGCCTCGCGACCTGTGTAGCGGCCGCTACCAGTTGTCTTAGTTGCTTCATGGCCCACTCCTTACTAATTACTCTCAGATGAACGCGCTTCTTCGTGTGGGGCCGGCGGGCTCACCGGGCCTTCGTCTAGAAATCCAGCAAGCCCGCCAGTTTCGAACACCTATAATTCCGATGCCTAGAGACCAAAGGAAGGCGTAAAGGGGACCTAAGGGGTTGTTGCTCCGTTGAGGCTGCCTATGACGTCCGTTATTTTGTCCTTTAGGGTGGTTCCCAGGGATGTCAAGACCCCAATGACAGCCACGGTCACTAGAGCAAGCACAAGGGCGTATTCAGAGACCGTGGTCCCCGCCGGATCCTTGAGGGCGCTTCTTACGCGTTCCACGAGATTCCTGTACGCCAGTTGCCCTTTGACCCACAACTTGAGCATCTGTTCACCTCCTTTACCATCTGCTTTTGAGGAAGATCAAGAGATGAGGGACAATGGCCACTATCAGCACCGGGGGCAGCAGGAACAGCACTGTTACCACGGACAGCTTGACGGGCAAGGCATTGAACCGCTGTTCCATCTCGTGCCGCTCTTCGTCGTCGGCTTCTTGGGACAAAGCCGCCAGCACGGTGGATACGGGCGTGCCTAATACCTCCGCTTGGAGAAGCATCGACCTCAACCTTCGTGCTTCCGAGATCCCGTCTTTCTCCATAGCCTTGAGCGCTTGGCTTAAGGACATTCCCCCGGCGACCCTGAGGCTCACCTTGTCCATTTCCTGCCTCAAGGCCCCCGATGTTCTCCGGCACGCTGCCTGAAAAGCCGTCCGCAAGTCAAGTCCGGAAGCGGATGCCGTAGCCATCGCGTCAAGCATGAGAGGCCATTGTGCCTTGATCTCCTCAATCCATCTCCGCTTTCTCGCCTTTTCTCTCCAAGACAACCAGTAGGAAACACACGCGACCAAGTAGGCAAAGACTACCAACGGACCGGCTAGCCCCAACGTCCGAAAGGTTACTCCTATCGCCAGGGCGATCCACGGCACGAATCCGCGAAATCGGGAAATCCGGGGGCTCTCCGGATAGTCTTCTGGGGAGCGCCTAGGAACCAATCTGAAGTCCCTTTTCCCGGCCCACCAGTAGCCTGCCAGGGCCATGGACACTGCGAACAAGGCGGACGGCAGGACAGGGTCATTCACTGCCAGCACCTACCTTCGGCTGCCGCGAGACACGCCTGAAATGAGCCTTTGAACGGCGAAAACGCCGCATGCCCACAGGCCAAGAGCGACAAGGAACAACAAGCGCCCTTGGGGATCGCCGATAAGGGCCCTGCCGACGCGAGGATCGTTTCTTACCGTGAAGAATCCGATCCCCCAGGGGAGAAACGTGAGCAGTAACGCGGTAAGCCGGGCTTCGACGAGCTTGGCCCTCACTTCGCCTCTTCTGGTCCTTTGCTTTCGAAGCTCTTCCGCGCACCGGCACAACAGGGCCGGCAGGTCGCCTCCGTTGACGAGTCCAAGTTCCAACACCCCGGACAGGTGAGCGAACTCGCGGCTCCTTTGAGACGCCGCGTTCAACGCGGTAAGAACAGGCACGCCCGCCTCGTACTCATGGAAGGCTCTCTTTAGGAGCCGGTAAGGCGGCTCGGTGCCCTCGTCGGCGACGGCTTTCAACGCCTGGGCGAGGGTCTCGCCCGCACGGATGTGGCAAGCCAAAGAAAACGCGATCTCTTCCCAAATAGCTAGGTCGTTCGAGGACTCTCGCAGCCTTTCCACGGAGGTTTCGAGCCTTTTCAAGAGCCACGACCGCCGCCGGGGCAGGTATTCGGCCAAGGCCGTGGTACCCCACGACCATCCGCGTGCGGTGTACCCTATGTCCAAGACAGTAAGGGCCACCGCCGTTCCTGCGCACAAGGCGCATAAAGCTTGCGTCACCTGCCCTTCGCCTCCCCAAAAAGGGCGTCTGAAAGCCTCTCAGCTCTCTCCTGCCCTACCTTTGACAGAAACCACCCGGGCAGCTCCTGAACCACGATTCCTTCCTCGTGGACGTAGACTCTCGCCACCTGGATACACGCCTCGTCGAGGCCAACAATGGCTACTTCCGAGACCACTCTCGCTCCGCCCGGATGCTTCCTCATGTGGACGATCAAGTCAAGGGCCGAGCCTATCCAGGATTCCAGCACGTTCAGCGGCACTGACTCCTCGGACATGAGCGCCATGCCGGTAAGCCTCGCTATGCAGTCCTTGGAGGAGTTGGCGTGTACCGTGGAAAGGCACCCTTCGTGCCCCGTGTTCATGGCCGTGATAAGGTCGAAAGTCTCTTTGCCCCTGCACTCTCCAATGACGATGCGGTCAGGGCGCATGCGCAGCGCGTTTCTGAGAAGGTCTCTCACAGTGACAAGGCCTTTGCCCTCAACATTCTCGGGACGGGTCTCTAGGTGAACCACGTGGTGGCCCACTACCCTGATTTCTGAAGAGTCCTCGATGACTATGATCCGTTCGTCTTGCCCAAACGAGTTGGCCAGCACGTTTAAGGTGGTGGTCTTACCGCTGCCGCTTCCCCCGGAAATCACGATGTCCAGCTTGCAGGCGACACATTCTTGAAGGAACGAGGCCATAAAGGCGGGAAGGGTCCCTACGGAAACCAGTTCCTTGAGGTGCGAGTACCTTTCAGGGAACCTCCTGATCGTCAGCACCGGACCGTTCAAAGACAGAGGGGGAACGACCGCGTTCACGCGGGAACCGTCGGGGAGCCTCGCGTCCACGTACGGGGAAGACTTGTCCACGCGCCTTCCGACGCTGCCCACCACCCTGTTGATTATGTCAAGGACGTGGGCGTCGCTCGAGAAGCGGACGTCGGTCTTTTCCAGTACGCCGTTTCGCTCGACAAAAACCTCATGGGGCCCGTTGACCATTATCTCGGTGACCGCGGGATCATCGAGAAACTCGTCGATGGGGCCCAATCCGCACAGCTCCTGCACAATTCGCTCCGCCAGGTCGCGCCTGGTCAACCGGCCCACATAGAGGTCACATGACACTATGAGTTCGGATACCAGCGACACCATCTCGCTCCGCTTTTCCCGGGACATCCTGGCCGCCATCACCAGTTCGGCGTGGGTTTCCAACACCTTCTCGCGGATGGCTTCCGTGACGTCCTCAACGGACCTGTCTCTCAATTCCGGTGCCACGCGGGAAGCCCGGTACGGCTCCAGTTCCAGTTTCTTGAGAATGCTCACCAAAACAAACCTCCCCGTCTCTTTTCCGGTTTCTTCTGGCCTTTGTCCCGCACCAATCCCGGAGAAAGCCTAGACGCGACCTGCCACAAAGCCTCGGATATCTCGCTCTTGGAGTAGAGCACCACGGGTTTTCCCTCAAACACTGACCTCTCAACCGCTTTCCTGTCGTCCGGGATGGAACCTATGAGTTCCACGCCCAAGAACTCCTGGATCTTTGCTTGAGGCATGAGCGAGTCTTTGGAGGCGCGGTTTAACACAACGTTTAGCCGCTCTTCTTTGATGCCGAGTCTCCTGAGTATATCCACCGCCAGTTTTACCTGCTTAATGGCGGCCACGTCCTGAGTCACCACCACGACGACGTTGGTAGCGGCGTCAATGCACTCGCCTACCACGTCGCTGGTGATGTCAGGGGGCGTGTCCACGTACAGGAGCCCCCACCTGCGGGCTGCGAGGGAAAGGATGCCGCGCACGTGTTCCGGAGTAACCAGGTCCGACAGTTCGGGCCTGCGCGGGCTGCACATCACCGAGAGCCCTGACGGTCCGTGCCTTAAGCAGAACTTGTCCAACCCTTCGGGACGGGTATCCGCGAGCACGGGGACCAATTCGGTGATTGTAGGGCCTTCAAACAAGTCGAGGTGCACCGCGACGTCCCCCGAATACAGGTCGAAGTCGAGAAGGCCCGCTTTCCCGCCGGTCGACAGCGCCGCGGCGCAGGAAAGATTGGTGGCCAGGAAGGTCTTGCCGACGCCTCCCTTGGGGCTCCATACGACGATGGTCTGGGGAGTCAGCACGTTAGGCGATTCAGGCACAGCGGAGGAGCTATCCTTTTCGGCAAGCTCCCACCCTTGGTCCAGGATCACCAAGGAGACCTTGGGGAAAGCGTTCTTGAACCTGGCGACCCAATCTTGAAACGACTCGCCCTTGGTCGGAAGACCGCTTTCGACCGCCACGATGTCCACCGGTACGCTGGACAAGATGAACTCGATCAGCGCGAGGTCCCTAAAGGAACCCACGATGTTTGCCCCGGGCCACTTCGCCACGGCGGCCTGTTCACACGCCGCGCTCCCGGCTATTAGAAGAGAAGGCCCTTCTTTCATGGAAGCCTCCGCCCATCCAAGGACGTGTCGAACGCGGCGCCCGAGTCTCTCGGCACCAGAGACAAGTAAACGTTGCAGTTCTCCAGGCTGCTCGCTACGAGCTCACACTCCGCCGGAGAAAGAAGGACCAACGCCCCCTGGAACTCACGAGAAGACTCGTCGCGTACGACCTCCAGCACCCGGACATCCCTAAACACCATCGTCTGTCCGTAGGCAGGCCCTTTTGCCGCGCAGATCAGGTCCACCTTTTCCCCCTTTTTGAGGAGTCCGCCCACGGCTCGGGCCGCCGAAGCAGGTATGAACATCCCGCGGGTTTCAGGCGGCAGATCAGCTGACAAACCGATTTCCTCCTTTCGAGAAGACACGTGGCCCGACTGGACAATCTGGCCTTTCAACAGCGGCATTCTGCTGTAGGAACCCACGGCTTGTTCCACGGATGTAAGAGCGTCTGCCGGAACACCTCCGGACGGTATGTAGGCCAGCTTGATGTCGGATGCCTTGAGGCATGTGTAAGCCTCTACGTCCCTGGTCGCAACCAGCACCGGGCGCCGGACCACGTAAAGGCCCAGCAGCCGGTACGAGAGAAGGAAAGATGTAAACCCCAACGACAACGCTAGAACTAACAGTCGATGCCTCTTCAGTGCGCTTTTCAATGCTTAACCCACCTCTTTGGGCTGACCGCGCCCGGGTGAGGAAGGCTGCGAAGGGCGCCGGTGTTGCTCTGGGTAGACCTGCCGCTCCTACAAAGACTCACCCCCTTTCGGCCGTAGGACGCGGACGAGCACCGGGCGCGGCCGGCTGGTAAGTCTTACCAGGCACCACGAGTCTACACCGCCCTTCCAAACTTTGTCAACACATGTCTCCATATTTTCCAATTGCTGGTGCATTCGCTGTCATATTATGGTATTATCGGTCTGACAAAGCAACAAGGTGGCAAGAGGAGGCATGACCATGGGAGGAAAATGTCGTGGGCTCCTAATCTTGGCGCTGGCCGCGTTTTTGCTCGTGCTCCGGCCGGTGCCAGCCCAATGCGCCACGGAGCCCTGGTACGCGGACTTGGACAATCACTGGGCTAGGCCGTACATACAAGTCCTTCATGACGAAGGAGTAACGGACGGATGGATTCTCTACTTCAACGGAAACCCCCGCTCCTATTACAGACCCGATTGGGAATCGACCCGCGCTCAGCTGGCTGTGCTTCTCTGCAAAGTTTTCCGTCTTCCCGAGTTCTCGCCGCCGGTCCCGTCCTACCCCGACGTGCCAACGACATACGAGTTCATCGAAAACAAGCCGGGCTGGAAATGGATCGAGGGCGCTTTGAACGGCGGAATCGCCTTCGTGCCTCCCGGTTCGCCGTTCTTACCCGATAGCCCCATAAGCCGGCAAGACGCCGTGGAGCTGCTGATAAGGGCTCTGGACCTTTATGACTACGCCGTGGGCCTTTCCGATCAAGAAGTCCAATCGTTCTTGAGCCTGTTCAAAGACAAGGGCCAAGTGGCCCCGGACAGAAGACACACCATGGCTTGCGCCATCAAACTGGGGATCATCGATGGCTACGAGGATGACACGTTACGCCCGGCTCAATCCATGCGGCGGTCTGAAGCCGCTACCGTGGTCTACCGTTCGTGCTTGATAAGAGTAACGGCAACGACGGACGTCTTTTCCCCCGATGGAGACGGGGTCGACGACACGGTAACCTTCTTCCTGAGCCATTTGCGGAATCGAAACATAGTCCAATGGCAGATGGAGGTCCGCGATCTTCAGGGCAAAGTGGTTCACGCTTTCACTCCTTACGGCAGCGAGGGCTCGCCTCCGGAGGTCCTGACCTGGGACGGGAAGAACGCCGCGGGCCAAATGGTCCCTGCCGGACAGTACACTTACCAGGCTTGGGTCAAAGATAAACACAACAATCAGTTCTTCTCCATAAAGAAGCCGCTTACCCTTATACGCCACAGCCTTAGTGGCTACTGCGCCCCCACGAAGTGCAAGGACGGCACCCCTTTGAACGTTACCGCCTCAACCGTACCCGGTGCGGTATCCGTCTCAGCACATTTCGCCAACGGCGACGTGTTGTACTTGACGCCCAGCCAAGAAAACACCCGCTGGACCGGCAGCAAGATCGTAGGCCCGTCTCTTCCGCTGGGGAATCAACCGGTAGTCATCCGCGCCGAGTTTCCCTATGCCACCCGGGAGATCACGGTCTTTTTCACCCGCGAAAAAGACTTGTGGCTAAGCCCGTCTCTGGACCCCAACCCTGCCCGGAAGGGACAGACGGTAAAACTCCTTTGCGCGGCGTCGCAAGGGATCAACTCGGTCACCGCCGAGGTCTTCGGCCAATCACTTCACCTGGAACTGAATGCGGCCGGAATATGGGCAGGCGATGTCCGGGTACCCATGACTGTGGAGGAAGGCGACTATCCTGTCGTTTTCAGGGGGACAGACGGAGAAGACCAACTTGAGAACACGATCATCTTGAGCGTGAGCGGGTCTACGGCCGCCAGTGTGACGTACGTCCTCACCAAGTGACGCAAACCCGCGTTGGCGACCACCGTAGTGGCGACGCGAGTCTTGGGGAAGCACTGCGGCTTGCTAGGTAACGCGGTCAATGAACTTCCGCACCTCGGCGAGAGACGAAACCACGGTGCCATAGGGGACCATCCGGGAATGGTCGTTTACCGGTCTGAAGCTTAAGGCGCCTTGAAGATAGGCGGACGCCTTCCGGGTTTCGCCTTTCGCTATCGCGATCTGGCCTGCCCAAAACAGGGCGTCAGGGTTTTCCGGCTCGCTCTTTAGGACGTACTCCACCTGCTCTTCGGCGGCCCTCAGGTCGCCTTTGCTTAAGTAACTGTCAGCGAGAGAGAGGCGGCAATCCACAAAGTCGGGCCTGAGCGACAAGGCTTTTTGGTAACAGGAGATGGCCTCGTCCAACTCACCTTTGGCCTTGTGCGCGTCGCCCAGAGCCATGAGCGCGGCGGGGGTGTCTTCCTCAGGAGTCTCGGCCATGCTCTTGCCGGCGGAGGCCGCCTTCACAGCCTCTTCGGCCTGACCCGACCTCATCATGGCCTTGGACAGCATTATACGAAGGTAGGGATCATTGGGACAGTGGCGTACCGCTTCCTCGAGCAAGGCAACAGACTCATCGTACTCGCCTTCGGCAAAGGACAGGCTTGCCAACGCCCCATAAGCCTGGGGCGTCGCGCGCTTGGAAGCCACGGCCTGCCTGTAACGGCGGTTGGCTTTCGCGTAGTCGTGAAAGACCCATCTATTGAGAAAGCCGATGTGCTCATGGATTATTGAAGGTACCAACACGCGGCCGATTACTATCCAGGCCACTACCAGTCCAAAAGGAATGCGTCCGTCCAGGTCGTACACGGCCCACGATATTACCCCGATAACCACAAGCGCCACCAACACGTAGTTCCACCAGTGTCTAAGCGACGGCCGCAACGGTTCGCGCATGGGATCACCCCCACGCCTTAGTATTGCCCGTCGGGGCAGCGCGCTTGCCGGAGCCGGTGACACGAAACGAGGCTCCGGCATACCCGGGGCCTCACCCAGTCTCTTGACGCTAGACTTTGTACCCTGACCGTCCAGCAAGAGAGACGCTAAGGCCGGTGCCGTTACCGTTCTTAGAACGGCTCAGTGACCTTCTTTGCCTTTCCTGTCATGAGCTCAGTGTACTTCATGCCTGCTCCTGTATTCAGTACGAGCACGGTATCGTCCGCCCCAACCAAGCCCATGTCTCTAATGAGCTGGGCCGCCTTTACGGCCGCCGCTCCTTCTGGACAGATAAGGGCCCCGTCTTTTTCGGCCGTCTCTTTCCAGGTCTCGAGGATTTCCTCATCGGAAACCGTAAGGGCGGTCCCTCCCGACGACCGGACCGCGTCCAGCACGAGGAAGTCGCCCAACGCCGACGGGACTCTCACGCCGGCGGCTATGGTGTGAGCTCCCTGGAAAAACTCGGCGTGGTCCTTGCCTTCCCTGTAAGCCCTTACGATAGGCGCGCAGCCTTCGGCCTGGACGCAGACCATCTTGGGCAGTTCTCCTTTAAGCCATCCCATGGCCTTAAGCTCCAGGAATGCCTTCCACATTCCGATAAGCCCGACTCCGCCTCCCGTGGGGTATATGATGGCGGCGGGCAGTCCATGAGGAAGCTGCTCCCATATCTCAAGCCCCATGGTCTTCTTGCCTTCAATCCGGTACGGTTCCTTCAAAGTGGCCGCCTCAAACCACCCGTGTTTGGCCACGCCTTGCCGGACGTAACGCCCCGCGTCGGAGATGAGCCCGTCCACCAGATAAGTGTCGGCGCCGTAGGCTACGCACTCCGCTTGAGTGGTCGCTGGAGCATCTTCCGGCATTGCCACGATCATCTTTATCCCGGCCCGGGCCGAATACGCCGCCCAGGCTGCTCCGGCGTTACCCGCGGTAGGCATCGCGATGGTTTGGGCTCCCAGTTCTTTGGCTTTAGACACCCCTACTGACGCGCCCCTGGCCTTGAAAGTCCCTGTGGGGTTCATCCCCTCATCTTTCACCAAGAGCTTGTTGAGGCCGTACTTCTTCCCCATTTCTTCCAGAGGAAAAACCGGTGTGCCGCCTTCCCCGAGGCTTACGATGTTTTTCTCGTCCAACACGGGCAAGAGTTCCCTGTACCGCCACAGTCCTTCCGGCCTCTTTTGCCAGTCGGACGGCTTCACTTCCCGGGACAAAGCGTCCAAATCGTACCTGACCAAGAGCGGACTTCCACACTCGCACAGGTTGGTAAGCTTCCGGAAGTCGTGTTTCTTCTTGCACTTGGGGCATTCAAGCCCGGTTATGTAGCTCCTCACGGTTTCTCGCCGGTCTCCTTTCCGTTGGGCTCTCGCGCGCCTCCAAACTCAGGAAAGTCTTCGGGCTTTTCCAGCGTAATCCTCCCCAGCCGTCCCTCTCTGAAAGCTTGCAGGACTCCTTTGCTCGCTCTCTCAAACTCAACGGCGCCGCCTGAGGCGAGAAACCCCCTTCCCCTGCCAAACTCCTCGATATAGGCGACAGGGTCCTTCACGCCAGGCAGCCTCGACGCGAGATACACCGCCACGTCTTGCACGTCGTAGGCGTTCTCCGGAAGGGCCCACGAGGCGGCCAGCTTCATCTTGGCTTCGCCTTTCACCACGGAGGTGTCAAGCACTCCGGGGGTATCCAGCACCATCAGGTAGCCTTTGCCCTTTAGCCAGTTGCTCCCCCTGGTAAGGCCCGGGCGAGCGCCAAAGGGCGCCTTCTGGCTGCCCAACAACCTATTGGCCAAAGAGGACTTTCCGACGTTGGGGACCCCGAAAAGCATAAGCCGCAGGGGTCGCGCCAGCTCTCCCGCGGCTTGTTTTTCCAAAATCCTATCTCGTTCTTCACCTAGGCGGGCCAGAAGGTCTTTAAGCCCCGATCCGGTCTTGCAGTCGACAGGAAAAGCCAGTTCGCCCCTATCGGCGAACGCTTTCACCCATCTTTCCGTCTCCTCGGGATTGGCCATATCGGGCTTGGTCAGGACATATATCCTTCGCGTCTTCGTAAGGTAAGGCTCCGCCAGCTTCCTGGTGGTCCAAGGAATCCTCGCGTCCGCCAGGAACAAAAACACATCGACCAAGTCCAGGGTCTTGGGACCCGGGAGGCCGGGATGGCTCTTCCGGGCTACGGAACCCTTCCGCCTTACTTTAGAACTCCTATCTTTTTCAAGGGCCATATCCTGAAAACGGCCTTCCCTTTGACATAACTTAGGCTCACCGGGCCGAACATACGGGAATCCTCGCTGTTGGTCCGGTTGTCGCCCATCACAAAGATGGTGCCCTCTGGAACAACGGTGGCATTCATGTTAAAGAAGCCTGGATTCTGCACGTACGGCTCTTCTTTCAGCTGGCCGTTGATGTATACTCGCCCGAGCCTCATCTCAATGGTATCCCCGCCTACCGCTATGACCCGCTTGATGTAATCCTTCTCCGGGTTGTACGGATACCGGAACACCACGATGTCGCCACGCTTGGGCTCACCGAAACGGTAAGCTATCTTGAGAACCATAAGGCTCTCATTGGTCCACATGGTCGGTTCCATGGACGGGCCGTCAACCAAGAACCGCTCTACAACGAAACTCCGGACCAGAATAGCGATGACGAGCGCTATCAGGACCGTTTCTAGGACGTCCCGAAGGGTCTTCATGGGCTAACGCCTTGCGTCTGCGATCCTCGCGGACTTGCCCGACAGGCCTCTCAGGTAGAACAGCTTCGCTCTTCTCACCCGTCCCCTTCGGACAACTTCAATACGGTCTATACGAGGGGAATGGACAGGGAAGGTCCTCTCGATGCCCACTCCGTAGGATACTCGCCTCACTGTAAAGGTCTCTCTAAGCCCGCCGCCCTGCCGGCGAATGACCACGCCGTCAAACGCCTGAAGCCTTTCGCGGTTTCCTTCCACAACCTTGAAGTATACCTTAACCCGGTCCCCGGGCCCGAACTCGGGCAAATCAGTGCGCATCTGCGATTTTTCCAGTAGTCTCAAAACATCCACGGTTACCACTCCTTAACCTTCTTCTTCGCGGGCCGGACCCTCTTCGCTCAGTATCTCTTGGAGAAAGCACCTGTCTTCGAAAGTAAGGCAGGCATCCGCCAACAAATCCGGCCGCCTCAAATACGTCCGCCTCAACGCTTCTTTCCTCTGCCATCGCCTGATCCTGCCGTAGTCCCCGCTCTGCAAAACATCCGGCACTTTCATCCCCCTGTACTCAGGGGGCCTGGTATACTGGGGACCCTCCAACAGGCCGTCAGAAAAGGAATCGTTTCCCGCCGAATCCGTGTGTCCGAGCACACCCGGTATGAACCTGGACACGGCATCCAGGACCGCCATGGCTGGGATCTCCCCTCCGGTTAAGACAAAATCCCCGATGGAAATCTCCATATCCGCGAGAAACCTGATCCTCTCATCGAAACCTTCATAATGCCCCGCGACCAGCGTGAGTCCGTCCGCTCTAGCCAACGACTCTGCCATTTTAGCGTTGAATCTCATGCCTTGCGGGGTCATCAGAACCACGTAAGGCTTGCGCCCTAAGTCCTGAGCCACCCATTCGACCGCTTCGTATACCGGCTCCGGCTTCATCACCATGCCTGGACCGCCGCCGTACGGGTAATCGTCCACCGTCCTGTGGGCGTCGTGGGCAAAGTCCCTGATGTTTACCAGGACTACCTCGAGGAAGCCTTCATCCTGGGCCCTCTTCAGGATACTGGACCCCAGGACAGACCGGAACATCTCTGGGAACAGCGTCAGGACGTAAACCTTCATGGGTCCCTACTCCAGCACTTCCACGCTGGCCCTCTTGCCTTCCTTGGCCGCGGCGGCCTGCACCAGGGCGCGGATCGCGTGGATCACCCGGCCCCTCTTCCCAATGATCTTCCCCATGTCCGAAGACGCTACCTTGACCTCGAACACCAGTGTTTTGTCGCCTTCAATCTCATTGACGGAAACCTGGTCCGGTTCGTCCACAATGGATCTGGCTATGAAAGACACTAGATCTCTGAGCATATGCGTCCTCCTAGAGAAGGGCTGTTTTTATTTCCCGTTTTTCAGAGCCTCGTGTTTGGCCATGACTCCCGCCCTATTCAAGAGGGCCTTCACCGTAGGTGTGGGGATGGCCCCTTTCTCAAGCCAAAGCAACGCTTTCTCTTCCTGCACCTTGTAAGTGGCAGGGTTGGTCGTCGGATCGTAGTACCCGAGCTCTTCAATGGCCCTGCTGTCCCTCTGGCTCCTCGAGTCCGACACCACGATTCGGTAGGAGGGCTTTTTCTTTGCTCCCATCCTCTTCAAACGGATCTTTACCGCCAACTTTGCACCTCTCCTTTGTCCTTGAAACTAACCCTAGAGCCCCGATTAGGGCAAACGGAATCTTCCCGCCTTTTCCATGGACCCCATCTGGAACAGCATCTTCCGCGCCTGGAAGAACTGCTTCAGGAGGCGGTTCACATCTTGGACCTGCGTGCCGCTCCCGCGGGCGATCCGCCGCTTCCGGGACCCGTCGATGATCTCAGGCCTGCGCCTCTCCAAAGGCGTCATGGAGTTCACCATAGCCTCGACCTTGCTCCACTCTTTGGGGTCTATGTCCACGTCCACCTTGGCCTTGGACATCCCGGGAATCATTCTGAGAATGTCCCCGATAGAGCCCATCTTCCGGACTTCTTTCATCTGCTCCAGGAAATCCTCGAACGTGAACTCCTTCTTCCGGAGCTTCTTCTCCATCTCCAAGGCTTTGCTTTCGTCGAAAGCGGCCTGGGCTTTCTCAATTAGGGTCAATATGTCGCCCATGCCGAGGATCCGGGACGCCATCCTGTCGGGATGGAATACCTGCAGGTCCTCGAGTTTCTCGCCCGCCGAGACGAACTTGATGGGCTTACCGGTCACCTTCGCGATGGAAAGGGCCGCTCCGCCCCTGGCGTCAGAGTCGATCTTGGTGAGGATTATCCCGGTTATGCCCAGCGCCTGGTCGAAGGCCTCCGCGACCTTGGTGGCTTCCTGGCCGGTCATGGCGTCGGCCACCAAGAAACTCTCCACCGGAGACACGGCACCCTTGATCCTGCGCGCCTCCCCCATCATCTCCTCGTCGATCTGAAGCCTTCCGGCGGTGTCGATGATGACCACGTCTTGCGCGGACGACACGGCCTTCTCCAGACCTTTCTTGGCGATTACCTCGGGAGGGGTGTCGGTGCTCATGGAGAAGAAGCCAACCCCCGCCTTTTGTGCCAAGATCTCGAGCTGACGCTGGGCCGCGGGGCGGTACACGTCGCACGACACCAGGAGAACTCTCCGCCCGTTCTTTTTCAGGTGGAGCGCCAGTTTGCCGGCGGCGGTGGTCTTACCCGAGCCTTGGAGCCCAAACAGCGCGATCACGGCGGGTGGGTCTCCCGACAAGTTGATCGGTTTGGCGCGGCCGCCCAACAGCTCTATGAGCTCTTCGTGCACTATCTTGATGACCTGCTGGGCAGGAGTCAGGCTCTCCAGCACGGCCGACTCCATGCATTTCGCCTTCACGGAGGCGATGAACTCCCTGGCCACTTTGAAGTTGACGTCCGCTTCCAGAAGGGACAGCCTGACTTCCCGGAGGGACTCATCCACATCCTTCTCCGAGAGCTTGCCTTTGCCCCTAAGCTTCTTAAAGACCGCCGAAAGGCGCGAGGTTAAGTTCTCAAACTCCATGTCCCATCTCACCTCCATCCTGTTCCGTCCCTCTCGCCAAGAGAAGGACCTCTTCCCGCTTTTCCCGCCAGTTGGCTTCCGTCATGGCCCTTGCCGCCTCTCCTATCCTTTCGAGCCGCTCCTCGTACCGTGCCGTCTTCTGAACCATCCCGAGCTTCCGCTCCATAGCCAGGAGTGAACGCTCACAGCGCTTCACCGCGTCTTCGGCGGCTTGCCGTGAAATACCAACGTTCTCGGCGATTTCGCTTAGGGAGAGGTCCTCGTCGAGGCGGAGCCGCATTACTTCTCTCTGCCTGGGCGGGAGCAACGGCTCGTACGCGTCCAGGAGGACGCTTAGGCCGTAAACTCTTTCGGGAGACGGGCCCTTGCTGTCTTTCAACCGGCGATACCTCGCTGTATTGGTCTAGACCTTTACACCCGTCTATCCTACACCTCGAGTCAAGTGCCGGTCAACGTTCAAACAGGGCTTTCGCGAAGAGGGAAGGATCAAAATCTCTAAGGTCCTCGATGCCTTCACCCACACCCACCAGTTTGACGGGGATTCCCAGGTCCTTGGTGATGGCCACCGCGATGCCGCCCTTGGAAGTCCCGTCCAGCTTCGTTACGCAGATACCGGTGACACCCGCGGCTTCCATGAAGACCTTGGCCTGGCTGAGCCCGTTTTGTCCGGTGGTGCCGTCTATCACCAGGATGACTTCGTGCGGGGCATCCGGAATCTCTCGTTTGATGACTCGTATGACTTTGCGGAGCTCTTCCATGAGGTTTTTCTTGGTCTGAAGCCTTCCGGCCGTATCCACCAGCACAACATCGACGTTCCGGGCGAGTGCCGATTTTATGGCGTCAAAAGCCACGGCGCCGGGGTCCGAGCCTTCTTGATGGCTGATGATGGTAGCTCCCGAGCGTTTCGCCCATACGGCCAGCTGGTCTTCGGCCGCTGCCCGGAAGGTGTCCGCGGCTGCCACTATTACGCTCTTCCCTTGAGAGGTGAACCGCTTGGCGAGTTTGCCTATAGTCGTGGTCTTCCCTGACCCGTTGACTCCCACCAACACATACACTGTGGGGCCCGAAGATGCCGTCTTAAGGTGAGCGTCCACTTCCGACAAGATGCTCTCCACCACCCGCGTCATCACTGAAAACAGGTCTTCCTCGCTGCGGATGGCGTTCTTCCGGCTTTCCTCCTGCACCTGTTCCCGTATGGCCATGGCGGCCTCTATTCCGATGTCGGCCTCGATGAGGGCTTCCTCAAGCTGGTCAAGGAAGTCGGAGGACAGTTTCCCGGGAGAAAACACCCCGAGCACCTTTTCCCTGAGGTTCTTTGAGGTTTTGGACAGCCCTACTTTAAACTTCTCCAGAAAACTCATGTGTTCTACCTCGCTCTTATCTCACCGGTTCTCCAGACGCATCCCGAAAACCCGGGACACCCCCGGCTCCGGCATTGTGACTCCGTAAAGCAGGTCCGCGTGTTCCATGGTCACTTTCTGATGGGTAATCACCAGGAACTGGGTGTCCTTCGAGTACCGCCGCAAGAACTGCCCGAACCTGAGCACGTTGGCTTCGTCGAGAGCCGTGTCAACCTCATCCAGCACGATCAGAGGCGAAGGCTTCACTGAGAGTATGGCAAATATCAGCGCGATCCCGCAAAGGGACCTCTCTCCGCCCGAAAGAAGGTTTAGCTGCTTCTGTTTTCTTCCCGGGGGTTCAGCTGATACTTCCACTCCGAGAGTGTCCTCCACAAGGGAGAGGCTGGCCGAGCCGCCCCCAAAGAGGTCTCTGAAGACCTCGCTGAAACTCTCGGACACCAGCCTGAAAGTCTCCATAAAACGGGACTGTATTTCCTTCTCCACAAGTTCCCTGGTGAGGTTTATCTCCTCGATGGCCTGCAGTATGTCTTCCTTCTCCAAGTTGATGATCTCGATCCTGTCGGACAGCTCAGCGTGCTCTTCCTCGGCCTTAAGGTTGACCCCGCCCAGGGCGCTTATGGCGGAATCGATCTCCTCCAGTTTCTGAGTCCCGACCGCCCTTGGAATACGCTCGTGGCGGACGTAGTCAGGGTCGTTTATCCCGAACTCGCTGGCTATGTACTCCCGAGTTTCCTCGTAGGCCTCGGAAAGGCTCGAAAGCTCCTGTTTGGACTCTTCAATCTTGGTAGCGAGAGAGGCCATATCCCGTTCCGCTCTCTCCATGTCCCCGCGGATCGCCGAAACTCTCGCCAGCAAGGCATCCCGCCGCGACGTCACCTCTTCAAGGCGGGCGGCAAGGGCCGATACTTCCCCGTCCAGTTTGGCGATTTCCTCTGAAAGGCGGGATTCTTCGGCTTCGGTTTCTCTGAGCAAGACTTCCTGGCGGGCGATCTCGTTGGTCTCAACCTCCAGGCTGCTCCGCAAGGACGTGGTCTCTCCCGAGAGGCTCTCGCGCCTCCTGAGCAGGGCGGATAAGTCTCGTTCCAAGTTCTCTTTTTCTTCCGCGAGCCTTCTAAGTTCGGACGACAGCCCCTGGTCTCTGGAAAGACTCTCCCGCATCTTTTCCTCGCACTCGCGAAGCTCCACTTCTTTTTCTTCCATCTCGGCCGATATGCGCTTCTCTTCGGCCGCGGTAGCCTCCATTTCCAGCGTGAGAGCGGATATCTCCCCCTCCAGCGGGATCACCGCCGCCGCCTTCTGGGCCGACTGGGCCCTTAGGCTCCTCAACGATTCTTCCGTCCTGGACTTCGCATCGCCAAGCCTCACCATCTGGGCTTCCCTTCGGGAAAGGTCCGCTCTCGCCTTCTCGTGCTCCTGCCCTAGAAGGGAAATCTCTTTCTCCAGAGACTTCCGCAGGGAAAGGGCATCGGTAAGGTCTTTGACGAGCTGGGCTTCTTGCGCTTGAATCTCGGCCAGTTCCTGCTTTCTCCTGAAGATGGCCTCATGCCTGGGAGCGTCGCCGCCCGTGATGGCTCCGCCGGGGTCCAAGCTCTCCCCGGTCATGGTGACCACCCTCGTGGCCCAGCCGGAAGCCTTCATGAACGACAGGGCTATGTCCATCGTGTCCGCGAGGACAACCCGCCCCAACAGGTATTTGACGCAGATGTCAAGGTGAGCCGGGTATGACACCACGTCGATCATGGGCCTGACACCCTTCATCTCCCTTGCCAGCGCCAGGACCCGGGGGTTCATTTCCCTGGGTCTCAACAAAGACAACGGCAGGAAGGTGACCCTCCCGCTCTTGGTCTCTTTCAAGAGCTGGATGGCTTCCTTGGCGGCCGTTTCATCTTGGACCACTATGTTTTCGGCAGCGCCTCCTATGGCCGCGGAAAGCGCGGGGATGTACCGGGCCTCGCAGTCAATGAGCTCGCCCACGGCACCCTCGATGCCTTTTAGCCTTCCCGCCGCCCGGCCCTCCAAGACGGTCCTGGGGCCTCTCCCGTAGCCTTCAAAGGACTTCTCGAGATCCATGAGGAGCTTCTTGCGCGCCCTCACTCCGGTGAGCCGGGCGCCTATGTTCCTCTCCGAAGTGGCGGCCCTATCCAGGGCTTCCCTGGCGGATTTGGCTTTATCCGCGAGGGAACGGACCTGTTCGGAGGCTTGAGCGACCCCGGACTTTGTCGATTCCAACTCAGTTGTCAGGGCAGACAGCTCGGTTTCCAGCGCCTTTTCCTGTGACGCGGCGTTGGCAAGCCAGTTCTTCAGGTCTTGAAGGTCGCGCCTCTTGGACTCCACGCGCGCCCTCTGGTCGTTCCGCGTCTTTTGGCACGCGTTGTGGGCGGATGTCAGAGCCAAGGTCTCTTGCCTCAAAGCCAGGACCCTTTCGCTCAAGTCCTTAAAGGAGGCTTCGGACCTCCGCCTCTCTTCTTCCGCCTGGCGGAGGTTCTCCTGAGCCGCCCGGTACTTTTCCGACAACAGGTCCGCTTGCGCCTTCAGGGACTCGTCTTCTTTGGCCCGGTTGTTAAGGTCCCTCTCGATAGCCGCTTTCCTGACAGTCCTCGCCTCGAGTTCTTTCTTTAGCAGGTGAAGGAGGTTCCGGGCTCCGTCCCTCTTTCTCTCTAAGGCCAAGAGCTCGCCCGCCGCTTTTTCCCTTTGGTCTCTTACTTCTTTCTGCTCTTGCTCCAGCCGGTCGCACTCTGAAGCCACCGAGGCTTCCTCCGCTCGCATTTTCGGAAGGGTGAGCTCAAGTGTTTGAAGGTCGGACTTGTGCTTCTCCAACCGGCGCCTCAAGGCGACCACTCTCTTGCCTTCTTCCTCAACCTGGTACAGCCACATAGAAAGCTCTATTTCCCTGCGCCGGGCCATGAGACGCCGGTATTCGGCCGCGGTCTCCCTGTCCGAACTCAACCGGGCTTTCCTCGCCGAAAGCTCAACTATAAGGTCATCTAACCTAGCCAACCCGGCCTTGGCCGCTTCCAGTTTGGCTTCAGTCTCTCTCTTGTCCAACCTTACCCGCGCCACGCCCGAAGCCTCTTCTATCCACGCGCGCCGGTCTTCCGGCTTCCCCGCGACGAGCTCCTGTATCATGCCTTGTCCGATTACCACGTACCCTGTGTGGGAAAGGCCTGTCCCGGAAAGCGTCTCGATAATGTCCTTCCAGCGCACGATCTTTCCGTTGAGCCTGTACTCGCTGGAGCCATCCCTTGTGAGACGCCTGATGATCTCCGTTTCCCCTCCGTTGTTCACACCGTCTAAGAGAAGTCTCACTTCCGCCATTCCCATGGCCTTGCGCTTCTCGGTGCCTGTAAAGATGACGTCTTGTTGCTTTGCCGAACGCAATATCCGCGGGTTCTGTTCGCCTAAGACCCACCGCAGGGCATCCGCCAGGTTTGATTTGCCGCACCCGTTGGGTCCCACGATGGCGGTGATGCCGGAACCCAACGCAACTTCCGTACGGTCGCAAAAAGACTTAAAGCCGTGCAGAGAGAGCTTTCTCAGCAAGAGACGGTGTCCTCCTATACCGGGTTTATGTACTGAACTATACCTTTATCAGGTAAAGGGATCACTTCACGCTGATGTAAACTTCTATTCGTTCTCAGATATTCCCTGGGAGTTGAGTACCCTTTGTCAATTCTAGACGACATGGCCAAGCTTGTCTTGAGGAATCCCAATGTTACCGCCAAGGAACTGGCGAAGAGCTTGGGCTATGCCGAACAGAAGTCGATCTACTACTGGCTGGCCAAAGGCGGCTATAAGGGAATGAAAGAGTTCCGCGAAGAGGTACTGAAGGGCGGCTTTCCTTTGCCCCCCGCGAAGCGGGAGCCGGAAACCGCCAGGGACGCCTTAAGGTCTCTCCCCGTGTACTTCCAAGGCGGATTGCGAGACGGGCGGACTAACCTGGGAGAAATCCTACGGGCAGGTTTGGGCCCTGAAAGCTACGGCTTCGTGATAACCAGACACACCGCGGGGACCGGATCAGAACCGGGTGACATAGCCATCGTCGACCCGGGCGCGCCGCAATCCCAAGGAGACCTTGTGGCCGTGAAGGCGGAAGGTTCCTTAAAGCTGGCCAAACGCTATTCTGTCCCCGGCAAGGCCACTGTCTACGTGGACGCCTCCAACGACAAAGACCTCATATCTCCCGACTACGTCGCAGGGAAAGTGGTGTTCATTCTAAAGCGCCTCTCTTGAGGCCAAGAAGCCCTTGGCGGCGTCTTCCTCCGCTTCCTTTTTAGAGCCTCCTTGACCCCTAGAGACTTCCCGCCCGTTGACCAAGCAAGCCACGGTATATCTGGGCATGTGGTCCGGCCCGGAGACTTCCACGACCGTATACTCGACGCTTCCCCCTTCTTCCTGGACCAGTTCCTGAAGCAGGGTCTTTGAGTCCACGGGGACAGTAAGCTCGCCTTCCGGGAAGACGGCCTCGCGGACGAACTTCATGCACTCTTGAAAACCCTTATGGACGTAGAGAGCCCCTACGAGGGCCTCGAAGGCTCCGGCCAATACCCGGGGTTTGGACCGGCCGCCGCTTGAGGCTTCGCCTCTGCCCAGCTTGAGGTGGCGTCCCAGTCCTCCCCTCAGCGCCAAAGCGCTGAGCGCGCTCCCAGAAACAAGATGAGCGCGCATCCGCGTAAGGTCCCCTTCAGACGCGTCCGGATAGGCGTCAAACAGAATGCTCCCAACGCAGAGGTGGAGCACCGCGTCGCCCAAGAACTCAAGGCGTTCGTTTGAGCGCGAGTTCCCCATCTCGTTGGCGTAGGAGATATGGCTTAGAGCCTCTTGACGGAGCTTTGGCGGAAGGGATGCCAAGACCTCGTCCAGACGCTCTCTTAACTCACGTACCTTTTCAGCGCCAGACATGCGTTTTGTCCTCCGAACCCGAAGGAATTCTTCAAAGCCACCTCGATACTGGCCTCCCTGGGCTTGTTGGGCACGTAGTCAAGGTCGCATTCCGGGTCAGGCTCCTCGTAGTTGATGGTCGGGGGCACCGTTTGGTGGTATAGAGCCAGTGCGGTGGCAACCGTCTCCACCGCTCCCGCCGCCCCCAACAGGTGGCCGATCATAGACTTCACCGACGAAACTGGGATCTGGTAGGCGCGCTCTCCCAAAGCGCCTTTAATGGCGCAAGTCTCGTTGGCGTCATTGGCCGGTGTTGACGTTCCGTGGGCGTTCACGTAGTCCACGTCTTCCGGGGAAAGCCCGGCTGATGTCAAGGCGGCCAGCATGCAGCGTCTAGCGCCCTCGCCGGAAGGGCTTGGAGCGGTTATGTGGTAAGCGTCTGAAGTCATGCCGTAGCCGACTATCTCGGCGTAAATCCTCGCGCCCCGGGCCTTGGCGTGCTCAAGCTCCTCAAGCACCAGGACCCCGGCACCTTCGCCCATCACAAACCCGTCCCGTTTCTTGTCAAAGGGCCTGCAGGCCCTCCCCTCAAGATGGTTCTGAGTGGACAAGGCCTTCATGGATGAGAAGCCCGCTATGGCCAAGGGGTGCAACGAGGCTTCCGTGCCTCCCGCCAACATGAGGTCCGCGTCCCCGCGCTCAACAATCCGGAAAGCGTCCCCGATGGCGTTAGTCCCGGTGGCGCAAGCGGTTACCACCGAGTTCATTGGCCCCTTCAACCCGAGATCGATGGAGACCTGCCCCGAGGCAATGTTGGCGATCATCATGGGTATGAAAAAGGGTGAGACCCTGCCGGGGCCTTTCTCCAACAACACCTGGGTCTCCCTTACAAAAGTGTCCATGCCCCCTATGCCTGTGCCCACTATTACGCCGAATCTTTCCGGGTCCAGTTTGCCGTTTAGGGCGGCGTCCGCGTACGCCATTCTGGAAGCTACGACGGCAAACTGGGTAAACCGGTCCATCTTTCTGGCTTCTCGCTTCTCGATGTGCTCGCCCACTTCAAAATCTACTTCGCCCGCTATTTGGCAAGGGAGCCCGTTCGCGTCGAACCTCGTAATCCTTCGGATGCCGGACTTGCCGGCCATAAGATTGTCCCAAAACTGCCCGACGTCGTTACCGATGGGGGTGATTACGCCCATCCCCGTGATCACCACTCGTCTACCAGACACGGTCCGCCACGCCCTCTCAATTTGAAAATGGTCCCGCCGTTCGTGGTTAACCAGGCGGGACCATTACGTTACTCCTTCGTGTTATCCCAGAGGTAATCGACGGCGGCCTTTACCGTTGACAAGTTCTCCGCGTCCTCATCGGGAATGGTGATGCCGAACTCGCCTTCAAACGCCATTATGAGGTCTACGATCTCCAAAGAGTCCGCCCCGAGATCGTCGATAAACGAAGCTTCCATGGTAACCAGGCTCTCGTCGACTCCCAATTGGTCAACAATAATCTTCTTCACTCTTTCAAACACGTCCTCGCGCGCCATAACCAGTCACCTCCTTGTGATTAGCACTATGTCAGAGCACCCATGGACATACCGCCGTCAACCGGCAGTACCTGCCCTGTGATATAAGCCGAACCTTTCCCGGCGAGGAAGGATACCGCGGACGCCACGTCTTCGGGAGTCCCCAGCCTTCCCAATGGAATGCTCCGGGTCAGGTTTTCTTTCACCTCGTTGGGCAGATGTTCGGTCATGTCAGTCTGAATGTACCCAGGTGCCACAACGTTCGCGGTTATGCCGTACCGTGACAGCTCGCGGGCGAGGGCCCTTACGAATCCGATTATGCCTGCTTTTGAGGCACAGTAGTTGGCCTGTCCAATATTGCCGGTGAGAGCCACTACCGAGGATATGGCGATGATCCTGCCGCTCCTGCGCCTCATCATGGCCCTGGCTGCCCACTTCGCTACGTTATACACCCCCTTAAGGTTCACATCCAAGACCCGGTCCCAGTCCTCCTCGCTCATTCGCATGAGAAGGCCGTCTTTCGTGATCCCCGCGTTTAGAACCACTACGTCCAACGGACCGAGTTCTCTTTCAACATTTTCGATCAAGACCCTGGATTCTTCGTGTGACGACACGTCGCCCCGAAACAACGACGCACGCCTACCCAAAGACTGGACAAGTCTTGCCGTCTCAATAGCTCCTTCTTCATCTCTGGAGTAGTTCACGGCAACGTCCCAGCCGGCCCGGGCAAGTTCGACCGAGCAAGCCCTTCCAATGCCCCTCGAAGCGCCTGTTACAAGGCACACGCTCATAATAAGGAAGCCCCCTTGGATAGATCAATGGTGCTATCCAGATCTTTGGGAGTCAAGAAGCTTCTGGCAGGTATCTGCGGCGCGATGCGCTTCAAAAACCCCGTGAGAGTCTTGCCGGGCCCGAGCTCTATGAATCGTCCCGCCCCGTCCCGAAGCATTGATTCCACGCTCACCTGCCAGAGCACGGGATGAGTTACCTGCTTTATCAAAGACTCTCTGATATGCTCAGGCGACTTAAGCGGCGCCCCGTCCACGTTGGCGTATACCGGAATCCCGGGCATCCGGATCTCGATTTTGTCCAGGTCTCTCTTGAGCCTTTCCGCGGCTTCCTCCATTAGGGGCGAGTGGAAAGGGGCGCTCACGGTAAGGGGAACGCATTTCGCCCCCCTCTCCATCGCGGACGCGCACACTTTTTCCACCGCCTTCTTGTGCCCGGAGATGACTATCTGGCCGGGGCAGTTATAGTTGGCTCCCGTGACCACTCCCAGGTTCCTCGCGTCGTAGCACAAGGACTCAACTTCCGCGGGAGAAAGCCCGATGACCGCCGCCATGGCTCCCAGGCCCTCAGGGCAGGCCTCCTGCATGTGCAGTCCCCTCTTTCGCGTGATGACCAGCGCGTCTTCCAGGCTCAAGCTGCCTGCCACCACAAGGGCGGTATACTCCCCAAGGCTCAGTCCGGCGGCCATGTCGGGCCTGAGCCCCTTTTCATTCAAGACCCTGGCGCATGCCACGCCAACTGCCAATATGGCGGGCTGGGCGTTTTTTGTGAGCGTGAGTTCGCTCTCGGGGCCCTCAAAGACCAAAGACGAAAACCGGTTCCCCAAGACCCGGTCTGCCGTCTCAAACACTGAAGCCGCGGCAGGGAAAGCGCGGCACAGCTCCTGCCCCATTCCCACGAACTGAGCCCCTTGGCCTGGAAAGATCCACGCAGTCTTGTCCATTAAGGATTCCTCCGGCCAAGTAGTCTATCTTACCGGCAGTACGAACGCCGCCAGCGCGCCGGGACCGGTATGTGTGCCAATCACGGCGCCGATTTCGGTCTCGTAGTACTTTCTGATCTTGAAAGCTCCGGACATGGCATCCTTAAACTTCACGAACTCCTCGGGAGAGTCCGCGTGAACCAGCGCCATATCCACTCGGGAGCCCCTTGGGATTTTCTCGCTAACGAGTTCGACAATGCGCGGGATGACCTTCCCTCGTCCGCGCACCCGGTCCACCGCGGTGACATACCCTTCTTTGTCGAGGGCGAGAATGGGTTTCATGTTCAGCAGGGAGCCCAGAAAATGCTGTGCCTTTCCTATGCGCCCGTTCCTGGCCAAGTAGTCCAGCGTATCCACAGAGAAAATGGTGACCATCTCAGTGGACATCCGCTCGATTTCTGAAGCTATGTAGGAAGCCGGACGCCCCTCCTCCGCCATCTCGTGGGCCGCCCAAACCAAGAGGCCGTAGCCGGCTGAAGCCTGCTTCGAGTCCACTAGAAAGATGCCGCGGTCCGAAAGCTCGGCTTTAGCAATGTTGGCGGACTGAAAGGTGCCGCTCAAAGCGGACGAGAGGGTGACGCACACTACTTCGGAACCGTCTCTGGTCTCCTCGTCAAATACCTCTTGAAACGCGGCCGGAGAAGGCTGAGAAGTGCTCGGATGGTCTGGCGAATGCCGCAGCTTGTCGTAAAAAGCCTTGCCTCGCAACTCAAACCCGTCCAAAAAAGATTCCTCACCGAAGTGGACTCTCAGGGGCACAACCCGAATTCCCTTGCTAAGAAGCAGCTCCGGGGCAAAGTCTTGCGCGCTGTCAGTTACCACCTTGACTTTTGGCATACGGCAATCTCCTCTCTTACCAAACAAGTGCCATTGAACCCCAACTAAGACCGGCTCCGAAAGCCACCAGCACGATCAACTGACCTTTCCTGACCCGTCCGTCCCTCACAGCCTCAAACAGCGCCAAGGGTACCGAGGCGGACGACGTGTTCCCATACTGTCCGATGTTCACCATGACCTTTTCCATAGGGATCTTGAAGCGCTCGCACGCCGACTCAATGATCCTGATGTTGGCTTGGTGGGGGATCAGGAGCCCGATATCCTGCGGGTCCCGCCCGCACTTCCTCAGGACATCCTCAACCGCTTTTGCCATGATCTTTACAGCGAACTTGAATACGGCTTTTCCGTCCATGTTGATGTAGTGGAGCCCCTGGGATACGCTTTCCGGGCCGGCCGGCATCCTGGACCCGCCCGCGGGCAGGGTAAGTAGGGAAGCCGACGAGCCGTCTGATCCCAAAGTGAAACCCAAAATGCCTTCGCCCTGTTCGCCGGGAACCAAGAGCACCGCTCCCGCGCCGTCTCCAAAGAGGCAGCAAGTGTTCCGGTCATTCCAGTTGGTAAGCCTCGATAGCGTCTCGGACCCGATCACGAGGACCTTCTCGTAAGCGCCCGAGGCCACGTATTGTGCCCCCGTCGCCATCGCGTATATAAACCCGGAACACCCGATTTCAATGTCAAAAGCCGCCGCTTTGATAGCGCCCAAAGAAGCCTGGACGATGCACGCGGTGGCTGGGAACAGGTGGTCCGGGCTGGCTGTCGCCACTACAATTAAGTCGATTTCCGACGCCTTCGCGCCTGAGTTCAAAAGGCATGCCCTGGCGGCTTCCACCGCCAAATCCGAGGTCGCCACGCCCGCACCGGCTATCCGTCTCTCCCGGATTCCGGTGCGCTCTACGATCCATTCATCTGACGTATCGACGATCTTCTCAAGGTCGGCGTTGGTCATCACTTGAGGGGGCACGTAGGCGCCCACGCCGGCCACCTTCACGGGTCTTACTTGCATTGGCTACTCTCCCTTTTTCGCCGATTCCGAGAGCGAACGCATCATCACCGACGCGACGTCCTTTTCAAGGAACGCTCTGGCCTGGCCGATTCCGTTTACTATCGCTTCTCGGTTTGAAGACCCGTGGCACTTTATAACGCAACCCGTGAGCCCCAGAAGCGGCGCCCCACCGTACGCGGTATAGTCCAACAGAGCCTTTGCTCCTGAAAACGCGGGACGCAGCACTCCCGCCGCGGCCTTTCGGACTAAAGTCTTGGTCACTTCCCGCCTCAACGCGGACATCAGGAAAGCCGAAGCCCCTTCGCACGCCTTTAAAAACACATTCCCTGTAAACCCGTCGGCCACAACCACCTGGGCTTTTCCGGAGAACACATCTCTGGCCTCGATGTTGCCTTGGAACCCATCCACCGTCCCGGCCAAGAGCGAATACGCCTTGCGATAGAGGGCGTTTCCTTTCTCGGCCTCAGCTCCGATGTTAAGGAGTCGTACCGTCGGGGCCTTCCAACCGAGAACCTCAGTAGCATAGACTTTCCCCAAAATGGCGAATTGCACCAAAGTCTGGGGTCTAACATCGGATGAGGCTCCCAGGTCGACAAAAAACACGCCCCTCCCGTCCGCGGTGGGGAAAACTTGGCCCATGCAGGGCTTATCTACTCCATCAGCCCGGCCGACGAGCACTACGCCGCCCGCCACGAGAGCTCCTGTGGATCCTGCCGAGACAAACGCTCCCGCCCGGCCTTCTTTGACGGCCAAGAGTCCCTGATGAATTGAGGAGTCTACTTTCTCGCGGATTGATTGAAGGGGATGTTCGTGGTCCTGAATCACTTCTGTACACACGGTAACGGCAAGCCCGGGCCCATCCCACCGGCCGCGCAACTCGTTGACCGCGTCTTCCGTCCCGAACGCGTGAATGAGGGTTCCGGATTCAAGGGCTCTTAGTGCCGCGCCAATGGTGGACGCGGGAGCATGTTCGCCGCCCATCAAATCCAACGCGATGGTGTGTGCTCCTCTAGTGTCCCGCACTGCCATGGGGATCCCTCCCGGGAGAAAATGGGCGTGTGTTTACTCTCTATCTACTGCTCCAAAGCGAAAACCAGGAACTTGCCGCGGAACACTTCCTCACCGTTAGCCCGGGTTTCCACCAAGACCACTGACTTGTTTCCCTTTACTCTCACAACGTGGGCTTTGGCGACCAAAGTCTCTCCCACCCTGGCGCTCCGTTTGAACTTCAGGTTCGCGATGCCCGTCACCACGTTTTTGGCATCTATCACGCCTATCGCCAGCGATTCCGCCTGGGCGAAGATGTAGTGGCTTCTCACGATACCCGACCGTTCGAACGCCATCTCGGGGGACGTAACCATGGTCGAGATGGCCGACTTGCCTAATTCCACGTCAACCAGTTCGCCAACGATCTCCCGCTGCCCCAAGGACTTCACGCGTCCGTAAGCCCTTTCCGCTACTTCTTTTGTACGGGTCCTCTGGTCCGGAATGCCGAGGGCCATCCTGTCGAGCCTGATGGTCTGCACGCTCACGCCGAAGTGCCTCGCCAGGCTTCCGTCAGAGAGAAAAGGGTTTTGTCCAAGCACCGACTTGAGCCTTTCGCGCCTCTCCTTCGGCCCTAAGGACACCGCGGTCACCTCCGGGGCTTGTTGCCTGGTACTAATACCTTGATGTTATTGCCAAGTATACAACGGGGTTTCCTGTATGACAATATGTTGGAAAAGCAAAAACTCCGGTTTCCCGGAGTCTTTTTGAACAATTGAGTCTGCGCGAAGTGCCTGCTTAGGCTTCTTTGACCTTTACGACTTCCTTCCCGTCGTAGTACCCGCACTGGGGGCAAACGCGGTGCGGCAGTACCGGCCCGTGGCAATGGGGGCAGGAGACGATAGTAGGTGACTCCAGCTTCCAGTGGGCCCTTCTCATGTCCCTTCTGGACGCGGACTTACGTTTCTTTGGGACGGCCATTCTTCTTGCTCCTTTCTTCCATCGCTTCTAAGAGCTTTCTCCCGAAAGGCGAGATATCGTCTTCTGCCTTCCGGCAATCGCATTCGCCTTCGTTCAGATTGGAACCGCATACCGGGCACAGCCCCTTGCAGTCAGGGTCGCAAAGAGGCTTCATCGGAAGGCTCAGTATGATCTCGTGCCCAATCATATCGTCCAGCACACAGCTCGCCCCATCTAGAGGAAACACCTCTACCGCGTCTTCCTCGCTCTCCTCTTGCTCCGTCCCGCTTTCCGTGAACTTGCCCTCGCAATCCACGTCAAAGGGCTTGGTGAAAGGGGTAAGGCAGCGGGAACAAATAAGCTCGGTGCTGCCGGTGACGTGGGCTTGGACATAGATTTCCTTGCCCAGCGAGGTAGCTACGCCGCGCGCCGTCACGGGTCCTATGATTTTCAGGTCATCGTCAGGCGCCTTTATCTCTTCCACTAAGTCAAAAGGCATGCTGGACCCAGCCTGATTCAGTATTGGCGTAACGTCTATTCGCAAAGAGGGTCCCTCACAATCGGCTATAAGGCGACATCACCTGGTGATTATACTCACGGGAAGAAAGGGGTGTCAAGGAAACGGGAACTCCTGACAGCGGGGCTTCTTCCGAGTCCTCCTCGTTCTGGTCCCCTCGGAGAAGCGCGGTTTTACGGGACTGCCGCTCCTACCGCCCTGAGCGCCTCTTCGAACCGGCTTACTCCAACAACCCGCATATCACCCGAGTGTTCCAACGCTTCGCCCAAGTTGGCCCTGGGCACGATAAACAGTCCTATTCCGCTCTCCCTGCACGCTATGGTTTTCTGGGCAATGCCGCCCACCGGGAGCACCCGCCCGCTCCTGTCCACCATTCCCGTAGCGGCCACAGGTTTCGCGCCCAAAGGCTCCTCCCCTGACAGACGCAGGTAGATTTCCAGGGCAAAGGCCAGGCCGGCCGACGGCCCCACCACCTCTCCCGGGGTTATCCTCACTTGAATTGGGAGTTCGTCACCCTCGCCCACAGCATAGCCGCGCTCTGACAAGGCCAAGTATATGGCTTCGTGAATGCTGGAGGCCATGAGCGCTTGGTTCTTCTCTTGATATTCTTCAGGCGCAAGCCCCCCAAAGATGTGGTCTCTCGCCAAGAGCTCCACCCGGCGGTCTATAGCGGCGATAACCGCGCCGTAGAAGGAAGCTTCCTCTGCCACCACGGTAACCATGCGGATGGAGTCCCGCGGCTCTCCGAATCCTTCCACCGCCACTATCTCTTTGAGAGACTCTACCGGCCCCGGGCCGACGCGGTAGTAACCCGTCGGAAGGAAGCCCAAGAGAAGCGCTGCGGTCAGCGCCAAGACCCGTAGAAGAGCCTTTCTCCTTTTCGTCCTTTTCCAAGAGCCGCCTGTAACCAAGCCTGAATACCCCTCCATTCTCGCCCATATACATTTAGGGCTGGCAAAGGAGGCCTTATGCCCATGAAACCTCTGCCTTTTGTCGCCCTCTTGGCAGCGTTAACCTTCTTGTACTTTTGGAGGACCCGAAAGGCGGCCGTCGCGGCGGTAGGGTCTGCCGCGCTGGTGGTCTTGCTGGCCCTCTCCATGATACTATTGCCCGAACCCTCATTCAGAGCGGCGGAGAGAGGGCTCATCTTGTGGTGGGAGGTAGTCCTTCCTGCCCTGCTTCCGTTCTTCATCGCCGCCGAACTCCTGATGGGAATGGGGATCGTCCACTTCATGGGGGTGTTCATGGAGCCCCTAATGAGGCCCCTGTTTAACGTTCCGGGGGCGGGCTCCTTTTCTTTCGCGATGGGGTTGGCCTCCGGCTATCCTCTGGGCGCTTCTTTGTCCGCCAGGCTTAAGGAAAGTGGGCTGGCTACCAAAACCGAAGCCGAAAGGCTCATGTGCTTCTGCAACACGTCGGACCCGTTGTTCATGACCGGCGCGGTGGCAGTGGGAATGCTGAAGCGAGTGGACGCCGGGATCTTCATAATCATGGGGCACTATTTGTCCGCTTTGATAGTCGGGATCTCCCTTAGGTTTTGGCGGAGGAAATCGCCGCCGAGCCCCCCTATAGACAGCGGTGAGCGGGGGTTCATCGTGACCAGGGCCTATAGGGCGATGCGCAACTACCAGCGCAAGAACCCGAAGCCATTTGGGGAGATACTCGGCGCCGCCGTGAACAAGTCCGTAATGTCTCTATTGATGATTCTGGGCTTCATAGTGCTGTCGTCGGTGGTATTTGAAGTATTGAAGAGCGTCGGCGCCATCGGCGTCCTCTCGTCGGTTATTTCCAAGGTCGTCCCCGAAAAGATAATACCCGCTTCGCTTCACGAGGCTCTGGTAAGCGGGTTATTTGAGATTACGATAGGCTGTTCCACTGCGAGCGAAGCCGCGGCGCCCTTAATCTCGAAGGTAGCTCTTGTGGGAGCGATCATAGCCTGGAGCGGCCTATCGGTTCACGCTCAAGTGGCGGCGGTCATCCACGGTGCCCGCCTCTCCGTATGGCCATACGTGGCCAGCAGGGGCTTCCAGGCAGTGCTCGCAGGGATCCTGACCTACCTATTCATGGCCAGAGACCGTGTCAGATGGGCCTTACCGGCGTTCGAGCCCCACACCATAACAGGGTCTTTGGCTTGGTTCGAAAACCTAGGATCGGCGACCGGCACCTGCCTGGGAATCCTCGCGGTAATGGGGACCATCCCCTTGGTTTTCACCTTAATACACGGCGCGAAGAGCGCGATTAAGAGGAACTAGCCCTTTCCCAGCCCTCTCCTTTTCTTCCCTCGGGAAGGCGGCTCGTCCTGGATCCAGTCCTCGTCATCCTCCGGACCCTCGCCTAAGGAGGCGGGGTCTTTGCCAAACAGCTCGTCCTCAAGGCCGGGTTCTTGGGGCGAGGCGGTCGCCGCGGCTTCCTTTTCCGGCAGGAGTTCGTTACGTCCTTGCCTGATCCTGTCCAGGACCTCCTCCATGACCTCCTCAACCTTCCTCATGAGGTCGTCGGCGTACTCACGGGCGCCCAGGTTAATCTCCCGGGCGACTCCCCGGGCTTTCTCCATAAGCTCTTCCGCCTGCTTTCTGGCTTCTTTAGAGATGGAGGACTCCGACGCCAAAGCGGCGATCTGGCCCTGCGCGTCTTTTAGGATCTCCTCGGCCTCTTTCCGGGCCTCGGCTATGATTCTATCCCGTTCCTTAAGGAGCCACTTGGCCTGTTCCAGCTCCTGAGGAAGCGCGGCGCGAAGATCATCTATGATGGCGAAAACTTCGTCCTCTTCGACCATGAGCCTCCCTACCAAGGGGACCCTAGCGCACTCCGAGAGGTAAGCATCGAGTTTGTCCAGGAGCGCCATTACGTCCATTGTTCACACCTCGTCTCACTTCATAGTCTGAATCTTGTCCATGACCATCTTCTCAACGGCGGGAGGCACAAGATCGGCGATCTTGCCGCCGTAAGAAGCCACTTCCTTTACCAGGCTGGAACTTAAGTACAGGTACTGAAGGGAGGTAATCATGAAAACGGTCTCGATTTCGGGAGCCAACTGCTTGTTCATCAAAGCCATCTTGAACTCGTAGTCAAAGTCGGACACAGCCCTAAGTCCTTTTACGATTACTCTAATGTCGTGCTTCTTGGCGTAATCCACCAGGAGACCCGAGGAGGACGAGACCACCACATTGGGAAAGTGACCGCAGGTGGACTGAAGCATATGTACCCTTTCCTCCACCGAGAACATAGGGTTCTTTTCTGAATTCGAGAAAACTACAACGTGAAGCTCATCGTAGCAGGCCGCGGCACGCGTGATGATGTCGAGGTGGCCGTAGGTAAGCGGGTCAAAACTTCCTGGATACACAGCTGTTAGCAATGGTAGGCCCTCCGGTTCGGACTTCCGACATAAACCATTTTCTACGTTCTCTCCGTCTATAGTGTATAAACCGCCCCGGATTTGTCCATAGTATCTACCGAGAGTCAGGGCGCAATCGCGAGATTGCCCCTAACAGGCTCTTCCTCCGGTTTCTCCTCTCCCAATGCCGCTTCTTCAAGGAGCGGCATTTTTTTCGGCGGTTTCGGCGTTTAACTTGCTTCTACTTGCTTCTATACAAACGGTGCAATACCTTCCAGAAAAACCTCGGCTTCATGAATCAACCGTTTCAGGAGGTTTCCCTTAAGAGCAAGTAGGCGCCCAAGATAAAGGCCACGGCGCCGACGCCCTTTGTCCAGTCAAAGGGCATCTTCTGCCCCGACAATCCCAAGATGTCCAGGACAATGGCGGTGGTGATTTGGGCCGCGACGATAGCTGTTGTAGCCGCGCCCACTCCCACGCTCCCGATGCTGGTTAGCACGCCCCAGATGATGACCACGCTCAAGGGGCCGCCCAGGAAGGACCACCACGGAGCTTCGGTCGCTTTCCTAACGTCCCCGTCTGACAATCCCAAGAGAAGCACCAGGCCCAGGATGAGCGATCCCAGAACATGCACAATAAAAGACGCTTCGAAAGCGCCCGTCCGCTTCCCCAACACGGCGTTTAGCGTTCCCTGGACTGCCATGGAAGCACCAGCTATAGCGGCCAGCAAGAGCGGCGTTATATGCAAAAAAATCCCTCCATGAGAGAGG
The DNA here is from genome assembly GCA_012840345.1 of Candidatus Fermentithermobacillaceae bacterium. Taxonomy (GTDB): domain Bacteria; phylum Bacillota; class Sulfobacillia; order Fermentithermobacillales; family Fermentithermobacillaceae; genus DULO01. The sequence goes on from DULO01000099.1 coordinate 36,552, forward strand.
TGCTGACTAGCCACGAAGGCCTCCTGGGTAGTATAGCACTGGGACCGCATTTGAAATCCACGAACCGAAAACCTGTAGGAGGTCGACTCATGTACTGGCAAGGACACGCAAGGACCGACTTGGCGTTGGAACGCGCCGAAATCGCCAGCAGGCAAGTGCCAGGTCAAGTGCCCGGTCTCGACATCCGGGAACAAACGCTTGACGGCATCAAGATAACCAGAGTGCAAGTGATGACGCCCGAGGCGGCAAACCAAGTCGGCAAACCGCCGGGCAGGTACTTCACTCTTGAATGCCCAAACCTTCGCTATCGCAGCAGGGAAACCTTGAAAGAGGTCGCGGAACTCGTCGCCCGAGAGGTTACGGAACTGGCCGGCCTTCCCCGCAAAGGAGACGTGTTGATCGTCGGCCTCGGGAACTGGCAGGCCACTCCCGACGCCCTCGGTCCGAGGGTTGTCTCCCAGCTCATGATAACCAGGCATATCCGCGACTATATCCCCCAGGAACTCGGCGGTAGACTAAACCCTGTGGCGGCCATCTCCCCGGGAGTGCTCGGCATAACGGGGATGGAGACTATCGACATCGTCCGCGGCGTCGTTCAACAAATAAAACCCGAACTGGTAATCACTGTAGACGCCCTTGCCGCCCGCTCCACGAGCAGGCTACTCACGACCATTCAGGTAGCGGACACAGGCATACAGCCGGGCTCGGGAGTCGGCAACAAGCGGCCCGGGATAAACTACGAATCCTTGGGCGTGCCCGTACTTGCCATCGGGGTACCTACGGTAGTCTCGGGCGCTGCCATCGCCGGCGATGTCCTCGAAAACTACTTCGCCAAGTTTAACCCGCACGCCAGGGCGACTTTGGATTCGGTCAGAGATTTTCTTTCCAAGGACTTGGCCGAGTTGATGGTAACCACCAAAGATATCGACGTGGAGATCATGGAGATGTCAAAGCTTCTGGCAGCGGCCTTAAACAGGGCTACGCAACCGGCGATCAGCGAAGAAGAAATGCTGGATTACCTGCAATAGCCTCCGCACAATAGCCCGGCGCAATACGGGAGGCAACAGCCATCGCGCCATTGCCGTGGCACGACAGCCCTGGATTGCCGGATTGCCTAGGACAACGTGATGGGAAGCTAAATGCAATGAGGAGCAGCCGTTCCCGGCTGCTCCCGTTACTTCCACGTTATTCGCTTAGTCTTACTCAGCCTAGACTGACTATGCTGCTTGGTCCTACTCGCGCACCATCTTTGAGCCGCGCTGTCTTAGAAGCTCTTCTGCCCAAACCTGCCTTGAGACAAGCTCTGTTCCGCGAGCTCAATCATGCGCCTGACCATGTGTCCTCCAACAGCGCCGCAGGTACGTGAAGGGATGTCGCCCCAGTAACCTGCCGGGGGGTGAACTCCTAGCTCGTTGGCGACCTCGTTACGGAAGGCGTCCAGAGCCGCGCGGGCCGCCGGAACCACCGCGGTATTCCTCTTCTGACCGCTGCCCATTTGCTCACCTCCTTTTATTCGAAACTTATTATGTTCACCAGCCCGGGGATCAATGCTGGAAATCATTGCGACGGATATTGGAAGGCGGTTCCTTTTGCATTGACGAGTCATCAACACGAGAAAACTTCTCGCAAGCAGTTATCAGCTGTTGACAACTTGGTTTTGGCAGTTCTTAGTAATTGACGACCGCGGGCCGAAGAGTTGTCAGCTCGAGACGTATTCATTGCAGGCAGTTATCAACTGTTGACTACTTGGCCTTGGAGTTTTTGGAAACTGACAACTCTAGGCGGAAGAGTCATCTGCAGGAGACGTCTTCACCGCAAGCAGTCATCTACTATTGACGACTTGGTGTTGGAGTGGAAATACTGAAGTCCAACTTTCAGCGTTTACCTGGACAGGCCGGCCTGGGCGAGACTGCCAAACCGGGACTTCACCTTGGAAAGGAGCCTTCGTTCAGTCTCGTCGGCGGGAGAATCCACAATACGCCTGGCCTCTTCCCTTGCCCGCTGGATGTCTTCCACCGACAAGGACAAGTCGGAGAGCCTCGTCTCTCCCGCTCCATGCTGGCGCAGGCCGAAAAACTGGCCGGGCCCGCGGTTTTGCAGGTCAAGCTCGGCAACCTGAAAACCGTCGTTGCACTGCTCCAGGAACTTAAGCCGCGACCTGGCATCTCCTGTGGCTTTCGATATGAGAAAGCAGAAGGATTCGGCGCTGCCGCGGCCAACCCGTCCGCGCAGCTGGTGCAAGGACGCGAGGCCGAAAGACTCGGCGTCTTCTATCACCATGCAAGTGGCATTGGGCACGTCGACGCCGACTTCTATGACCGTGGTGGATACCAGGACCTGGATTTCGTTTTCCACAAATTTCCGCATGACAGTGTCGATTTCGGCTTTTGGCATCGAGCCGTGAATGAGGCCTACCTTGACTCCTTTGAGGTATCCTCGCGACAGCTCCTCGTATACGTCCAGCGCGGCTTTCCTATCAGTCTTCCCTTCGCCTATCACCGGGCACACGACATACGCCTGTCGGCCTTCTGAGATTTCCTTGAGTACCTTGGCGTAAGCCGCCTGGCGCTGTCTGTCGGAGACCACCAGGGTCCGCACAGGCTTCCTGCCTTCTGGAAGGGCATCTATTACGGTTATGTCAAGGTCGCCAAATAGGGTCAGCGCCAGGGAACGGGGAATCGGTGTGGCGCTCATGACCAAGATATGGGGCGCGTAATCGAGGTTCCCGGAGGTGACGGAGTTCCCGGAGGTAGCGGAGTCGCCGGCGGTGGCAGAGTTGCCGGCGTCGCCGGAGTTGCCGTGGGACAACCTCAGCCGTTGCCTCACTCCGAACCTGTGTTGCTCGTCGGTAACGACCAAGCCTAAGTTATTCCACTTTACTCCGCGCTCCAGCATGGCATGGGTCCCGATGAGCAGCTGAATCTCGCCTGATTCAAGCCTTTTCAGCGTCTCTTTCTTCTCTTTCGCGCTGACGCTCCCCGACAGGAACCCGATGGAACACTTTCCGCCGCACATGGATTCAAGCGTCCTCTTGTGCTGCCTGGCCAAGACCTCTGTGGGAGCCAGCAGCGCCCCCTGGTATCCGTTGCCGATGGCGGCGAGGAGCGCGTAGACGGCCACCACTGTCTTCCCGCTGCCTACGTCGCCCTGAAGCAAGCGGTTCATGACCGAGCCGCCCGTCAGATCCTTCTTGATGTCAGCAATGGCCCTCTTCTGAGCGCCGGTCAAGACGAACGGAAGGTCCTGGACAAATCCATCCGCCAACGACAAGTCCGAAAACGACTTGGGGCCCCGAACTTCCTTGGCTTCTTTCCTCATGACCATGAGGCCGATTTGCAGATACAGGATTTCCCTAAACGCCAAGGTGCGCCTTGCCTTTTGCCAGGACTCCGCGTTCTGGGGCTGGTGGATAGCCAGGTAGGCTTCTCGTTCTTGCAGGTATCCGTAGCGCCTCAATATGCCTGGCGGTATGTCGCCTCGTATCTGGTCAAGGCATTGAGAGAGGGCTTGTCCGATGATCTTGTGAAGGGCTTGAGACGTGAAAGACATGGAAGCGTGATACACAGGGATTACCGGGCCCTTCTCCACAGCCTTGGACGACGCGAACCAAATCGGGTGCGCGATCTCGATACCCCCACGCCGCCATTCGGCTCTTCCGGAAGCCACTACCATCCTGCCCGTAGGAAAGTGCTGGTACATGTAGGTCATGTTGTACCACACCAGGTGTACCGTACCGGTGCCGTCGGAAACGCTCACTCGAAGGGCCCGTCCCCGTTGGCTTCCTACGAACCTCATGGAAGTCACAAGTCCTTGGACGGTAACCTCATCCCCGGGCTGGACGTCCCTCATGGCGGTCACGCTTGAAAAATCGTCCAGGCGAAACGGGAAGTGATCTAAGAGGTCCCTCACCGTCAAGATCCCAAGGTTCGCAAGGAGGGCCGCTTTCTTGGGGCCGACCCCCTTCACAAAACGAACAGGATCGTCCAGCGAGAGACCTTTCTGGATACTCATTCCACAGATATGATGTAGTAGTACAGAGGCTGTCCTCCAGCCTGGAGTTCAACCTCAATGTCGTCACGAAGGATCGCCTTAAGGGACCGGACCGCCGCTTCCGCCGCCTCTTCCGAGACATCCTTCCCGTAGTATATGGTGACTATTTCGTCTTTGTCCTTGACCATTGATTTGACTACTGAGAGGAGCACTTGCTCGGGGTTTGTGCCGACAACCTCCACTTTGCCGTCAACGAGTCCGAGGATGTCTCCTTTCTTCATGGCATGGCGCCCGAACTTGCCGTCCCGGGCCGCGTAGGTGATTTCCCCCGTCTTCACTCGCCTTATGGCCTTCGATGCCCTTTTGAGGTTGTGCTCCATATCCTCGGATAGGTTCAAGGACAAGAGCGCGGAAATGCCCTGGGGAATTGTCTTGGACGGGACGATATACATGTTTCTGCCCGTGAGCTTCTTGGCCTGTTTGGCGGCCAGGAAAATGTTCCCGTTGTTTGGCAGGAAGATGATCTTCTTGGCGTTCACCGTCTTTACAGCCGCGGCCAGTTCCGCCGTGGACGGGTTCATGGTCATCCCGCCCTCGATGACCAGGTCGCATCCCAAGCTCTTCATTATTTCCCGGAGACCTTCTCCTGTGGCAACAGACACGATGCCGGTATCCTTGGGCTGCTGAAACACGGTTTCCTTCTTGGGAACCAACAGCGGGGCTCCTTCCACGCCCGCCACGGCTCCTCCCGCGACCGCTGTCTTGAGGAACTTCACTTCAGCGGCTTCCCTGGCCTGCTCGATCATGTTGTCTATTACCACTTGCGACAAAAACCCGTACTCCTGGCAAAGGTTTAGGACGTCTCCCGGCCTCTTGGTGTGGATATGGACCCGGATGAGGTCGCTTGAACCGACCACCAGAAGCGAATCGCCCATCCGCTCGAGCTTCGACCGGATTTCCGAAACCACCATGTCTTTCCCGGAAATGAGAAACTGGGTGTCATAAGGGTTCTCGATGTTGAAGGTTTCGACGCCTTCGCCGGCGTGGGCAGGGCGCTCAGCGGAAGTTTCATGGACACCTACCGGCAGAGAGCCGGAGAATACCGAGAGGGCTCCTTCAACGATGTAAATCAGGCCCTTGCCTCCCGCGTCGACCACTCCGGCTTGCTTTAGGACAGGCAACAGCTCAGGGGTGCTCGCCAGCACGTCCTTAGCCTTGGAGAGCCCCGCTTGAAGGATATCGGATACTCCGGCACCGGAGTGGGCTGCCTCTTTGGCCCCGTCTCTTAGCCCTCGGAGCACGGTCAAGATGGTGCCCTCGACCGGCCGCATTACCGCCTTGTAGGCCGTGGACACCGCCTCGTCAAGGGCGTTGGTGATTTCCTGGGCAGGCACGCTCTCCTTGCCGGCGAAATACTTCGCGAGGCCCCGGAGGATCTGGGACAGGATTACGCCTGAGTTGCCCCTGGCGCCCATAAGGGCTCCATGGCTCGCCTGCTCAGCCGCCAAAGACAAACTCGACCCCGACGAAGCGACCACGTGATCCGCCGCTGACGAGAGGGTCAAATACATATTTGTGCCCGTATCCCCGTCGGGGACCGGAAAAACGTTCAAAGCGTCTACTTCCTTCTTCCGTTCAGCTAAGTATCCTTTTGCGGCGACTATCATGCTGCGAAACAAAACGCCGTCCAGTATCCGTTCAGTCATTGTCAGCTCCCCGAGTTTCCTTGTAACCTTATGCCTTGCACATTCACAGTCACTTTGGCAACCTTCAAGCCGGTGGCGTTTTCCACCGTGTAACGCACTTTGTCCGCGATCATCCTGGCAACTTCGTTTATACGGATACCATATCCGAGTATCACCGAAAGATCTATGTAGACCGCGTCATTGTCCACTGAAACAGACACGCCGCGGGACAGGTTCTCTTTCCCGAGGATCTCAAAGATCCCGTCAGTCATCTTTTTCCCCGCCATGCCGACTACGCCGTAACATTCTATCGCCGCCGCGCCGGCGATAGTCGCTATGGCCTCTTCGGAGAGGATGAGTCTGCCCAATCCGGTATCCACTTCTTTTCCACTCATCGGCGACACTGGACAAACCTTCTTTCACGCTGTAAAAGCATTCTTTGTTCTTCTATGGAATTCCCTTCTTTTCCTCCCTATCTGTATGTGCTAGAATGAACGGGTTATTAGGAGTCAATTTGGGAGGTTTTCCACTTGGCCAAGTGCGATTTCTGCGGCAAGTCAAGGTCAGTCGGTCACAGCGTAAGTCACTCTAACATAAAGACCAAGAGAACATGGTCCGCCAACATCCAAAGGGTCCGCGCGGAAGTGGAAGGCCATGTTCGCCGGGTGTACGCCTGCACAGAGTGCTTGCGCTCGGGCAAAGTGAAACGTGTCGTCAGCTAACTGTCTTAGATCTCAGCTGATTGCCTTGAATCAAAGAAAAGAACACCTCTGTAAAGGCTTTCCCCAATAGAGGTGTTCTCTATTTATGCCATCTGTGCCGTCTCCTAAGGCCTGCATCCAAATAGACCTAGAATAGCCTTTACTATGCCCGAAAACGCCTTTGGGACTTTCATCACTCTGACCTTCATCTTGTTCCATATCCCCGCCCGGGCGGGGCCAGGGCCACCTCCTTAAGGACTTGTGAGCGCCTATAAGCCGCTCTTCCACAGAAAATAAGCCCCCACCATCAAGCCGAGGCCAAGCAGCCCCAGGAGAAACGATGGAGGCACCGCGACCACAAAGACGACGAGGCCCAAGACCCCCATTGCTAGAGGCAAGAGCGTCTTATGAGAAAGCTTTCTGGAACGCATCCTCATGAGAATCCCCGCTTCGAGGTCGTGGAACCCTTTGCTCCCCCTAGCCTATGTTCGATGAGGTTATATTGTGCCTCGCCGCAAGAAGTTTATGGCTTCACGAGCGTTCGGGGAGCCGAACAGGTAGCTACCGGACACGAGGATGTCGGCGCCCGCTTCCCTCAAGAGGTGGGCGTTTTGGCCGGTTACTCCTCCGTCAACTTCGATGGAAACGGACAGGCCGGATTCCCGGACCATGTCCTTCACCCGCCGCACTTTAGGCAGCATCTCGGGGATGAAGGACTGTCCGCCAAAACCGGGGTTGACGGTCATGACCAGCACCATGTCGACCAAAGGCAGCACATAAGGCAGAAACTCAGGGGAAGTCGCGGGGTTCAAAGCCACGCCGGCCTTCTTCCCGGCGCTCCGTATCGTCTGGAGAACCCGGTGGAGGTGATCGGTGGCCTCAACGTGGACCGTAAGGTACTCAGCATAGGGCAAGAAAGCGGGTACGGCCCAATCCAGGCATTTCACCATGAGGTGAATGTCCAGCGGCAATATCCCCTCTTGGTGGAGGCGCGACGCGCATTGAGGCCCAAATGTAAGGTTTGGGACAAAGGATCCGTCCATTACGTCCAGGTGGAGCATGTCAGCGCCGGCTTCTTTCATGCTCTTGGCCCCGGCGACGATGTTAATCGGGTCCGCGGACAAGAGCGAAGGGGATATTCTTGCCTCACTCATACTTTCGTTTCATCCTCTCAAGGGATTCCTCTAGAAGTTTTAAGTAATTGGCGTAACGTTGGGGGCTGATCCTGCCGTCTGATACGGCTTCCCGCACGGCGCAGGGGTCCTCGGTCTTATGGAGGCATCTCGGGTAGCGGCAAAGCGGGACCAAATCGGCCATTTCAGGGTAATAGTAGGAAAGCTCTTCGGGCTCGCATTCTACTCCCTCTAGCTTGCTGAAGCCCGGGGTGTCGGCCAAGAAACCTGATTCCCCAACGCGGAACAGGGTGACTCCCTTGGTGGTGTGGCGTCCCCGCCCGGTTCGGCCCAGTTCTCCGGTGGCGAGGCCCACGCCCAACAGCGCCGTCAAGAGTTTGGACTTGCCCACGCCGCTCTGGCCCGCGAGTATGGATGTGCCTCCTTGCATCCTCTCTTTAAGAGAGTCCAGGCCTTCACCGGTAACCGCCGAAGTTACATCCACAGGGTAACCGGCCTTTTGGTAAATCTCGCGGAGTTCATTGACCTTTTCGGGGTCCTCGATGTCGCTCTTGTTGATGCACAAAGAGCCCTCAATGCCCTGAGATTCCAGGTGTACGAACAGCCGGTCAATGGCGGCGAGGTCCGCCTCAGGCCTCATTATGGCGGTCACGATGACGGCCCGGTCGATGTTTGCCACCGGAGGGCGGACGAGCAAGTTCTTCCTGGGAAGAACCTTCTTGACCGCCATGACTTTCCCGGACTCTTCGATTTCCACCAGGTCGCCCGGGTAGATCTCGGCCGATTCTCCTTTCCTGAGCCGTCCCCTAAACAGGCATCGATAGGTGCGGCTTCCTGACGCCACCTCGCACCAAGCCGAGTATACCGCCAGTATCCTGCCTACCAAGTTGGTAGCGCCACCTCTCATTGCCTAGGATAAATGGTCTTGACGTGGAGCTGCCCGCCTATCCACCAGCGCACCACCGCTTTTTCGCCCTGCCATGTGAAAGCGATTGTGTAGGTGCCCTTGGTGACGTTTTGGTCGTAGACCTGCCTCTCGCCGGTGGCGTCGGTCACCGTGACCCTCAAGTTCACCGGCTTCTGAGGCGTCCCTTCACTGACCACGATCTGGAATCTCTCGGTGTACGTGGAGGCCGGTTTACCCGCCACCACCAGATCGACCTTGCTTCTAAGCTCTAGCTCTGTTCCGGCGGGAGGATTCTGCTCGACTACGATGCCCTCGGCTACTCCCGGCATGGGTCGAGAGGTCACAGTTCCCACCTCTAAAGTGTTTTGCGCGATCAGCGACTGGGCGTCAAACAAAGACATCCCCACCACGTCGGGCACGACCGCGAGCTGCTTTTCGGGCCCCTTGGACACTTTGACGTGCACCAAAGAACCTCTGGGGACGTCCAGCCCCGCCCTGGGGTTTTGGTCCACGATCAGTCCTTCGGCCACCGTCGGATGGAACACCTCTTCCACGTTCCCCAACCCTACACCGGCGTTTTGCAGCAACACGCTGGCTTCCCGCACTGTCTTGCTCATAACGTCAGGCACGGTCGCGAAGTCCCGCCCCATCGAGATCAACACGTAGACTTCCCTGCCGCGCTTCACTGTCTCGCCGGCCTTGGGACTTTGAGAAATGATCACTCCGGCCGGGACCTGATCGTCAGGCCGTTTCGCCGAAATCTGCTGGATGAGCCCGACTTCTTTGAGAATGGCCTGGCCTTCCAATTCCGGCTTTCCGGTGACGTCCGGCACGGTCACGAGCGGTACCTGCAGCCATTGGGTGAAACGATAGAAAGCGTATCCTCCCAGGGCGAGGACCAGCACGCCCAATGTCAAGAAAACCTTGGCGGTGGTCGACAGCCCTCGCTTCTTCTTGGCGGACCGGGCCAATCTTTCATCTCCTCCACGCGGCACTAAAGGTCTCTCCATCTCTGTCTGTGCTTTATTTGAAACCGGTGAGGCACCGGTCGTCCTGAGCGCCACGATAGCCTTTAGCATGTCGGTAGCCGAAGCGAACCTGTCGTCCGGGTCCTTGGCCAGGGCTTTCATGATCACGGCTTCCACAGCCTCAGGAATGTCCGGGTTCTTCTCGCGTAGGGAAGGAACTTGTCCCTGCACGTGCTGCAGGGCTACCGCGACGGGACTGTCCCCCGCGAAAGGAGGCTTGCCGGTCAGCATCTCGTACATGACCACACCCAAGGAGTAGAGGTCGGAACGGGCGGAAACAGTCCCGTTCTTCGCTTGTTCCGGAGAAATGTAGGGAGCGGACCCGACAACCACGTCCCTGGACGTAGTGGAAACACCGCCCAAAGCGCGGGCTATCCCGAAATCGGCTACTTTTACGTCCCCTTGCTTGGTGATAAGGATGTTCTGGGGCTTTATGTCCCTGTGGATGATCCGTCTTGCGTGGGCGTGGGCAAGGGCTTCGCAGATCTGCTGCGCGATCCTGAGGGCCTCGTCCACCGGGAGCCTGCCTTCCGCCCGGAGCTTGTCTCTGAGGGTCTCCCCGTCAACGAGTTCCATAATGATGAAGTAGAGGCCGCCGTCTTCCCCAACGTCGTAAATGTTGACTATGTTGGGGTGGGACAGAGACGCGACCGACTGGGCTTCCCTTCTGAATCGACCTATAAACTCCTCATCGTCGCTCATCTCAGGCCTTAAGACCTTTAGAGCGACGCTCCGGTCCAACACCAAGTCATAAGCCTTCCAGACGACGCTCATTCCGCCGCCGCCGAGCTTCTCTTCTATCTTGTACCGGTTAAGGACTTTCCTTCCGGCGATATCGCTGGACGTCAAGACCCCTCACCTCTCTCCCCGACATCAATCAGTCCAAGTCCGGCCACAATACCACGACGGTGGTGTTGTCGTAACCACCGCGGCTGTTAGCCAGGTCCACCAGGCCCTCCGCGGCCTTCTCCCGGGGAAGGTCATTTAGCGCCGCCACTATCTCCTTTGAGCTAACAAGGCTTGTCAGCCCGTCGGTACACAACAAAACAATATCGCCGGGGCCAAGGTCTTCTTGGTAAGTAGACACGATGACGTGATCTTGTGTTCCCATGGCTCTGGTTAGCAAGTTACGGCCGGGATGCCTCATGGCGTCCTCTTCCGACAAGGCGCCGTCTTGTACCAACAGACCGCTAACCGAGTGATCGTCGGTTATCTGCTTTATGCTCGTTCCCGAAACAAGGTACGCCCTGCTGTCGCCAACGTGCCCCACGTAGACTTTCCTGAGGTCCTCTGAGATTATGGCGCCGGTGAAGGTGGTCCCCATACCCGGGAATCCCTCTTTTTCGTTGCCCGCGCGGAGGATTACGGCGTTGCCTTCCTCGATCGAATCCCTAAGGAGCCTCTCAGGCTCCACTTGGCCGATGCGCCCCTTAATATGGTCCAGGCAGACTCTAACCGCCATGGAAGAAGCCACCTGCCCGCCTTCGTTGCCTCCGATCCCGTCTGCCACAATGGCCAGCCAAGTACGAGAAGCGGGCAAGGCCTGCACCGCCCACGAGTCTTCGTTGTCGGGGCGCACAAGCCCTCTGGATGATTTCGCGCTCCACTCCAATTCCGGTCCCTCCCCCACGCGTTGGTCCGTCAGTTTATGTCTCTTGTCTCTTGGCGTCGAAGCTGCCCGCACGCGGCTTCGATCTCTCCCCCAAGACTACGACGGACTGTAACCTTCACACGGTTCCTAAGGAGAACTTCCTGGAACCTCTCCACCCTGGACCTATCCGGCCTTTCAAAACTAAGCCCCGGCACTGGGTTCCATGGAATCAGGTTCACCAAACAGTCTATATCAGACAACAACCCCGAAAGCTTCAAAGCGTCCTTCGCGGAGTCGTTGATGCCTTTCAGCAACATGTATTCTACAGTTACCCGCTGCCCCGTGTCTTTGGCATACTCCCTCAGCGCTCCCATGACTTCCCGGATGGGGTGGCGCTTGTTCAACGGGACGATCTTGTCGCGCACCTCGTCGCTAGCCGCGTGCAGCGACAGGGCCAACCTGGCGCCTCTGGAGTCCTTGGCAAACCTCCTGATCGCCCCGGGGATCCCCACGCTGGAAACCGTGACTTTCCGTCTGGACAACCCGTACCCTTCAGGCGAAGACAAGATATCAATGGCGCCCATCACGGCGTCGTAATTGAGAAAGGGCTCCCCCGTTCCCATGAACACGATCCGGCCGATCCGTTCGCCTTGGTCCCGGCACATGCCCAGAAACTCCTCGATGATCTCGCCCTTCGAGAGGTTCCTTTGGAAACCGAGTATCCTGGACGCGCAAAAGGCGCAGCCCGCCGGACAACCCGCCTGAGTCGAAAGGCAGGCGGACAACCCGTACGAGTATTTCATGACGACAGATTCGACCAGGGGAGTTCCCGAAAAGCCCCACAAGTACTTCTTCGTCCCGCTTTCGGCTCCTTCCTGCACAAGCAGGGGTTCAAGCCGCGTGAAGGTCACAGCCTTCCCGAGGTCTTGCCTGAGCTTAAGAGGAAGGTCGGTCATCTCGTCAAAGGATGACGCGAATTTCTTGTACGCCCAAGACCAGATCTGTTTCGCCCTGTAAGGCTTCTCCCCCATCCCTACGAGGATGGACGAAAGCTCTTCTAGGCTCAGTTCGAAAAAGTGAGTCAAAGAAAGGTCATCCACAGTACCTGACTCCCACCCTAATACCCGTTATAACCGCCTTGCCTTGGCTACAAAGAACCCGTCGGTGCCGGACCTGTCGGGCAACAAGTACCGGTAACCCGGACCCTGAAACCGTTCGTCTTCGACCATCAAATGCCCGCCGGGGCATCGCGCCGGGTCTTCCGGCGAAAACATAGGATGCTCCTTAAGGAAAGCGGTCCACACCATTTCGTTTTCCTCAAACGTCAAGGTGCAAGTGCTGTAAACCAGGACCCCGCCGGCCCTAACTCTCGAAGACGCCTTGTCCAAGAGGACCTTCTGCCTCTGGGCCATGACGTTGATGTCAGATCTCCGGCGGTTCCACCGGAGGTCCGGGTTGCGGTTTAAGACGCCCAGACCCGAGCATGGGGCATCCACCAACACAGCGTCAAAGGTACCTTCCGGGACGCCGGCCGTCGCGTCCAATACGCGGATTTCCACGTTCGATTGCCCCATGCGCCGCACGTTTTCCTCTATCATGGACGCCCTCTCCGCGTCTATGTCCGTGGCGAGGACCCTACCTTCCGGACCGACAAGCTCAGCCAGGTGAGTCGTCTTTCCGCCCGGAGCGGCGCAGACGTCCCACACCGAATCTCCTTTCTCCGGTCCCAAAGCCAGAGAAATCACCATGGCCCCTTCGTCTTGAACCGAAAACAAGCCCTCACGGTACCCCGGGAACTCTGTGACCGACCTGCCCCTTCGGACCCGCAAAGAGACGGGCAACCTTCCCCCCATAACATCGTAGCCTTCCTGCCGAAAACGCTCCAACAGGTCCTTGACGTCTGTCTTGGCCGTGTTTACCCGCAAAGACACTGAGGGCGCCGTGTTTCCGCTCCGGCACATGGCCATAGCCCACGGGATACCCGCCCGTTCGGCGAAATATGAAGGGATCCAATCAGGGTACGAGTATCTCTCGGCCATGTACGCGATGGGGTCTTCCCTCACGTCCGGCAGCTCAAGGTGCCCGAGGTTCCTAGATATGGACCTTAGGCAGGCATTGCAATAAGCCCGCTCGCCCTTGCCCTTAAGGCACCGAACCATCGAATCCACCGCCGCGTGAGGGGCTGTCCCCAAGACGAGGAGCTGGAAAGCGCCCAGCAAGAGGGCGTTTCTGAGCGTTGGGTCGAGGGTGCGCAAAGGCCGGTCGGAGAAAACCGACACGTAAGACGATAAGAGCCTCCGCCACCGAATGGTCCCATTGACCAGCTCGAGGGCGAGCGCTCTATCTCGAGGGTCTTGGAGCACATCGTAGGAAAAGGCCCGGGACGGACGCTCACGGGCCGTAAGCACCCGCAAAGCGACTTCCCGGGCGTCAGGTTTCAACTTAGCGCCGCCTGTCCCTATACATCATCAACCTCAACACTTGCGCTATGGCCACGGCGGTACCCGCGACGTAGGTCAGGGCAGCGGCGTTCAACATGTTGCCGACCGGTTGGATGTCCGAGGACCCTACGAACCCCGACACCTGCAGCATATCCAAGGCCCTCTTGGAGGCGTTGTACTCCACAGGAAGGGTTATGAGTTGAAACACCACGGCTCCCATGAAGAACAGGATGCCCAGATCCATCAGGAACCCGCTGTTGGTGAAGAGCCCTATAAGGAAAAGCGGGAACGCGGCATTTGACGAGAACTGGACCACCGGAACCAACCCGTTTCTTATGCTTAAAGGAGCGTAACCCACGGAGTGTTGGACGGCGTGGCCCACTTCGTGGGCGGCTATTGCCATCGCCGCTATTGAAGGGCTGTCGTAAATGTCCCTTGAAAGCCTAAGCACACGCTTCCTGGGGTCGTAGTGGTCAGACAACCGGCCGTCGATCCGCTCGATCCGGACATCCCCAAGCCCCGCGTTTCTCAAGAGATACGCGGCTACCTCGTAGCCGGGCCTGCCGCTTCTGGAATACATCCGGGAGTAGGTCTCATAGGCAGCATTCACGCGTCCCTGAGCCCAAAGCGCGAAAATCATCGCCGGCAGAACGAACAGAATATACCCTTCGTCGAAAAAGAACACGCCTAGAATCCTCCCTCCTCATTTGACGTCACTTCTTTGCCAAAAGCCCCTACGGCTTTCGAACGGCCTATCATGAAAGCTTTGCCCGTCATCTGCTTCTTTCCTTCCGGATGGACTCTAAGGACGGCGATCATCTGGTCGGCGCAGTTCACAAGGAGCGCTTCGCCTTGAGTGCCCGCGATGGTCCCCGGAGTTCCCGCGGCGGGTTTGCCCGTAAGCCTTGTACTCAATACCTTAATACGTTGTCCCCCAAACTCCGTAACGGCACCCGGTTCGGGAGCGAGCCCTCTCACCAAATTGTGGACCGCCTGGGCGGGTTTACCCCATTCTATCTGGTCTTCGCCCGGCCGGAGGTGCCGCGCCCTGCTGGCCACCGAATCGTTTTGGGGGATCCTCTGGGCGGACCCGCCGTACACGGCCGCCATGGCTTCGAGAAGCATCCCGGCCCCCATATAGGCAAGCCTCATTTCAAGTTCTCCGTATGTCTCGTCGGGGCCGATCTCGGTCTCTCGTTGGAGACAAATGTCGCCCGCGTCAAGTTTCTCGCTAAGATATATGACCGAAACGCCGGTGATTCGCTCGCCGTTTAAGATGGCCCTAGAAACCGGATTGCCGCCCCTGTACTTGGGAAGCAGGGACGGGTGCACGTTTAGGCAAGCGTACCGCGGTATGTCGATGACCGCCTGAGGGACCTTCTGCCCAAAAGCGACCACGGTGATGAAATCGGGAGCTATTGCCGCGATCTGATCCTGGACGTTCTCGTCTTTCAGGTTCTCGCAACACAGGACGGGTATTCCCAGCTTTTCGGCGGCGGATTTCACGGGGGTCGGCTTCGGGATCCTCTTTCTTCCGTATGGACGGTCGGGCTGGGTCACTACCAAGCGAACCTTTACCCCTGCTTTGACCAGGGCCTCCAGAGAAGGCACGGCAAACTCGGGGCTGCCCATGAACACGGCGGTGAGAGGACGTCCTTCCCGGTCCCTTTGGGATTCGCTTGCTTCCGGTCCTTGCGCTCCATGCGGATCCTCGGCCTTCTCCGGGGTCTCAGCGGAAACCTCATCGCCGGCGCCTTGGCCTGACGCCTCCCCCGGTTTCTGTCCGCTCTCGCCCTCCGCGCCTTCAGCCTCGAACTCATCCTCCTCGGGAGTTTCTTTGGGCACTTCGCTTATGGTGGTGGCCCTGTCAATGAAAAGGATTCCGTCCAGGTGGTCTATCTCGTGTTGAAGGCATCTTGCCAGGAGGCCTTCCCCTTCTATCCAGACCTCGCGCCCCGCTTCATCCAAAGCCTTGACCGTGACGCTCGCGGAGCGTTCAACCTCGCCGATGTATCCCGGCCAGCTCAGGCATCCTTCCCACTGGACTTCGGTCTCGGCGGAACGCGCGGTTATCTCCGGGTTCACCAGGAACCGGGGCCCATCGCCCACGTCCAGCACGACCAAACGCTTGGATATGCCAATCTGAGGCGCCGCCAAACCTACCCCGTTGGCTTCCCTCATCGTATCCAGCATGTCTTGAAGGGTCTTCTTGATAGCCTTGTTGACCCTTGTCACTTTCTTCGCTTTTTTTCTAAGCACAGGAGAATCAAAGCATTGAATGTCCACGACGGGCAAATCACATCACCTTTCGGCGCCATCATAGGTCTACCCACACAAGTCTAGTTTACCAGTTTCGAGTCTCAATACGTAAGGAGGGCGTCTGTCACCACATGTCTACCGGTTCGGCGTCAACTGTTATCTTTACCTGTGAGGCCGGCCTTATCTTCCCAAGGGCCGCGCGGCAAGCCCGGGAGAGGGTTAGATGGTCCGGATGCCTTAAGGCGACCTGCCAACGGAATTGGTTTCTCACCTTGGGTTTTGGCGACGGAATAGGACCGAGGACGCGGATGTCGGGTTCCGCCTCACCGCACAGTCGCGAAAACTCACGGGCCAAATCCTTTACCTTGTCATGATTCTTCCCCGAGAACCCCACCTTGAACAGGGCGGCGAAGGGCGGGTATCCCACCGACCGGCGCAATGCCAGTTCTTCTTCGTAGAAGGCGTCCGGGTCTATTAGCCCTCTCACCGAGTGGTGGTCGGGATTATACGTCTGGGCGACTATCGCCGGTTCGTATTCCCCTTCCCAATAAGCCCCCAGGTCAAGGAGGCGCCTTAAGGTGTGAAACACCCTCTCTGAAGCCCTAAAGTCGGGAAGGTTCAAAATGGTGTCGCCGGACAGGACGCCCACGAGCCTTACCTGCGGAAAGCCGAGCTGCCCCAAAGCCAGCTGTGTACCCAATAGACACGCCGGTCCTGGCATGCTGAATCTTGAAAGCGTCTCCTGGACCGTCTCGGAGGCAAGTGTGTCCTTGTCCAACCTATACAGGGGCACTTCAGGAAAATGCCGCGCAACTTCCGAGGCCGCTTTTTCGATGCCGAACCCTAAGAACCTCCACCTGGCGCCTCCGCACTTGGGGCACCGGTCGGGCGACGCTTCCGCGCGGTCGCAAGTATGGCATACCAGCTTTCGCTCTTTCGCGTGGTAGACCATGGGAGAACCGCACAAAGGACACGTTATCGTGTTTCCACAGTCTTGGCAGATAACCTGGGAAGCCTCTCCCCTCTTGTTAAGGAACAAGAAGACTTTCTCTCCAACCTCAAAAGCGCTTTTCATCCGCTCTATGAGGGCGGGCGACAACGCCTCTCTACGGGGACCGCTTGCCCTGAGGTCCACGATCTCCGCGGACACCGGCCGTTCAGGCTCCCTTCTTAGCTCCAAGGCCCCTTCCCGCGCCATGGCGTAAGCCCACAAGGACGGGTGGGAACTGCCCAACAGCAAGCGCGCACCCAGGTATTGGGCTCGATGGCGCGCGACGGTACGGGCGTCGTACAACGGGGTCTCGGGCGATTTGTACGAGTCGGACCATTCCTCGTCGACGATGATGGCTCCCAGGTTGGACGTCCCAGCGAAGACCGCGGACCTTGTCCCGACAACCACGGGATTGGGTCGGATGAGGGCCTGGAGCCACTCCTCGCGCCTGGAAAGCCCGGTCATTTCAGAACACACGGGAGTGACCAGGTCTCCCGCGACCTCCCTAAGTTTGGAAACGGCGAGGCCCATCTCTTTAGTCTCAGGAACCAAAACGAGAGAGCCTTTGCCCCGGAGGAGTTCTTCCTTTACTACCTCCAAGTACCTGGCCCAGCGATGCCGCCTGCTTCCCCAGACCAGTTCCTCTTCGCCCTGTGAAAGAGCGTCTCCATTGACGATCCTCTCGGGCGGTCCTTCCAGGCCCACCGGCCGCGGTTCCACATAGCCCTTCATCTTCGGGATGACAGGCGGCCAAAGGCACGACCACATGGAAGCCAGAGAGACGCAGTAGTAACCGGCGAGCCGGCCGCAGAAGTCCAGCATTTCACGGTCAGGGAGGAACCGGGTGTCGTAGGCGAAGGAAATATCTTTCACGTTTATGCCCTCGGGTTTTTGGGCGCGCGAGACCACGAAACCGTCGGCGAAAGCGCTCCCGAAAGGAACGCGGACTTTGGCGCCGTAGGGAAGAACCCCATCTCCCGTCCAACGATAGGTGAACCTCCTATCGTCCAGGGAAGGCACGTCAACTATGATGTCAAGAAAAAGGTCTTGGCCGAAGACGCTTTCCGGCGCCGTTCCTCCCGACCGCATGGGCTCTTTCCTCCGGTTCTATGTAGCAGGGGCTCAAGGGAATCGAGAAGGGCACCTTCACCAGGTGCCCTCCAACGCTATTGCTCCGCGTCGCCCGGTTTGGCCGGTTCCCTGCGGATGACCCTTACCTTCCCTTGTACTATCTCATCTAGGGCGGCCGATACGGGCTTGCGTCCCGGGGGCAACGGCTCTTTTTTAGCTACAATCTGCCTCGCTCTTTTCGCTACCGCGATCACGAGGCCGTACTTGGAGTTCTGGAGCGTTATGTCCCTGGACGGTGGGTTTATCATCACATGCCCTCCTTTGGCCATCAGGCGGAAGGAGTTTTGCGTCTGCGGAGAAGCGGGCGCGTTCGCCCGCGAGAATCGCCCGAAGCCTATCCTTTGCCTTTTCAAGATCAGCATTGATAATAACATAATCGTAGGCTGAGAGATCGGCCATTTCCTTACGGGCGCTTTCTAACCTAATCCTTTTCTGTTCTTCTCCTTCGGTCCCTCTGCTCTCAATCCGCCGTTGGAGTTCGTCTAGGGAAGGCGGCAAGACAAAAACAAAAATCCCATCAGGGAACACCTTTCGAAGGGTCTTGGCCCCCTGGACGTCCTTCTCTATTATGACGTCCACCCCGGCCTCCAAAGAGTCTTCGATGTCCTTTCTGGGAGTACCGTAATAATTGCCGTACACCAAAGCGTGTTCGCAAAGCTCTCCCCGCTCTTTCCTGCCCATAAATTCTTCCTTGGTTAGGAAAAAATAATCCTCTCCGTCGATCTCGCCCGGCCTCGGAGGTCGGGTAGTGACGGAGGGGCAGAAGCGGATATTCTTGTCCTCAGCCAGAAGAGCCCGCCTAAGCGAGCCCTTTCCGCAGCCTGACGGAGCCGTCAGTACAAGGAGAAGTCCCTTACTCATCAATTCTACACTGATTTCGTCGCTTTCTCGTCAAGCCTCGATACCACTGTCTCGGGGTTGACGGCGCTCAACACTATGTGCCCCGAATCGGCTATTATAACAGCGCGAGTGCGCCGGCCGTGGGTAGCGTCCACAAGCATCCCCCGGTCCCTGGCCTCGGATATTATCCTGCGAATAGGTGCGCTCTCCGGAGAAACCATGGCGACGATCCTGTTCGCCGACACAATATTGCCAAAGCCTATGCTGACCATGCGGATGCCCATGAAAACGCGAGAAAACCCCCTGACTACTTCTCCAGGAACCTGGCCAAAAGGGCCTCTTTCTGTCTCTTGCCCAAGCCCTGCACCCGGCGAGACTCGTCGATGCCTACCTCATCCATAATCTTGTCGGCTTTCACTTTGCCTACTCTCGGCAAAGACCTAAGAAGGTAGGAAACCTTCATTCTCTGGATAACCGGATCAGTGTCGTTCACCACATCGGCGAACTTCTTTTCGCCCTTCTTGAGCTGCATCCTTAGCTCAGCGCGCTTCTTGCGCATATCTTGAGCTTTCTCGAGTGCTCTTTTCTTTTCTTCTGGAGTCAGACTAGGAAGCGCCACGGTTCTCCCTCCTGAAATTATTTGCCTTCCGGTATGCCATATACCTCGGTATGTAGCAATTCACAGGGCGATATTCGCCCAATTTGGCAGAATTCCTCTTTTTGTGCCAGCCCAAATGCCCAAAAACCCAGAAAACCCGTGCCCTGGTCCTAAGTGGAAACCCAATTTCCAGGTAAATCGGCCATCACTGGTGAGATATTGTACCCAAGGCGCCAATCCCTAGTCCTGCTAGCCGGACATCCAGGTACATGGCGTGGGACCACACCAAAGGGGCCACCGACACCGGACGCAAACGCACGCAGTCCAGTTGTTCCGACATAACGCCTGATGGAAGCCGGGCCTTCTCAAACACGGTCGATTCCTTGGCAAGTTCCTCTCGTGTCAATAGTCCCAGGCATTTCCCCGACAGAAGCCGCCAGGCCGAGCATACGAGCCAGACATTGCCGGGAAGGTCTCCCGCCCCTTCCGGGCGGGCGTACCAGTCCCCCACATATCGGGCCGCTCCAAACACTCCGTCCCCCATGTCCACGGTCACTGTCTCGTTAAGGCGATTCCATGTTTGAACCGACATCGCCCTGATCTCATCCAGGAGCGCTTCCCCTTCCTCACGGCCGCCAAAATCCTCGGGGAACTCCACAGGCGCCAGGAGAAGAGGGATAAGGTACAGGCTGGAGTCGGGGGTCCAGTCCGGCACCAAAGAGCCTGAATCCCGTTCTTCCCTAAGTCCTCTGGAAAAGCCCGACTCCAAGGAGCCTAGACTGGCCACGAGACCTCGAAGAAGCCTTATCGAGCCCTCCAAGTACGCCTTCCACTCCGATCGCCCCAAAGCTTTCGCTATCATGGAGGCCCAGTAGAGACCGGCGATACACGACGCTTGCGTATACGAGAATACCCCTCGCCTTTCCTCCCAGAGGTCATATGAAGGCTTGACCAAGGCGCCGTCTTTCCATACGTAACCCAACAGGAACGAAGCTGCCTTGGAAACAAAGGGATCGAAAATGGAATGGAGGAAGTCCAGGTCTCCCGTCTTTCGCAAGTACTCGCCCGCGGTCACCAGCGACAAGGCCGTCTCGTCTTCTTGAATGGGCAGGCAGTCGTCGGGAAGATCCGCCGGGTGCCATCCCGAGCCCCGGTAGCCGTCCGCCCGGTACCTTTGGAAGAAGTACCCGCCTTCGGACAAGGTATTGGCGCAGTATTCGAGGAAGCGGCGTCCGTAGGACACGAGCCCTTGCCTTATGAGGGTGGAAGCGCACATGGCGGCGTCTCTATGCCATACATACCGGTAGTGGTCGCGGAAGTCTCCCATTATCCCGGTATCGCATGACGCCAGGATAGCCCCGCCGGCGTCGCAATGGGTGACCAGGACTTTGGTGGAAACGTCATCCCGTCCTGCCCAGTACGTCTTGGTCCTTTCCAGAGTCCCGCGAAGGCCCGCTTCTTGTGCCTTATCTAACCCGGCGTCCGCTTCATCCCTGTTTTCCCCCAGCGCGAAAGCCAATGTGACACGGCTTTCCTCAGGGTTTGTGACGAACCGGGAGCCGATCACGCTTTCGATAAGCCCGTGGTCCACGCCGTGACCTGACATCTCACCGTTTGGTCCGTACAGGTATGCTCCTCCGTCGCTTACCTTGGCGACCCGTGCCATCCCTTCTTGCCCAAGGACGCAAGCAGCTACCCACACCGGCCCTTTGTAGTGGTACAACCTCTTCCTCTTCGGGTCCCAGAACCCCGCCTCACCAATTGTGTTCTCCTTCAGCGCCAGCGCGAGCCTCATGTACGCGCCCGCTGACCGGACGGACCCCTCAACCCTCAAATGCCTTATCCATACGGGCCGGTAAGGGTCCACCACGTCCGTCACGAACACGCTTACGGGACGGGTCCTGCACCTTATATCCCACTCAAAAGACATGCCCCGCCCGTAGGCGCCTGCCGCTTCCCAGGAGTAACCGTCGACCTCTAAAACTTCGTCTTCCAAAAGGACGATCAAGCGGCTCCTGTCGTTTTCGGCCACGTGGTTCTCCAACCCGATCACCGGGTAGAACATTTCCCTCAAGGAACACACGGTGTCGAACCCTAAGTATAGACGGCCGTTTCCCAAGACCGCTGGCCGCAAGTCGGTAAGCTCCTTCCTCTGGCGGAATAAATCCCTTGCTTACTCCTCATATTTACTAGAGTCATGGTCTTGTGGCTGTCTTTCGATTTTGACCTGGCGGGAGGAATCCTATTCGTGTTTTGGTTCTACACTGGAACAGTCATAGTAGCCGCGCTGGCTATCGGGTTCTTCTTCTACCGCAGGGCCAGGCAGATTGTTTCTGAAGAAGAAACCTTCTCTCGGACCGAGGCGTCCTTTGAGGCATCGGAGGAACTCGGGACAGCCGGTCCCAACGAATCACACGGGCGGGACCGGGAGACTCACGCGAGCGCGCCAAAGGCCGCGTCTCCCGATGAACCTTACAGGCGGAACCTCCGGACGGACAACCTCTCCAAAGAAGTCGAGGTGGCCTGGGAAGCCGCGGACATCATAGATTTCCCTGCGGGGGCCGCGGCCAGCCCGCACGAAGCCGCGGGCCTTCCTCCCACAGAAACCGCCCGGCCCCTACGCGTGAAGGACGCGAAGGCCAGGTACAAGGAAAGCCCCCGGTTAGTCCTCATGGCCAGAGACCCGAGCTGGCTGTACGCTTACTGGAACGTCGCGCACGAAAAATATCAGGAAATGTACAAGAAGCACCTAGACGAATGGGGCTTGTCCCGCCCGGTGCTGCGGCTTTACGATGTTACTCCCGGGCGCGTCAGGGAACACACCGACATTTACCTAAACGATGAGGCCGACAACTGGTACATCCGCGTGGATAGGCCCAACCACCGCCTTTACGCGGAGATCGGCAGGGCTTTCCCCGACAGGTTCTTGGCTTTCGCCCGCTCAAACGAGGTGACGATGCCCCCCGGCGGCATATCCATGGAAATCGCCGAAGAATGGGCTCCGCTGGCGTGGGAGACCTATTACAGCAAGGTCGGAGACGCTGCCGGCGTAAGCTCTCCGATGGTTTGGGGGAAAAGCGAAGAATGACTTTGGGCTTCTTGTGTCTCATCCTTCACGCCCACCTTCCCTTTGTTAAGCACCCGGAAACCGAAGACTCTCTCGAGGGGCGGTGGTTATTCCAGGCTATCTCCGAGTGCTACCTGCCTCTTCTATTGGCCCTAAAGAGGCTCCTGGAAGACGATGTCCCCTTTCGGGTAGGGGTCTCCCTGTCGCCCCCTCTTCTGGAGATGCTCTCCGACCCGCTCCTGAAGGAGCGGTACAAGAAGCATTTGAGAAACCAGATTGAGCTCTCTGAACGAGAAGTGGAACGGACTTCGGGAGACCCCAGGCTTCAGAGCCTTGCCCGGATGTACCGCGACACCTTTCAAGACCTCTACAGGCACTACACGGAGACGTTCCGTGAGGACCTCATAACTCCTTGGAAGGAGCTTGAGTCCCAAGGCCGCGTTGAGCTCCTGGCCAGCGCCGCCACACACGGCTACTTGCCGCTGCTTCTGCACGAAAAGGCCGTACGAGCCCAGGTCAAGACAGGCGTGGCGGCGTACAAGAAGCATTTTGGGCACAGTCCAAAAGGTTTTTGGCTTCCCGAGTGCGCGTATTCTCCGGAGATAGAAAGAGCTTTGGCCGGGGAGGGCATTTCCTCTTTCATCCTTGAGACTCACGGCGTTTTGTACGCCACCCCCAGGCCCCGCTACGGCTACCACGCGCCCATAGTCACGCCAAACAGGCTTTTGGCCTTTGGACGCGACCCGGACTGTTCAAAGCAAGTGTGGAGCGCGGAAGAGGGTTATCCGGGCGACGGGGCCTACCGGGAGTTCTACAGGGACATAGGGTACGAATTGCCCATCGAGTACCTGGGCAACGCGCTGCCCAACGGGTGCAGGGTGCCGACCGGAATCAAGTATCACAGGGTGACCGACCGCAGGTCCAAACATAAGGAACTGTACGAACCCGAAGTAGCGCGGATGCGCGCGAGAGAACACGCCCACAACTTCGTGTTCTGGCGCAAGAAAGAAGCCGAGTACTGGAGCGGCGTGCTCGGGCGCGCGCCGGTCATGGTCGCCCCCTATGACGCCGAACTGTTCGGGCACTGGTGGTACGAAGGGCCCCTATGGCTTGAGTTCATGTTCCGGAAGTTGGCGGAAGAACCCGATGTGGTAAAGCCCATCACGCCGTCGGAGTACGTCATGTACTATCCGGTGAACCAGGTCGCCCAACCGGCCACCTCCAGTTGGGGTTACAAGGGTTACCACGAAGTCTGGCTGGAAGGGTCAAACGACTGGATCTACAGGCACCTTCACGGTTCCCAAGAACGGCTCATAAGCGTAAGCGCGTCTTGCCCCAACGCCAGGGGACTCCTGAGGCGCGCCCTTAACCAGGCTGTCCGCGAACTGCTCCTGGCCCAATCATCTGACTGGCCGTTCATAATGAAAACAGGCAGCGTGCCTGAGTACGCCAAGTCCCGCTTCACCGGACACATACAGAGACTGGAGGCGCTTTTGGACCAAATTGAGGAAGGAGCGCCCGATCCGGTGTTCCTCAGACAAATCGAGGAATCTGACAGCGTCTTCGCCGACTTGGACCTGGCCGGCCTCTTCACGGCCGTAAAGTGACACATACCCCGGAAAAAGGATGATCCCATTGCCCGAATCCACTACCAGCAAAGAACGAGCCGACAATCTGAAAGAGCTCGGCGTAACGTCTCTGCCGGAACAAAAGAGCAGCATCTTTTGCCTGCCCATCATCGGCCAAATCGAGGGGCATATCGTCCTGCCGTCACAAAACAAGACCACAAAGTACGAGCACGTCATGCCGCAGCTGGTCGCGGTGGAGGAAAACAAGGACGTCTCGGCGCTCCTTATCCTCCTAAACACGGTTGGAGGAGACGTCGAGGCCGGACTGGCCATCGCCGAACTCATCAAGAGCCTTTCTAAGCCAACGGTATCCTTGGTCTTGGGAGGCGGGCACAGCATCGGCGTGCCGGTGGCGGTCGCTTCCGATTACTCGTTCATCACCGACTCAGCAACGATGACGATCCACCCCATCCGGCTCGCGGGCACGGTCTTGGGGGTACCCCAGACCTACGAATACCTGGAAAAGATGCAAGACCGGGTCATCAAGTTCGTCACCCACAACTCTAAAATCACTGAGGAGAAGTTCAGGGAACTCATGTTCAGGACCGGCGAACTGGCCAGGGATATTGGAACAGTGCTGGTGGGCAAAGAAGCCGTTGACGTCGGCCTTATCGATGAGGTGGGCGGCCTGTCCCAAGCCGTACGTAAGCTCAGGGACATGATCGAAGAGAGGGAAAACAAAGAGAAGCCGGAACCTGAGGGGGGTGTCCAGGACGCTAATATACACGATCTATCCTCCTGACGTCGTCCTGCAGGTCCAAGCGGAGGAAAAGCGAGACTACTTCAACGTAGAGGTAGGCGGCAGGACGCTTGTGCTCGAGTTTCGAGACGGCCAAGCCCGGGTGGTCCGTTTGATATCTCCAGACCCCATGGACTATCTAAAACCTCAGTACCAGCCGGGGGAGGCATTCCACTTTCCCTGCCTCAAGTAGAGACGTCGTAAGCGAGGTGTGACTTCCCGCGCTCCTATACGTAATAGTGAACGTGCAAGTAGCCAAGATAGGAGGTCGCGGGGACATGTGGCTGGGATGCTTGGGAATTATCCTTCTCGTAGGCGGTTTTCTTGCTTTGATGGGAAGCGTTCTCGGAGCGGCTTTCGGTATCGTAGGCGCCGTAATCCACGCGATTTTCTCCGTTATTGGCGGTATACTGAGGTTCATTTTTCGCTAAGAGACCGCCCGGGGCCGCTTCTAGCCTTTTTCTAGCCCTAGAAGAGGCCCCCGGGCTCCATCCAACCAGGGTTCTCTGCCCCCCATGAGAGGCGGGACCAAGAACGTGTCATCTCCGGCTCTTGTATTTCGTCGTCCCTTTCGACTTAACCCGGAGCCACCATTGGTCCACGCCGTACGTCCCCGGATAGGAACCGACTATCATCACGGGAGTCCCGATAACCACGTAGGGATAGATGCTTTCCACGTGCCAGTTGTGCATCCTAATGCACCCGTTGGACACGTAGGTCCCGATGGCCCAGTCAGCGTTGGTGCCGTGGATCCCGTAGTTGCCAAAGGGTACGTCCAGCCCCATCCAGCGGCTGCCCAGGACTTCCCACGCGGGGTTTTCAAATTTCTCGACAACTCTCCAGTTGCCCGCCGGGGTAGGAGTTGACGGCTTGCCCAGCCCCACGGGATAAGGGCCGAAGGCGCGGCCGGAGTAGTAAAAGGATAGTGTTCTTGTGGGTATGTCGATGACGATTCTCCCTAGCTCAGGAGCATACGACCAGTACTTTGGTCTGTACACAGAAGATCCCCTGAAACAAGGTATGAAGGATTAAGCGGCGGTGATAACGCCCGGTCCCATGCCAAAATCAGGTAAACATCAGGTATAAGAGGGACCCCAGCCCCGCGATCCAGCAATAGTAGGCGAAGGAAGACAGGTCTCCCCTCCGGACCACTCTAAATACGATCGCAAGGGCAAAGAGCCCTGCCACGAAAGAAGTGACCGCGCCGACGAATGCCGGGAGAGTAAGTATTGGGGCGCCCGCGGCCGCGGCTGCTCTTAAGTCGAGGAGAGCGGCTCCGAACACCGCGGGAAGCGAGAGAAGGAATGAAAACCGGGCAGCGTCCTCTCTGTCTATGCCGCACAGGAGGCCGCCTGTGATGGTCGCCCCCGACCGGGATATTCCGGGAATAACCGCCACGGCCTGGAACACGCCGACCAAGAGGGCCTTAGGAAGGTTCACCGACGGCATGTCATTGCCTGACGCCGCCTCTCCTGCCGCCCGCCCGCGCCTCCTAGGCCTATAGCTGGGATAGCCCCGGCGGTCTCTGCCGTCCTGGGCCGCTTCGCTGGACTCTTCCTCCGCCCGGCGGCTCCGAGAGGATGCCAGTTTCAGCAGAAAACCCGTGACAATGAGGCCCAAGGCGGCCACTCCTCCTGAGGAGAACGTGCTCTCGACCAAGTCGCTCGCCAGTATG
This sequence comes from Candidatus Fermentithermobacillaceae bacterium, assembly GCA_012840345.1. Taxonomy (GTDB): domain Bacteria; phylum Bacillota; class Sulfobacillia; order Fermentithermobacillales; family Fermentithermobacillaceae; genus DULO01. The sequence goes on from DULO01000099.1 coordinate 62,956, forward strand.
CCTACCAAAGCGGCCGGTATTGACCCCAGGACAACGTACACGCCAAGGGCAAGAGCTCTTTGCCTTTCGGCGGGAGAATCCGGGTGTATGAGAGCCTTCAGGATCCACTTAAGTTCCCGTCTCAGCATGACCAGGACCGCGAATCCCGTGCCCACGTGCAGCATTATGCTGAAGGAAAGGCCCGGAACCGGAAGGCCCAAGATGATGGATCCCAGTATCAAGTGTCCTGAGCTGGACACCGGCAAGAACTCCGTGAACCCCTGAATCAAACCTTGGATCACAGCTTGAATCACGGTCATTATCCCCAGTCCCCTCGCCCCGCTTAGGTTCCCAGCCGGGTCATCGTATCACTAAGACAGCGCGACCGGGGCGCGGGTTCCCGCGCCCCGGGAAACACGCCTAAGCATCGTTCAACAAACGAGTAATCCGCTTTACACCTACCGTATTCACGATTCTGAGCATTACTACTCCAACCGCCACGGTAAGCGCTTTGGTAGCTGTCAGCCACACCTGGACCGGGCGGCCCCAAAGGACCCCTTCTTCCGCCAGCATGTCTGGCAATTGCCACAGGAACATCCAAGCCGCGGCAACCCCCATGGACAAGAACATGGAAGAGAGCAACTTGCCCGTACCGCGCGCGTTCTTGGACGAGCCGAACTCAACTTTCATGCCAAAGTCAGGATAGGTCACGTCCAGGAGGATCTGTATGGAAGCCAGAGTAGCCGCCGTGGAAAAGCCGAGAAGGAAACCCAGCCACAACGGAAACTTTACGCCTCCGAACAAATCGCCGGCCAAAAGGCCCAAGGTTATGACGATTAACTGAGGAAGCAAAGCGTAGGTCAGTTTCGCCCACATGAGGGCCTTGGCATCCGTCGGGTTGCTCCTAAGGAGCCAGAAACTATGGCCTTCACGGCTTAATGAAATGCCGCCGGTCTGGGCGCTACTAACCGATCCCATCAAAGAAGCCATCATCACAACCGTGGTTCCCATGGC